>JABHGV010000028.1 GCA_018671895.1 Rhodospirillaceae bacterium | reverse complement strand
TGCGCAAGAATGTAGCGTTCGGGCTGGAAGAACGCCATCTGCCAGCAGCCGAAATCAACGAACGGGTCGATGAGGCGCTGGAGATGGTCGGCCTGCTGGATTACGCCAACCGCCGCCCCTCGCAATTGTCGGGTGGCCAGCAACAGCGCGTCGCACTGGCCCGCACCATTGTCGTGCGCCCCCGGGTGCTGCTGCTGGACGAACCGCTGTCCAATCTGGACGCAAATCTGCGGGTCCAGATGCGCAATGAAATTCGCACCCTGCAACGCAAGCTGGGGCTGACGACGATCTTTGTGACCCACGATCAGGAAGAAGCCAACACCATGTCGGACCGGATGGCGGTGCTGGACGCAGGCATCCTGCAACAGGTCGGCGCGCCGATGGACCTGTACGACAACCCCGACAACCTGTTCGTCGCCGGTTTCCTGGGCACCGCCAATGTTATTTCCGGCACCGTTGACGGCTCCACGTTCAAGGCCGACGGCGGTATCTCTGTTGATGTCAGCAACCCGCCAACAGATGGCCGGGCATTGGTGTTCAGACCGCAAAATGTGGTTTTGACCCCTGCGGCAGAGCCGACCATGGAAAACTGTATGCGCCTTGACGGCAACGTCGTGCATGTGGAGTTCCTGGGCGGCACCATTCGTTATGTTGTCGCCGTCGGCCCGCATCAGGTGCTAGTCGACGAGGCGCACCAGTCCGGCGTTGCGCCGGTCGGTGAAGGCGAGGCCGTGGCCTTGCACTTGAACCTTTCGCAGACGGTTGTGTTGTCGACGTAAGAGACAGTCTTAGAATGATGCAAATTGGCGGGTGACGCCGTCGGGGAATTCGATCTCGCGGACGTTGAAGCCGTGCTTTGGGAAATCACGCACCTCGAATACCCTGCCGATGTTTCTGAGCAGTTTCAGGGCAAGCATTTCGCCATGGCTGGACAGGGGCTTGCGGGCCAATGCATAGGTCGCGGCATTGTCTGTGTTCAGGCAGATGAACTCCCAATCGTTTTCGAGCACGAATTCATTGACCGCCTCGACGACGCCGAAATTCAACTCAACGCCATAGCGCTCACTGTTATTGTAATCATGGCCGAGAATCATGCCGCCCGGTGCCACCTTGGGGGCAAACAAGGCAAGATCGCTAGCGACGGCGTCGTGAGTGTGGTCGCCATCAATATAGACCCAATCGAAATAGCCATCCTCAAAATCGTCGACGGCATCGGTTGATTTTTTCCTGTGCAGCGTCACCTGGCCGTCATTGATAGCATCCGCAAATGTCGCAGATACGTGTTCAAAATTATCCAAATGCTGTTCATCGGAGACATTACTGCCGTCCGGGGCATATTCCGGCTGATGTTGATGAACCCACGGGTCAATCAGGTGCAGTTCATCAGGCACCACAAGCTCCAGGATATTTTCCGCGAAAGCGCCACGAAAGGTTCCAACTTCAGCCACCCGGCCGTTCTTTTCCAGTAGCTTCAGCAAATCTTCGCGGGTGACATCGACGTAAAGCATGGAATTTCAACGGCCTGCCTATGGGGCTTTGACGCTATAAGGATAGGCTATAAACCGTCAAGCCACGATATAGCCGTGGCCTTGCATTTGAATCTTTCGCAAACGATTATTTTGTCCCGATAACGTGCAAGTCATTGAATCGAAAAGGTGAAAAAAAAGGCTTTCGTTTTTTCACTTTCTTTTTAAAATCATGGACCAATTTTCAAACCTGAATGAGCAAACAATGGAAGATTTCTTTTTCGGCGTCATGATCCAGCAAGAGGGAAAATGGACGCCCCACAGCAAGTTTGATGGCCAATCCTTCGGCAGCGCCCTGATGAAGGCCGAAAGCCTGGATGAAGGAAATGATTACGAGGCCGTCAAGGTTTTGCGGATCCCGAATCCCGGTAACGATGGCGAGCAAAAAGAAATGTGGATCAGCCCGCATCTGAAAGCCAGAGCGGCGGCAAAAGCGGCAGCCCAGATGAATGCCGGTGCCAAACAAAGCAAGCAGCAGCTTGATAACGACCACGCCCAGCGCAAGGCAACAGCCAACAAAGCCTGATCAAGGCCTGAATATCGCCCCACCACGGCTTGTAAAGACGGCCAGAATCCCGTAAACGAACAGGGTCCCCGATGGGTGGGAAACCGTCCCGCCCGATCAGCCGTTCAAGGACCGATCTTGGCCAAGAAATCGACCCAGTTTAGCTGTCAGCAATGTGGCGCATCCCACCGCAAATGGAGCGGTCAGTGCGACTCTTGTGGTGCCTGGAACACGCTTGTCGAAGAAGCCGTCCAGGCGGCTATCCCAAAGGGCCTGCAACCCGGCAAAGGCCACAAGGTCGGCTTCGTCGGGCTCGAAGGCGAAAGCGCACGCCCCCCGCGCCGGATTACCGGTATCGGCGAGTTTGACCGGGTTTGCGGCGGCGGGCTGGTCCCCGGCTCGGCCCTGTTGGTCGGTGGCGACCCGGGCATTGGTAAATCCACTGTGTTGCTGCAGGCGGCAGCGGCCCTGGCTACCGGTGGCACCCCTGTGGCCTATATATCGGGCGAAGAAGCCATCGATCAATTGCGCATGCGCGCCGAACGGCTGGGACTGGCAAAATCGCCGGTGCAGCTGGCGGCCGCGACCTCGGTACGCGACATCGTCACCACACTGGACGACCCGACCATCGACGCCGGTGTCGTCATCATCGATTCAATCCAGACCATGTTTGTTGATTCCCTTGATTCCGCACCGGGCACGGTGACGCAAGTCAGGGCATCGGCACAGGAACTGATCCGGCTGGCGAAGCGCCGGGGATTCAGCGTCATTCTGGTCGGCCACGTCACCAAGGACGGCCAGATCGCCGGTCCGCGCGTTTTGGAGCACATGGTCGACAGTGTGCTGTATTTCGAGGGCGAGCGCAGCCACCAGTTCCGCATTCTACGCGCAGTCAAAAACCGCTTCGGGCCGACCGATGAAATCGGCGTCTTCGAAATGACCGACAAGGGCCTGATGGAGGTGACCAATCCATCGGCCCTGTTCCTGACCGAGCACGAAGGCGAAGTCAACGGCGCCGCCGTCTTCGCCGGGATGGAAGGAACCCGGCCAATGCTGGTCGAATTGCAGACATTGATCGCCCCCAGCCCGCTTGGAACACCCCGGCGCGCCGTTGTTGGTTGGGATTCCGGGCGTCTGTCGATGGTGCTGGCGGTGCTGGAAGCACGATGCGGGCTTGCCATGGGCGCCAACGACGTATACCTAAACGTCGCCGGTGGCTTGCGGGTAACCGAACCGGCCGCCGATCTGGCCGTTGCAGCGGCGCTGGCGTCTTCTTTGAGCGGCATTGCGGTGCCACCAGAGACGGTGGTTTTCGGCGAAATCGGGCTGTCTGGCGAAGTACGGTCCGTCGCCCATACCGACGCCCGGCTGAAGGAAGCGGAAAAACTGGGATTCACGAAAGTGGTTATGCCGAAAAGACGCGGAAAGAAAACAAAGACTGGAAACCTGGAAATCCGCGAGATCGGACATCTGGTCGATCTACTGTCGCTGTTTCACGCGCCCGGCAAATCCAACAACAAACAAGCGCACGGATAAGCGAAACACATGGATAACCTCCCCATTATCGATATTGCCATTGCCGTCATCTTGCTGATTTCGGCATTTCTGGCTTACGCCCGTGGGTTCGTCCACGAAGTGCTGTCAATCGGGGGATGGGTCGGTGCCATCCTGATCGCCATTTATGGCTACCCGCACGTTCAGCCCCACATTCGCGATTATGTTCCATCCGACCAGATCGCCCTGATCGCTGCCGCCGCCATTGTCTTCGTGATCTCGCTGATCGTGCTGTCGCTGCTGACCAGCGCCATTTCCAGCCGCGTCCAGAACAGCGCCTTGAACGCGCTCGACCGGTCACTCGGGTTCCTGTTTGGACTGGTCCGGGGTGCGGTGCTGGTATGCCTGATTTATATGGCCGTCGAATGGTTGATCCCGAAAGAAGACCAGCCACCGTGGATGTCTAGCGCCCGCGCCATGCCGCTGGTTGAAACCGGTGCCGACTGGCTGAAGATGCTGATTCCCGAAGACACCAGCAACGCCGGTGCCAAGGCCTTGAAAAATGCCGAGGAAAAAGCCCGTCTGATCGAAGAAAGCCGGCAAATTCTGGAAGGCTTGATTGCACCGAAACCAAAAAGTGGGGACACCGGTGCCCAGGAAGGCTACGGCGACAAGATCCGCACCGAAATGGAACGCCTGATCGAAAGCAGTTCTGGAAAATGACCGTGATTGACCGCACCCCGCATGCTGCCGATGCAGACGACCACATGCACGACGAGTGCGGCGTTTTCGGCATCTATCGGCACACTGACGCCGCCGCCCACGCGGCCCTTGGCCTGCATGCCCTGCAACATCGCGGACAGGAAGCCGCCGGGATTGTTTCGTACGATGGCAGTCAGTTTCACTCACACCGGGCGCTCGGCCACGTTGGCGACAACTTCAATTCCGAAGATGTCATCCGCACCCTGCCCGGCGAAATGGCCGTCGGCCATGTGCGCTATTCAACCACCGGCGACACGGTCCTGCGTAACGTCCAGCCGCTGTTTGCCGACTTCAAGTTCGGCGGTCTGGCCATCGCCCATAACGGCAACCTGACCAACGCCTACGCTATTCGCACCTCGCTGGTCGAACGCGGCTGCATTTTCCAATCAACCAGCGACACGGAAGCCTTCATTCACCTGATCGCCATCAGCAAGGGAACCAACGTTGTTGAGCGCGTTATCGACGCCCTGAGACAGGTCGAAGGCGCCTATTCGCTGGTCGCCATGACCCGGGAAAAGTTGATCGGTGTGCGCGACCCGATGGGCGTTCGCCCGTTGGTGCTGGGCCGCATTGACGATTCCTACGTTCTGGCGTCGGAAACCTGTGCGCTGGATATCAACGGTGCAGAATTCGTGCGCGACGTCGCGCCGGGCGAACTGATCGTCATCGACAAGAACGGCGTCAACAGCTTCACCCCGTTCGTGCCGCAGCCGACCAAGTTCTGTATTTTCGAATATATCTATTTCGCCCGTCCCGACAGCAACGTCGACGGTCTGAACGTCTATCAGGTGCGCAAGGAAATCGGCGCCGAGCTGGCGCGCGAAAGCGGCATCGAGGCCGATGTGGTGGTGCCGGTCCCCGATTCAGGCGTGCCCGCCGCCATCGGCTATGCCGAGGAGTCCGGCATCCCGTTTGAACTGGGCATCATTCGTAACCATTATGTCGGTCGCACCTTCATCGAACCGACCCAGCAAATTCGCAACCTGGGCGTAAAATTGAAGCACAACGCCAACGGCCAGTACCTGAAGGACAAGCGGGTTGTCTTGATTGACGATTCCATCGTGCGCGGCACCACATCCATGAAGATCGTCGACATGGTACGCGCCGCCGGTGCCAAAGAAGTCCACATGCGGATTTCCAGCCCGCCGATCACCCATTCCTGCTTTTATGGCATCGATACACCGGAAAGTTCCGAGTTGTTGGCATCGCGCATGAGCGTCGAGGAAATGGGCAAGGCCATCGGTGCCGACACACTGTCCTTCATTTCCTTCGATGGATTGTACCGGGCAGTCGGCCACGAAGGCCGCAACCCTGATATGCCGCAATACTGCGACGCGTGCTTCAGCGGCGAATACCCAATCCGCCTGACCGACCGCGAGGCCGGACCCGCACCGACCCAGTTATCCTTGCTGAAAACGCGCGGGTAACGACCATGACGACAAAAAGATTACAGGGCCGTATCGCACTGGTGACCGGCGCTTCGCGCGGCATCGGTCGTGCCGTTGCCAAACGCTTCGCCGATGAAGGCGCGCATCTGGTGCTGGTGTCGCGTACCACGGCGGCTTTGGAAGAACTGGACGATGAAATCCTGCAAGCAACTGGCGAGTCCGCCACGCTGGTGCCCGCCGACTTAAGCGACTTCGAGGTCATTGATCATATCGGCGCATCCCTGTTCGAGCGTTTCGGACGCCTTGATATTCTGGTCGGCAACGCCGGATTGCTGACCACTTTGACGCCAATGGCGCAAGTCAAACCAAATGACTGGGACCGCGTCATCGCGCTGAACCTGACCGCCAATTACCGGCTGTTGCGATCCATGGACCCGTTGTTAAGACAATCGGACGCTGGACGCGCCATTTTTGTCAGCTCCACCGTGACCCAGGGCACATGGCCTTATTGGGGAGCCTATGTAGTATCCAAGGCTGGGCTGGAAACGATGGTCACGACCTATGCGTCTGAAAACATGAAAACCAGCGTCAACGCCAACATTCTCAATCCGGGGCCGACCCGCACCGGCATGCGGCCCGTTGCCTACCCCGGTGAAGACCCCGAAACCGTCAAGCCACCGGAAGAAGTTACCGGGGCTTTTGTCGACTTGGCCGAAGCCTCGTGCCAACTGAATGGCGAAATCATTCAGGTCGAATCACAAACCACTAAATGATAAGAAACAGAAATGTCTGACAACAAGAATACACCTAGCCAAACCAAGGCCGCTAAATTCAGGTCCATGCTCGGCAACGACGAATTGTCGTTCTGTATGGAAGCCCATGACGGGTTGTCGGCAAAGATCGTCGAACAAACCGGCTTCGAAGCGATTTGGGGGTCCGGACTGTCCATTGCCACGGCACTGGGTGTGCGCGACCGCAACGAAGCATCCTGGACACAGGTCATCGACGTTCTTGAATTCATGTCCGACGCCACATCAATCCCGATCATGCTCGACGGCGATACCGGTTATGGCGACTTCAACAATTTCCGCCGACTGGTCCGCAAGCTGTGCCAGCGCAACATTGCCGCCGTCTGCATCGAAGACAAGCAATTCCCGAAGACCAATTCCTTCGTCGATGGCGATCAGGAACTGGCCGACGTCGACGAATTTTGCGGCAAGATCAAAGCTGGTAAAGACAGCCAGCTGGACGACGACTTTTCCGTCGTCGCCCGCGTCGAGGCGCTGATTGCAGGCAAAGGCATGGACGAGGCGCTGCGCCGGGCCGAGGCCTATCGTGTCGCCGGAGCCGACGGCATTTTAATTCATTCCAAGCGATCGACCGCCGACGAGGTCCTGACCTTCGCCAAGGAATGGGATAACCGCTCGCCGCTGGTCATCGTGCCGACAAAATATTACGACACCCCGACGGACGCCTTCCGGGCGGCCAACATCTCGCTGGTTATCTGGGCCAACCACAACCTGCGTTCATCGCTGGCGGCGATGCGCGATGTGTCTGAAAAAATCTACGAGAGCCAGAGCCTGCGCGACATTGAAGGAAATGTGGCGAGCATCAGCGATGTCTTCACCATCGCTGGCAACACCGAACTGGCAGAGGCCGAGAAACGCTATCTGCCGGATCGTGGCGGCGAAACCAAAGCCATCCTGCTGGCCGCATCCCGGGGCCATCAACTGGCCGACCTGACGGCTGAAAAGCCGAAATGCATGCTTGATGTGCGCGGCAAGCCGCTGTTGCGCCGCCTTACCCACTCGTTGAACGACAGCGGCATCACCGACATTACGGTGGTTGGCGGCTACAAGCATGAAGCCGTCGATTTGGCCAACATCAACAAGGTCGTCAACGATGATTACGAGACAACCGGCGAAGTCGCCTCGCTGGCTTGTGCCCAAGACCGCATTGACGGCAACGTGGTGGTTTCTTACGGCGATATCCTGTTCCGCAACCACATTCTGGATCGCCTTATGCGATCAGACGCCGACATCACCGTCGCCATCGATGCCACCGTACGCAAATCCGACGGTGACTTCGCCAAGTGCAGCAAGCCTTTTGCCGAAGACATCATCGATGATGCACCTGTGCTGCTGGAGCAGATGACATCTGACGCAGACGGTGCGCAGGGCGAATGGATTGGACTGGTCAAGATGAGCGGCGAAGGCGCACGGCTGGTAAAAGCGGAAATCGAGACCATGGAAAAGGACGGCTCGCTGGCAACCGCCAACATGCCGGATCTGTTTAACCGCCTGATCGCAAGCGGCGTCACCCCGCATGTGGCCTATTTCTCCGGTCACTGGCTCGACGTCAACGACGCCTTCGATCTGGCCGACGCCCGCAACTTCTTATGATCCCCGCTGAACAGTTCCTGGATGAAGCCAAGCGCCGCGGCGTTGATTTCTTCACCGGCGTGCCGTGTTCATTCCTGACGCCGCTGATCAACCGGGTTATCAGCGATGACGAGGCGGCCTATGTCGGTGCCGCCAGCGAGGGCGAGGCCGTCGCCATCGCCGCCGGAGCATGGCTGACTGGCAAGACAACCATGGTCATGTGTCAGAATTCCGGGCTTGGCAATACAGTCAATCCACTGACGTCGCTGAACTGGCCGTTCAGAATTCCAACCCTGATGATCGTCACATGGCGCGGCCAGCCGGGCCTGAAGGACGAGCCCCAGCACGAACTGATGGGCCAGATCACCGGACAACTGTTGGACGACATGCAGATACCGCATGCACCCTTCCCGACCGATGTAGCCGACATCGGCGGCAGTCTCGACACCGCTTTAAAATACATGTCAGAAACCGGTCTGTCCTATGCGTTGATTATGGAAAAGGGTTCGGTTGCCGACGAGGAACTGAACGAAACCCCGCGCCCCTTGCCAACCCCGGCGGCACCGCGTCACATCAGAAAAAATGGCGAGCGCCCCGAACGCATGCAGGCGCTTGAGGCCTTGTTGAAGACGATCCCGGACGAAGCCCCCGTCATCGCCACCACCGGCAAGGCCGGACGCGAATTATTCACCCTGGCTGATCGCGAACAGCACCTGTATCAGGTCGGCTCCATGGGTGGGGCCAGCGCCATGGGACTGGGCGTAGCGCTGAACACGACACGGCCGGTGATCGTCGTCGATGGCGATGGTGCTGCGCTGATGAAGATGGGCAATCTGGCGACCGTTGGCGCGCAAGGCCCGGAAAACCTGGTTCACGTTTTGCTCGACAACGGCGTTCATGATTCCACCGGTGGCCAAAGCACCGTATCGGCCAGCGTCGATTTCGCCGCAGTGGCCAGCGCCTGTGGTTATGTCAGCGCCACATCCACCGACACCATTGCAGCCTTTACCGAAACGCTGGAAAGCGCCTTGAAGTCGCCGGGGCCGCACATGATCCATGTCGCCATCCGCCCCGGCAGTATCGACGACCTAGCGCGGCCGACCGTCAAGCCCGACGATGTCGCCCGCCGCTTGCGCCGTTTTCTGGGTGGGGAGTGAACGATGAGCACTGATCCATGGTTATTGACTCCGGGTCCGTTGAGTACGGCGGGGGAAACCAAAGAAGCCATGCTGCACGATGTCGGCTCGCGCGATGCCGAATTCATCGCCACCAACGCCCGCATTCGCGCCCGTCTGCTCGACATCGCCGAAGCCGCGGCGACGCACGTTTGCGTTCCGGTACAGGGCAGCGGCACGTTCGCTGTCGAAGCCGCCATCGGCACCCTGATCCCGCGGGACGGTAAAACCCTGATCCTGATTAACGGTGCCTATGGTCAGCGCATGGCCAGGATCATGGATGTTCTAGGCCGTGCCTACGTGACGCTGGAGACCGACGAGGACACACCAGCCGACCCCAACGACGTTGATGCGATCCTGGCCGCGGATGCCGACATCGGCCATGTGCTGGTTGTCCATTGCGAGACCACGTCGGGCATTCTCAATCCCGTTCAGGCCATTGCCGAGGTCGTCGCCGGACATGGTCGCTCGCTGCTGATTGATGCCATGAGCAGCTTCGGTGCCATCGAGCTGAGCGCCCATGACATTCGTTTCGATGCGGTGATGGCGTCGTCCAACAAATGCCTCGAAGGCGTTCCCGGTATGGGCTTTGTGATTGTCCGGCAGTCGGTTCTTAAAGCCAGCGAAGGCAACGCCCATTCACTGAGCCTCGACCTGTTTGATCAATGGCAGGCGATGGAAAACAATGGTCAATGGCGGTTCACCCCGCCGACCCACGTTATTGCTGCTTTCGATGCGGCGCTTGATTTGTTTGACACTGAGGGCGGACAACCCGGACGGCTGGCGCGTTACAGCAACAACTGTCGTGTCCTCGTTGACGGTATGCGCGAGATCGGATTCAAAACCCTGCTGGACGATGACCTGCAGGCACCGATCATCATCACCTTTCATATGCCCGATGATGAAAACTTCGATTTCCAAAGCTTCTACGACGGTCTTAAGGACAAGGGCTTTGTTATCTATCCGGGCAAGTTGACCGTGGCTGACAGTTTCCGCATGGGCTGCATCGGTGCTTTGACTGAGATAGAAATGCGCGGCGCGCTGGATGCTGTTCGCGAAACCCTGTCGGATATGGGGGTCAGCCTGTGATCGACCCCGTCGTACTGGAATTTGGTCTGCTGGTCTTCACCACGCTTTTCGCCACCATCAGCCCGATCGACGTTGCCGCCCTGTTCGCAGCCCTGACAAAGGATTCAGACGCGCACCACCGTCGCGCCATGGCCATCAAGGGAACGTTGATTGCCGGGGGCATCATGCTGGCCTTTGCCCTGCTGGGTGACGAAATCCTCGGACGGCTGGGCATCACCCTGCCGGCGATGAAGACGGCGGGTGGCATTCTGTTGTTGCTGATCGCCATCGACATGGTTTTCGCAAGGCCGTCAGGCGGATCGTCGACGACCGATGATGAAACCCGCGAAGCTGGCAGCAAAGACGACATTTCCGTCTTTCCATTGGCGACGCCGTTAATCGCCGGGCCCGGCACCATGGGTGCGGTGGTTCTGTTATCTGCCAAGGCCGGGGGTGACATTCACTTGGACATTGCGATTATTGTCGCCATCATCGTGGTTCTGGTCGTCACACTGGTGATGTTGATGATGGCCGGACGCATACACAAATTGCTTGGCGTGACGGGCCTGAACGTGATTACCCGCGTCGTCGGCGTGTTGCTGGCGGCACTGGCGGTACAATTTATATTCGACGGCGTCGCATCAAGCGGCCTGTTCGGGTGATCTGAAGGATTGCAAAAGACAATGAACGAAAATACTGAAGAAGAAAAAGTCGTGAAAATGGACGACCCCGTCGTCGTCTCGATCATGATCGCCGTACAAGGCGGCAACACACCGACTGTTCAGGACGTCGCCCGGCAAATCGCCGACGAAAAAAAGAAACCCAAGGACGGCCCCGATCTGTGGCGACGCTATATGAAAGCGGTCAAGCAACAGGCCATCCATATGGCGCGCGCCGGTCGTATCGAGATTATCCGTAAAGGCGAAGCCATCGACCCGCGCGAAGCCAAGGGTCTGTTCCGGCTTAGATCGAAACAGGATTAATCAAACCCATTTCGTTGGTTTGATTAATCCTGTGAATTCGATCGATATTCATAAAACCGGGCAGTTTTACCGGGTTGAGCAATCACCAAAGGTGATTCAGGACAACCCGGAACTGCCCTAGGTTGCCCGGTTAAGCGAGGCTTGGAGACGGTCCCAGTGATCTTGAGGGCCGGGCAGACCGACCCTGAGCCACGTTTCGTCATACGAGAACTTGCGCAACAAAATGCCGTCTTCGGCCAGTCGCTGGTAACGTTCAGTAGCATCGTCAGAAGCCGCCAGAACGAACAGGTCCGTCGCCCCGACAATATCAAAACCGCAGTTGCTGAGCAGCGAGGTCAAACGCGCCCGGTCACGCCCGAGCCGCTGGCGGGTCTCGGTTATCCAGTGGTGATCGGTATAGGCTTGCGTGCCGATGGCAAGCGCCGGTCCCGGCACCGCCCACGGGCCCAGGTGACGGTCGAACATCCCCTGCATCTCGCGCGAGCCGAGGATCATGCCGAGACGCAGTCCGGCCAGACCGAAAAACTTGCCGAAGGACCGAAGCACCACAAGCCCCGCACGGCCAGCGGCGGAGGCAACACTGAATTCCGGTGTGACATCTGCAAACGCTTCATCGACGACCAGCCAGCCACCGCGCGCCGACAATGTGTCAGCAAGGTCCAGCAGGATGTCGGGCTGGTAGGTCTGGCCATCCGGATTGTTGGGATTGACGACAACGACGACATCGATGCTGTCATCGAGCTGTTCCAGCCCGCTAACCTCGACGACCCGGTGACCGAAGGACGCCCACACATGGGCATGTTCGTTATAGGTCGGCGATATCACCGCGACGTTGGAAACCGGCCTTAATCCGGGCAGCATCTGGATCAGGCACTGGGTGCCGGGTGCCGCGGTTATCAGGTGTGGATCAGTCACCCCCAGATAGTCGGCGGCGACAGCCTGAAAGGCTTGGTGGGCATTGGCTTCGGGCAGTCGCGTCCAGGCCTCAGTGCTAAGAACGGGTATTGGATAGCTGATCGGGTTGATGCCGGTCGACAGGTCGACCCAGTCGCCGACATCGCGTCCGTATATCGCGGCGGCGTTCGCCAGCGCACCACCGTGTTCGCGTTCTTTCTGGAAATGGTGCGGGCGGTCCATCATGGCTTGCGCCGCCACTGCCGGGCCCGTTTTTCACCGCGATCGATTTGATAATTGTTCATTTTCTTCGCCAGTTTCGCCCGTGCGCGTTCCGGATCATAAATGGAATTCACCGCCAAGGCCTGTTTTTTTTCCGGTATCGCCAAGGTGTACCATTTGTAAGCTTCAATCACATCCCGGTCTGTCGCCCAGCCTTCTTCATACATCGCGCCGAGCAGGTGCTGGGCAACCGGATGCCCCTGGGCGGCCGCCTTTTGGTACCACTCAAATGCCAGTGGATAATCCCGCGGCACGCCACGGCCATGGAAATGCATCTGCCCCATGGCGAAACGGGCGTCAGCCAGGCGTCCCAGATTCGCCGCCAAGCGATACCACTCCATGGCCCGGCCCATGTTCTGGGTGACGCCCTCGCCGGCCTCGTGCAGGCGACCAAGAGCCAACTGCGCACCGCTGTGTCCCTTGTTGGCGGCTTTTTTCAGCAGCGGGATCGCCATCCCCAGGTTCTTCGGCAAGCCATCACCCAATTGGTATACCCGGCCAAGGCCATATTCGGCCCGCACATCACCAGCTTGCGCATCGGCTTTGAGTTTCTGAATGTGGGCGGGAATCGGTTTCGGCGGCTCACTGGTGGCAAACCACCAGCCACCGGCGGCGGCAAGGACGATCAACAGGATTAACAGGCGCTTCATTAACGGCAGTCTAACCGCCTTTTCACGCCGGGGAAATTAGGGAAATTATTGGGCCAATTCAGTGTTGTGGTCGTTGCGCCCAACCTTGCGCTGTTTGCCGTCAAGCGGATCGGGACGGTCATAACACGACACCCGACCGATGGTCCTGTAGCACCAGACCTTGGGAGCGGCGTTTCTGTCGTCTTCTGCGCAGTAGGTCTGCCCGGCCTGAGTGCGTGATGTAGAGCAGTTCTTGCCGCTGGCAAACGAGACGATGTAGTCGCTAAGCGGTTTGCCGGTAACGACCGCCGATACTCCTTCGGCGGCGGTAATCGGCGGCGCCATGGTGCATGCACCAAGCATCAACAGGGCTACAACAGAGAATACAACACGCATTTCCGACAGAACCTCCAACGCCGCAAACGGCAAAAATCCACCTTGATCATGGACGTTCAGGGTTAAGGCCCGGTTAACGGTGCATACTGATTTTTCTGTTTAAAAACAGACTGTTATGCCGAAGCCTCAGGGAAGACGTGCTTTTTCTCCAGAAAATCTTTATAGTTAACAAAGGGTTAACGCCCAAGAAGTCGGGCGTCGGTCGAAAAATACCGGGTGATTGACCATGCGCATGAGAATCATACGCCATGGAATCGCCATTTGCGGAGAAAGGGCCACGGCAGAAGTCGGCGGACCGGGATCGCGAGCCACGAAGTCCAATGACCGTTCTGTCGCCTTATTCCACCCAGCAGGTTGGGTTCAATACGCTACAGTTGCAGCTTGCCAGCTACAACGAGCTGAAGCTGGCGGCTGAGCAGCAGACCATTGCCGATGGCTATCAGCAGAAGGTCAATTCAGTCAATCTGGACGCCAACAAGTTCCGTGCGCTGAGCGACGACCTTGATGACGTCGTTGCCTTTCTGACCAGCACCGCCAATCGCGCCGAGCAAATCAGCAAAAAACTCGATGAACTGAGGTCCATCGTCTGGAAAGCCCAGTACTGGGGTAATTCCGGCGACGGTGTCAGCCACAAGGCCTATTCCCTGGCCTTCGACGCCATCATCCGAACCATCAATTCAACAGCCAATACCGCAATTGAGACACCGAACCTGCTGGGCAGCACCGAGCACTCTGCCTACACGTACTATTCGACCGTTGCTGGCCAACTGGAAACCGTCAGCCGATCCGACCTGAGCACCGATTATGAAATTGTCGATGCCGGCGGCAACACCTGGAAACGGGTCGGCGAGTTCAGCAAACTGCTGACCCAGTACGACTCGACCACGGCAGCGACCGGCCTTTATGCGCACCTGTCGACCGGTTTGCAGCTCGACAGCCTGAGCGGATCCAACGTCGGCTTTACCATCAGCCCCGACACCACCGACACCCAAAGCTTTACCGGGACCATCACATTCAGTGGCCTGAAGGTCGGAGATTCCTGGTACTACGACGGCCTGGCAAGCAGCACAGGCAGGGATCAGGCCAAAGAAGACCTGGATTACGCCATCGCCTGGGCGGAAGGCAATGCGGCGCGCCTGAAGGGTGAACTTGCGACAGCGACCTTTTATCGTGACAAGGCCGATACCGCAATTTCCGGCTATCGCAACCTGATCGACGATTACACCATCTCGCAAGCCCTGGAATTGCAGGAAGCGGAAAGCACATATTCGGCACTGAACGATATATCCGTGCTGAGCGTCGCCAACAATCAGGCAGTGCGTGACCAGTATACGAAGCTGCTTTCGGCATCAAGCATCTCGCCAGTGTTCCAGAGTCTTATCGATTTAACCGCCTGACCGCTTGATTAGGGACCGTATTTTCGCTAATCAAGGGCCAACTTATTTCACTAAATCCCAAGGAGATGTCCGACATGGTGTCGTTGCAACCACCAATCTGTGATTTCGGCTGGAAAGCCATCGATTTCAACCTCGAAGGCGTTGATGGAAAAAACTGGACGTTGGAAGACGCACGCGGCCCAAACGGCACGCTAGTCATGTTCATCTGCAACCACTGCCCCTACGTCAAGGCGATCACCGATCGACTGGTTCGCGACATTAAGGAACTGCAGGAAAAGGGCATCGGCGTGATTGCCATCATGTCCAATGACCCGACAGAATATCCCGAAGATTCATTCGACAACATGAAGCTGTTTTCCGAAACCAACGGCTTCACCTTCCCGTATGTCATCGACCCGACCCAGGGCACGGCAAAGGCCTATGATGCCGTTTGCACGCCGGACTTCTTTGGTTTCAACAAGGACCTGGAACTGCAATACCGTGGGCGGCTGGATGAATCCCGCAAGGAACCCGGCGCCATCGATGCCAAACGCGACCTTTTCGAAGCCATGAGCGAAGTCGCAGAGACCGGCAAAGGCCCGGCAGACCAAATCGCTTCCATGGGCTGTTCCATCAAGTGGATTGAATAAACCCAACACAGCGTTTGCCTTGCGCCCAAGGTACGGATACTTTGAAGTCCGCTTATAGGAGAAGATAGTGGCTGAACCGGTTGAAGACGGCTTTTTACGCGAAATTGACGAAGAACTTCGTCAGGAGAATTTCGCCAAGCTATGGAAAAAATACGGAAACTTCATCATTGGCGGAGCCATTGTTATGGTCGCCAGCGTTGCTGGATACAAGGCATGGCAGGACTATGACCTGAAGCAACGCAGCCAACAGGGCATCGAGTACGCAGCCGCACTGCAATTATCGGACGACAAAAAGACCGCCCAGGCCGTCGATGCGCTAAACGCGCTGCAAACAACTTCGGGCAGTGGCTATGCCATGCTGTCGCAGTTCCAGAGCGCCCATGTGCTGAGCCTTGAAGGCAATTCCAGCGCCGCAGCCGATGCCTATGATCGGATCAGCGCCGATTCATCCATCGACCCCCTGTATCGCGATCTTGGCGTCATTCTGGGAAGCATCGTGCGCATGAACATGGATGGTATGGACGCCCCCGCGTTAAGCAGCCGACTGGCGCAACTGGCAGCCGACGACAACCCGTGGCGGCACAGTGCGCGTGAACTGATCGCCGTTCTGGCCGAACAGTCCGGCGACCGGGCCAAGGCCAAAGAACTGCTAGCGGCCCTGATCGCAGACCGCAGCGTGCCGAATGGAATCAGAAACCGCGCTGGCGAAATGCTTGCAGCACTGGGTGAATAAGGGAATAACTGCATTATGTCCGTTCGCATCAAAGCCAAAGGAAAAAGCCTGAACGCCCTTGCCGCAGTATTGATGGTTAGTGCGCTTGGCATGCTCGGCGGTTGTGAATCCCTGACCGGGCCAGGGGCTCCGTTCGGCCCGGACCTGAAGGTGCCGCTTCCCGGTGAACGTATTTCCGTGCTTTTGCACCAGCGCTCGCTTAATCCCGATCCGGAAATTGCCGGCAAGGAAATCACCCTGCCCGCCCCGACCCCCAACACCAACTGGCCGCAGGCCGGTGGCACCGCCAGCCACGCCATGCATCACATCGCCATCAACGAGACCATCAGCAACGTCTGGCGTGCCGATGTCGGCGATGCGTCGGATGATGAAGTGCGTATTGTTGGCTCGCCCATCGTCGCCGACGGACGGGCCTATGCCATGGATTCGCTGTCCAACGTCAGCGCCTTTGACGCCGGGAACGGCAAGCGGTTATGGACGGTCGAACTGACGCCAGAAGAGGAAGAAGACGACCATATCAGTGGCGGCCTGGCCTATGAAAACGGTCGGGTGTTCGTTACCACCGGGTTTGCCCAGGTGGTTGCTCTGGATGCCGGTAACGGTGCCCTGTTGTGGCGGAAATCCCTGCCCGGGCCCATGCGCAGTGCACCAACGGCACGCGGCGGCAGAGTCTTTGCCATTACCGTCGACAGCCGTGTCTTTGCGCTGAGCGCCACCACCGGTGAAGAGCTGTGGAACTATACCGGCATTGCCGAGGTCGCCAGCCTGCTTGGCGGCGCCAGCCCGGCAGTCGATCAAGGCGTCGTGGTCGCCCCGTTTGCATCGGGTGAACTGGTCGCGTTGAAGGCCGAAAACGGGCGCATTCTGTGGACCGATTCCCTGACATCACGACGCCGCACGGACGTGGTTTCGACCCTGTCGCACATTCGCGGTCGGCCAATTATTGATCGCGGTCGCGTTTTCGCCATCTCGCATGGCGGTCTGATGGTGTCCATCGACCTGCGCAGTGGACGGCGCATCTGGGACAAGGAAATTGGCGGACTGGCAAGCCCGTGGGTTGCTGGCGACTACATCTTCCTGCTGACCAATGATGCCGAAGTCGCCGCTATTTCGCGCGAAAACGGCAGCATCTTCTGGGTTCAGACCTTGCCGCGTTTCGAAGACCCGGTCGAAAAGGACAGCCCGATCGTGTGGACCGGACCGGTTCTGGCCAGCGACCGTTTGATCATTACCGGATCGCACGGCGAGGTATATTCCGTTTCGCCATACAGCGGAGACATTATGGGCAGCGTCGAAATGCCGTCTGGTATTTCCGTGCCGCCCATCGTCGCCGGTGGCAGTGTCTATTTCCTGGCCAACAGCGCGACGTTGGTCGCTTACCGTTAACGGTTATAAGCCTATGAGTTTCACAGTCGCCATCGTCGGCCGACCGAACGTCGGCAAGTCGACCCTGTTCAATCGCCTTGTTGGCAAGCGATTGGCGATTGTCGACGACACGCCGGGTGTTACCCGCGACCGTCGCGAAGGCGAAGGCCGTATCGCCGACATATCATTCACCATTATCGACACCGCAGGGCTGGAAGACGCCACCGATCAATCGCTGGAAGCGCGCATGCGCGAACAGACGGAACGCGCCATCGACGACGCCGATGTGGCGCTGATGCTGATCGACGCGCGGGCCGGAGTGACGCCACTGGATGCCCACTTCGCCAAGTGGATTCGCCGGAAAAACGTCCCCGTCATCCTGCTTGCAAACAAATGCGAGGGCCGTGCGGGTTCAGCCGGGCTTGCGGAAGCCTATGGCCTTGGCATCGGCGAGCCGGTCGCTATTTCGTCGGAACACGGCGAAGGCATTGGCGAGCTTTACGACGCCCTTGAGCCTTTTGCCGCCGAACATGCCGTGGCCGATGATGACGAGGACTTCCCGGAAGAAGGCGGCCCGTTGAGCCTGGCCATTGTCGGGCGGCCCAATGTTGGCAAGTCGACGCTGGTCAATCGGCTGCTTGGCGAAGATCGCATGCTGACCGGCCCGGAAGCGGGCATCACACGCGATTCCATCGCATCTGCCTGGCAATATGAAGGGCGCGACATCAAGCTGGTCGACACCGCCGGACTGCGCCGCAAAGCCAGGGTGACGGAAAAGGTCGAAGGATTATCGACGTCGGATTCTATTCGCGCCATCAAGTATGCAGAGGTCGTTGTGCTGGTGCTCGATTCCGCCGACATGCTGGAAAAACAGGATCTGACCATCGCCCGGCGCGTCGTCGACGAAGGCCGGGTGCTGATCCTCGCGGTCAATAAATGGGATCTTGTGAAAGACCAGAAAGAGGCGATGGGTCGCCTGACCGACCGCTTGCAGACATCGCTGCCGCAAGTACGCGGCATTCCCGTTGTTACCCTGTCGGCAAAAACCGGTAAGGGAACGCAGTACCTGCTGCCCGCTGTTCTGGAAACCCATGAACTGTGGAACCGCCGCATCTCGACCGGTGCGTTGAACCGCTGGCTCGACCTGATCCTGGAACATCACCCGCCGCCCCTGACCAAGGGCAAGCGCATCAAGTTGCGCTACATGACACAGGCCAAGACCCGGCCGCCGACATTTGTTGTTTTCGCCAGCCGTCCGGAAGGATTGCCGGAATCATATTCACGCTATCTGGTCAATGCACTGCGTGACGACTTCAAGTTGGCCGGTATTCCCATTCGCCTGCACACAAAAAAGGGTGCGAACCCGTACGCCAATAAAAAGTAATCAGCCGCCGCCGCGCCGGAAGATTGAATCGAAGGTGGTCAGGAACTCACTGATTTCCGCCTCTGCGTAACCGCTGAACGTCAGCGTTACCGGAGTGATCGGAATGCGCATCAAGGCGATGCGGCGTTCGCCCTCGGCACCGATGGATATATTAATGGTGCGGCCCGCGTCCTCTACAATGACGCCGCTGTCACTTTGTTGGTAATCATCCAGAACCCGGGCGATGTTGCGGAAGAATTCATCATGGGTGATGCCCATTTCTTTTTCGATAATGGTATCGCCTGTCATCTCTATCCCCCGGCGACAGGCGGCCAGACGGCAAGCGCATCGCCGTCGCCAAGGACTGCATCAGCGCGTTCGCTGGGCCCTACATACAGGCCGTTATGCAGGACAAGATGGCAATGTTCCGGCGGCACCCCATGACTGTCGAGCACGGCTGCGATGCTGGACGCATCATCAACGTCGATATCGATTTCACCGCGTACCGCGCCATCAGGCAGGTACTGGGTCAACGACGCATAGAGCTTCAGCGTGATCTTCATGTGCGGGTCAGGTCAACATAGGCTTCGACAAACAAATTGGGATCTTCCATCAGCTTGTCTTTCCAGCCGCGAAGACGGATCCGCGATTGTATAAGTCCGCGCAGCACGCCGATATGATCGGTACGCCCCAAAGTGACGGCACCGACCAGCAGGTCGCCATCGAAGTTGAGCAACGTATAGCGGCTGTTGGCGGTGTCCACTTTTTCGGAACTGTCACCACCTTCAACCCCCTGCCACAGACCAAACGAACACGAAATCAGTCCGACCGTGTCGAGGACGTTCATGTTCAGGCTACCCTGATAGGTGACGTCGTGCCCGGCCATGTTCAGTGCCGCGATGCGGCCATGGTCGACGGAGGTCGGCTGCACCGCATGCACATCCCAGCCGCCGGTCGAGAAATCCGGCCCCTGGGCGACGTCACCGGCGGCATAGATGCTATTGATGCTGCTTTGCAGATGGTCGTCGACCTTGATGCCGATATCCATATCAATGCCCGAGCCTGAGGCAAAATCCATATTCGAGCGCACGCCTGTGGCGACGACCAGAAGGTCGGCGGGGAGTGTCTCGCCATTATCGACAGTGATCGACAATTTGCCCCCGTCTTCTGCCACGCCCGTTACCTTGGCCGACGTCATCACATTGACGCCCTTGCTGCGGCACCAGTTGGCGATCATGTCGCCTGCCGTCTTGTTCATCATGCGGGGAACCATCCGGTCCTGAGCCTCGATTACCGTCAGGTTGCTGCCCGATAGAGCCAGCGCCTCCATAATAATGCAGCCGATGAACCCGGCCCCCATCAGCACCACGTCTTTGCCCTCGCCGATCAGGCCGCAAATATCGCGGGCGTCCTGCAACGTCCAGCAATGATGGACGGCGGGTAGATCAAGGCCGTCGATGGGCGGCTTGATCGGGTGCGAACCGGTAGAGATCAGCAATTTGTCGAAATCCAGCTGCTGACCGTCGGCCAGTGTCAGCTTGCCGTCATCGGCCGCGAGGTCTTCGGCAATGCCTTGTACATAGCGAATGCCCTGCCCGTCGTAAGGGTCGTCTGATTTCCGAAGGAAGGTACCGCTGTCGGCGATGTTACCAATCAGGAAATACGGAATGGCCATGCGCCCGTACGGCGGGTCGGCCTCGCCGCCGACGAGGGTGACCTCGCCGTCCGGGTCGGCTTTGCGAAGGGTCTCTGCCGCGGTAACACCCGCAGGACCGGCACCGACAATCACGTGTTTCATATCCGCTTCCCAGAATGAAAAAGCCGCGCCCTGCTTGAACCAAGGGCGCGGCTTGTTCCTTTTAAAGACCGGCCCTAAAGTTTCAACCGGTCCAGAGTTTCGTTTGATGGCACGCCATCGGCGGTCCAGCCACGAAGCTCGTAGTATTCCGGCAACATCTTGTCCAGTTCGTTGACCTTGCCTTTGGCCGGGCCGGTTTTGGCCGCTTCCTTGAGCAATCGCTGCGGCAGGGTGTCATCAGCAGCCGTAAGACCGGCATCCATGTTGAACTTGCGTTCCAGGTTCCAGACACGTTCGCCCAGTTCCATCAGGGTTTCTGACGACCAGTCCCCTTCCAGATCGGCATCGATCATCGGTGCGATGTCATCCATGGTCAGCGCGAAGGTGGTGAAGATGCAGGTGCCCGACGAATCGACCACCGCGGTTGCATCCTGGAAAGCCTTGACCAGACCGGCCTTGCCATCAGGCGTCAGCGGATCGGTTTTTTCAGGAATGCCCAGCACTTCCGAGGCCACCGTGTAGCTGCGCAGATGACATGCCCCACGGTTCGATGTGGCATAGGTCAGGCCCATGCCCTGAATGCCGCGCGGATCATACGCCGGGAACTCCTGGCTCTTGACCGTCATCGACAGTTCCGGCCTGCCGTACTTTTCACACATACGACGCGAGCCCTGTCCGATTTCGACACCGAAGCCTTCACCACGGCCGGTCGCCTCGACGATTGCCACCAAGGCTTTCGTGTTGCCGAATTCAAGCTTCATGCCACCGGTATCTTCATCGGTGATGGCGCCTTCCTTGTACAGGTCCATCGCCGCGGCAATGGTCGAACCCAGCGAAATCGGGTCCATACCCAGTTCGTTGCAAATGAAATTGCAATAGGTCAGGGCTTCGAGATCATCCACCCCGGTCGCGGCCCCCAGAGACCACGCCGATTCATATTCCAGACCGCCACTGTTGATCTGATACTCGGGCCGCCCCTTGACCGTGAAGTGCTCGGGATCGATCTTCGAGATACGCGCACACGATATGGGACAACCGAAACAGGCGTTGTTGGAGACCAGATTGGCCTGCCCGTCGCTTTCGCGAATTTCGTGCATGGCCTCGCCGCCAATTTTCGATGCGCCTTCGAACTGTACATCGTTGGCGTTACGGGTTGGCAGTGCACCGGTTTCGTTGATGACGTTCATCAGCACCTGGGTGCCGTATGTCGGCAGTCCTTCGCCGGTAACGGCGTTATCGGCCAAAATCTGTTTGGCTGCACCGGCTGCCTGCATGAACTTCATGGCGTCGCCGACCTGTGTGCCGACGGTGCCGCGAACGGCGATGGCCTTCAGGTTCTTCGAGCCCATCACGGTACCAACACCGGAACGCCCGGCGGCACGGTCCTTGTCGTTAACGACAGCGGCAAACAGTACGCCGCTTTCACCGGCCGGGCCGATGGATGCGCAGCGAATGTCATTGTCGCCACGAATTTCGCGCAGCATGTCTTCGGTCTCCCAGACCGTCTTTCCCCACATGTTCGAGGCGTCTTTCAGTTCCGCCTGATCATTGGTGATATCCAGATAAACCGGGCCGTCGGACTTGCCTTCGAAAATGATCATGTCCCAGCCGGCATTTTTCATTTCGGCACCAAAGAAACCGCCGGAGTTGGAGCACGCGATGGCTCCGGTCAACGGGCTTTTGGTAATCACCGACCAGCGCCCGGATGTCGGGGCGGCGGTGCCGGTCAACGGACCAGTGGCAAAGATCAGTTTGTTATCGGCTGACAGGGCATCGACCTTGGGGTCGACTTCTTCAACCATATACTTGGTCGCAAGCCCACGTTGCCCCAGATATTTTTTAGCCCATTCCGCATTCGTCGCCTCGCTTTCGCAAGTGCCGTTGCTCAGGTTCACTCTCAATACTTTATTCGTTAAAGCCATCGTCAAATCCTCCCCATTTACTGTCGTTTGTTGAACTCAGGTTTGCGCCGTCTGGCCCTGATCAGTTTTCTCAGCCCAATAGCGCATTTTTTCCATGCCGGTCGTTTCGGCATCGATGAACGTCAAAGCCGGTGTCGGACATATTTCGACACAGGCCGGCTCGCCCCCGCACAGGTCGCACTTATCGACCTTGCCAGAGGTGTGGTTGTAATTGATGGTGCCGAACGGACACGCGATGGTGCAGACCTTGCAGCCGACACACAGGTCGCCCGAGACCTCTTTCGCGCCCGTTTGGGTGTTAACGGAAATGGCATCGACCGGACAGGCCTGCATGCACCAGGCGTCGGAGCACTGGGTACATGTATAGGGAACGCTGCGTCCCTGATCCTTGAATTCGAAGACCTTGATCCGGGATTTAGCCGGATTGAAAACACCTTCGTGCTTGTAACTGCATGCCATCTCGCATTGCTGACAGCCGGTGCAGTCATCGACCACGATGTGAAGTGCCTTGACCATATATCCATCCCTGTTCGAGCCCGATTATGCTTCGAGCTTCTTAACAGAGATATTTAGCCCTCTTTTACCGGTCAGACGCAACCGAAATCAGGGCTAATTCCGCAATGCGAAAATGGTTTAGAACGTCAATGCCGTCAGCCATTTGACCTGTTCCAGATCACGGATGGCGTCCATCACCTCTGTATCCGGTTCCTGATCGATCTCGATCAGGGCGATGGCGTCACCGCCCTGTTCTGCACGACCAAGATGGAAGGTGGCAATGTTGATCCCGGCATCGCCCAAGGTTGTGCCGAGCCCACCAATAAGCCCCGGTTTGTCCTTGTTGGTGATGAACAGCATGTTCGGGCCCAATTCGGCATCCATGGGGATGCCTTTGATCTCGACAATGCGCGGATGGGCACCGGCAAACAGGGTGCCAGCAATGGAACGGGTCTGGTTCTCGCTTTTGACCGTCAGCTTGATCAGGGTCTGATAGGCCCCGGCCCGGTCATGTTTGACCTCTGATACGTCGATATCGCGTTCCTTGGCGATCACCGGCGCGCTGACCATGTTGACCGATTCCAGCAGCGGCGACAGCAGGCCCTGCAAGACGATGGCGGTCAACGGTCGGGTATTCAGTTCGGCGACGTTGCCTTCGTATTCGATGGTGACGGATTCAGGGCCTGTATTGGTCACCTGACCGATGAAACTGCCCAGTTGTTCGGCCAGCTTCATATACGGCATCAGGCGGGGCGCTTCCTCGGCCGTCACAGACGGCATGTTCAGCGCATTGGTCACGGCACCCGACATCAGATAATCGGCCATTTGTTCGGCTACTTGTTCGGCAACCTTTTCCTGAGCTTCCGTGGTCGAAGCGCCCAGATGCGGCGTCGCCACCATGTTTTCCAGATCAAACAGCGGGTTTTCGGTCGCCGGTTCACTGGCGAACACGTCCAGCCCGGCAGCCGCTACCTGACCATTTTCAAGCCCGACCTTCAGGTCTTCTTCGACGATCAGGCCGCCCCGCGCGCAGTTCACAATGCGTACGCCCGGTTTCATTTTGGCAATTGCCGCGGCATCAATGATGCCACGGGTGGAATCGGTCAGCGGCGTGTGCAGAGAAATAAAGTCAGCACGGGCGAACATATCATCCAGTTCGACTTTTTCGATGCCCAGTTCTTCGGCCCGTTCTGCCGACAGGTAGGGGTCAAACGCGATGACCCGCATTTTCAGGCCTTGCGCACGGTCGGCAACGACGGCACCAATGTTGCCGCAACCGATGATGCCCAGTACCTTGCCCATCAATTCGACACCCATGAATTTGGATTTTTCCCACTTGCCAGCCCGGGTCGATTCGTTGGCCTGGGGGATCATTCTGGACAGGGACATGATCATGGCGATGGCGTGTTCCGCCGTGGTGATGGAATTGCCGAACGGCGTGTTCATGACGACGATGCCGCGCCCCGTCGCCTCATTGACGTCGATGTTATCGACACCGATTCCGGCACGACCGATGACTTTCATGTTGGTTGCAGCCGCCAGAACCTCGGCCGTTGCCTTGGTCGCCGAACGCACGGCGAGGCCATCGTATTCGCCAATGCAGGCGATCAGTTCTTCAGGTGTCATACCCGGCTTTACATCAACGTCAACGCCGCGATCTTTGAAAATATCGGCGGCCAGCGGGCTCATTTTGTCGGAAATCAGGACTTTAGGCATTTCGGTATTCCTATATTCTTAAGAAGTCATCTCGGCTTTAACGGCGGCAAACGCCCAGTCAAGCCATGGGAAAAGGGCAACAAGATCGGCGGTCTCGACGGTCGATCCCGCCCACAGGCGCAGGCCCGGTGGTGCATCGCGATAGCCGCCGATGTCGTAAGCCGCACTTTCCTCGTCGAGCAACTTGGCCAGACGTTTTGCCGCTTTGCCTTGAGCATCGGCGTCAAGCCCGGCAAACCAGTCGTCAGTGACCATCAGGCAAACCGAGGTGCGCGAGCGTTGGGCCGCATCGGTCGCCAAAAAACCGACCCAATCGGTACGATCAACCCAGGCTTCAATGGCGGCCAGATTGGCTTTGGTACGGTCTTGCAGAGCTTTCCCGCCGCCCCCACTTCCACCCACTAAGCCTTCGGCCCATTTCAGGCCGTCCAGTGCGTCTTCGACGGCGAGCATGGACGGTGTGTTGATGGTCTCGCCCCGGAAGATGCCTTCGATCAATTTGCCTGACTTGGTCAGGCGGAAAATCTTCGGCATCGGCCAGGTTGGCGTATGACTTTGCAAACGCTCAACAGCACGCGGGCTCAAGACCAGCATGCCGTGCGCGGCTTCACCACCCATGACTTTTTGCCAGGACCATGTGGTGACATCCAGCTTGTCCCACGGCAGGTCGTAGGCATAAACCGCAGACGTCGCATCGCACAGTGTCAGGCCTTCGCGCCCGCCGTCAATCCAGTCGCCATCGGGCACACAAACGCCAGACGTGGTGCCGTTCCAGGCAAAGACCACATCGCGGTTGAAATCAACTTTGCCCAAGTCAGGCAACTGGCCGTATGGCGCATCCATGACGCGCACATCATCCAGCTTCAACTGCTTGGTGACATCGCTGGCCCATCCGGCGCCGAAGCTTTCCCAGACCAGCATGTCGATTGGCCTGGGCCCGAGCATCGACCACAGCGCCATCTCGACGGCACCGGTATCGGATGCCGGCACGATGCCGATGCGGTAATCGTCGGGGATGCCAAGAACGGCACGGGTGCGGTCGATGACTTCGGCCAGTTTCGCCTTGCCGGGCCCGGAACGATGCGAACGCCCGTCCAGAACATCGGCAAGAGCATCGACTGACCAACCCGGACGTTTGGCGCAGGGACCTGATGAAAAATTGGGATTTGCCGGACGCATGTCCGGCTTCTGTGGTGTTGTCATTTCTAACTCCCTTCCTTACAGAAGAGCTGGCGTTCGTTGGGGAACGCTGGCCCACCGCGCTTATAGGAGCAATGCTGCACTGCGTCAATGACCCATTTTGGGTGGGGTTTTTAACGATTTGAATCAGAGAGTTCCACTCAACGACGGCGATAGATGACCAGCGGTTCGTCGCGCCCCTTGACGGTAATTTTTGATTCATCGCCAAGATCTTCCATCTGCGAGCGACGGGCGGTGCCCAGATCGACAACCGTTTCCTCGGTCCCGGCTTCGGTACACAAACGCGCCGCCACGTTCACGGTATCGCCGATAACGGTGTAATCGTGCCGGGCTGCGGAACCAACGGCCCCGGCGATAACCTCGCCGGTAAAAATGCCAATGCCGACACGCCGCGGCAAATCGGCATCAGAGATGCGTTGATGGATCAGGCTGGCGGTTTCCATGGCCAGCCGTTCGGCGTCGCTGCCATCGAACCGGGCCAGCACCGCATCGCCAATCAGTTTATCGACATCGCCCCCGGCATCGCGAATAGCCCCGATCTGAATTTCCATGATTTCATTCAAAAACCCGATAACGTTTTCCGGCGAATTGGCTTCTGAATAGGACGTGAAGTCGCGAATGTCGGAATAGAAAATGGTCTCGACCCTGCGCTGCACCGGCAATTCTCCGCCCTCGCCTGCCTGCTGGGCGGCTGCGACCGCTGAATCCGACACCAGACTGGACAGCTGATCCTGCAATTGCCGAAGCCGGGCATTGTGCCTGTTCAGGTCGGCTTGAGCGCGCGACACCATCCAGAAAAGCCCGATGACTAAAATCGCGAACAGCAGCGCCGATGGCAGCGCCGCCGTGATCATGGCATTGCCAAGCAGTGTGTTCAGGGCTTCGGGTTTTTCATACAGCTCGAAAATGGCAAGCAGATCGCCGGTGGCATCCATGATCGGCACATAAACTTCATACAGGGTGGATCCATCCGGCTCATTTTGAACATCCAACGCCGGTTTCAGGTCCAGAATGGCCGTACGCAGGGCCTCGCCTTGCGTTTCCAGTTTACCGATGACGGCACCCGGTTCCGTCGAATAGAGCGTACGCCCGGAAACGTCATAGACCTTGATGCGAACAATGCCCAGTGACTCAATTTCGCGGGCAATTGCCGTGGACAATTTCCGCCCGTTTTTCGATGTCGCGATATCGTCGCCCAGCTTGTTGTCCAGCAGCGCCGCCCATGCGTCCGGGGCGTGTTCATGAAGACCATCGGCGACCAGACCGGCCCGCTGCTGGGCCTGTTCCAGATAGATCGTCTTCATTACATCGCGCGCACTGAGACTGGAAACAACGACCAGCGTGACGACGAAGGCGACCAGCATCGGCACAATGCGTCGGTAAAAATGCCGCTTCAGGGGAAAGGCTGAATGATCGGTGGATGTGGACATGCGCGATCATAGTCACAAAACAAGCGTGCCTAAACCCCGTAATACCATGGCGCGAACAGGCTGAACACCAGCCACAGGACCAGCACCAGCGGTGCGCCGCCACGGATGAAATCAACGAACCGGTAATGCCCCGGCCCCATCACCAGCACATTGGTCTGATAACCGATCGGCGTTGCCAGCCCTGCATTGGCAGCAAACACCACGGCGATGGCGAAGACGTGCGGGTCGACCCCGGCCTCGGCCGCCAGGCCGACGGCAATCGGCGTGAACAGAACCGCGCACGCGTTCGAGCCGATGACGTTGGCGAGCACGGCGGCCATCATAAAGGTGCCCGACAATATGACGGCGGGCGACGATCCGGCGACCAGCGATGTCATTGAGGCGGCCAGAAACTGTGCGCCGCCGGTTTCCTGCATCGCCACCCCCATGGCCAAGGCCGCCGGGATCATGGTGACGATCTTGCTATCTAAGGAACGGGTCGCCTGTTGCACTTTCAGTGCGCCTGTCAGCACCATGCCGACGGCGCCCAGCAGGGCCGCGCCGACGACCGGAAACATGCCGCTGGATGCCAGCGCGACGACGCCCAGAAAAATAAGCCCGGCCCGCTTGGCATGATGGACCACCGGCATTTCCTCTGCCGAGCCTTCCATTAAAACAATGTTGCGGTCAGCGCCGAGTGCGCGAATATCATCGGGCTCGCCTTGCACCAGCAGCACGTCACCGGCTTCCAGCACCATTTCCGACAGCCGACTGCGAACCATGTGGGCGCGGCGCTGCACGCCGAGCACGAAACAGCGGGTGCGCAACTGAAACCCGGTCTGGCGCAACCTGAGCCCGATCATCGAGGACGCCGGTGCGATCATCACTTCGGCCATGACCCGTTCGGTTTTATTCAGGGCTTCCTCGCCGCCCGGCTCGTCGGCGACGGCCTCGAGAAATCCCGGGTCGTCGCTCATCGCCGCCGACATGGCCTTGCGCGAGGCAGCCGCGACGATCATATCCCCGGCCTCGACAATGAAATCATGATAGGGCGGCGTCATTACCGCCTCGCCCCGAATGATCATGCGGACGCGCACGTCGGGCAGCCCTTCGATGACTCCGCCGACGGCTTTCGCGCCGAGGAGACGCGAATCCTCGGCGACCGCGATCTGGGTCAAAAAGTGTTTCGGCGAACGGCTCATGATGCGATAGGCCAGCGAGGTCCGGTCCGGCAACAAGAACGGCAAGACGCCCAGCACATAGACCAACCCGGCCGCCGCCAGCACCAGCCCCGGCACCGTAAAGTCGAAGAAATCAAAAGGCTTGTATCCCAGTTCGATCAGCGCTGAGGAAACCAGCAGGTTCGAGCCCGAGCCGATCAACGTGACCGAGCCGCCAAGCACGGCGGTAAAGCTGAGCCCCATCATCATCTTGCTGGCCGGGCGGTCCAGCTTGTCGGCCAGCATCTGGATGACGGGAATGAAAATCACGACCACGGGAATGTTATTGAGCACGCCGCTGATCAGCATGGCGACGACCATGACGATACCGACCGACAACAAAGGCGATCCGGCCCCGGCCTTTAACAACACCAAGGCGGCACGATCAAGGGCACCTGTTCGCACCATGCCCTGGCCGACGACGAGCAGCGCCAGCACCGTAATCAGGGCGGGGTTGGCGAAGCCCAGCAACAGGCGCTCGGCCGACAGCACGTTGCGACCGTCAACGCCGATGACCGGGAACAATTGAAAGAATACGATCAGGATACAGATGACGCCGACGGACGTGACTTCGATGGACAGCCGTTCCGACACGTACAGCGCCAGCGCGCCAAGGATCAGGGCGAACGCCGCCCACATCTGCATCGTATTGGCCGCGCCTGAGGCAAGATCTGCCGTCATCCGTTCACCCACCCATATCCGTCGAGCCGAAATACAAGCATAGCAATGGCTTGATATATTTGTCTGCTTAACTGTGAAAACAACCGATACGCGCATCATCGGGGGGTGAAGCCGCATTTGACGGCGGTCAAGCACTGAGGAGTCCCTTTGACATTATGGTGTTGCGTCATTTGCCCGCAATGGGATCGTCCCTGATTGAAGACGCGACAAAGGAGCCACACCGTTGTTTCCCACCCATGGAAAGACGCCGCCCTTGTCCCCGGTGCTTTTGGCCGGCCTGCTGGCGCGACCCCTGTCGCCGCGACTGTTACAACCGGCCCTTGATGCCATATTTGCGATCCTGAACCGCAGCCATCCCGGACTGTTCGAAAGGCTGTCATGCCTGAACGAAACTGTTTTCCTGATTGACCCCATCGACCTTCCCCTGGTCTTCATTCTTGATGCCGACCCGGAACATCCGCGCCTGACGGCAGCGCGTGAAGACGCCGACCGGGCGGTGGCGACGATCCGTGGCCCCTTGCTGACATTGATTGACCTGTTGGAAGGCCGCATCGACGGCGACGCGATGTTTTTCTCGCGCACCCTGTCCATCGAAGGCGATACAGAGGCCGTCGTCGCCTTGCGCAATGCCGTCGACGATGCCGGTATCGACGTCAAACGCGACCTGCTGGATTTCCTGGGTCCGTTTGCAATGCCCGCGCGCCATGCGTTCGGCCTTGGTGAACGCCTGTATTCACGACTGAACGACGATCTTGAGTTTCTGAAAGACTGCGCACTGGCCCCGCAATCCAGAATTCCCAAAGCGCCTGAAGCATGACCGCATTGGAACTTGTATGCCCGGCCGGAACCCCGGCGGCGTTGAAGGCCGCGGTCAGCAGTGGTGCGGATGCCGTCTATCTGGGGTTTCGCGACGCCACCAATGCCCGCAATTTTCCCGGCCTGAATTTCAGCCGCGATGAATTGCAGCAAGGCATCGACCATGCCCATGACAATGGCTGCAAGATATTCCTGGCCATCAATACCTTCCCGACGGCGGGCGACAGCACCGCCTGGCATCAGGCGGTCGACGACGGCGCCAGTCTTGGCGTCGATGCGGTTATCCTGGCCGATATCGGCATGCTTGATTATGCGAGCCGCAAACATCCCGATCTGCGTCGCCATCTGTCGGTGCAGGCGTCCGCGTCAAACCCCGAGGCCATTCGTTTTTATCAAGATGCCTTCGACGTCAAACGCGTGGTTCTGCCACGAGTGCTGAGCGTCGCCGAGATCGCCGCCCTGAACAAGGAGATCGATGTTGAGACCGAGGTCTTCGTATTCGGAGGTCTGTGCGTCATGGCCGAGGGCCGCTGTGCGTTGTCGTCTTACGCCACCGGCCAGTCGCCCAACACCAACGGCGTCTGCTCCCCGGCCTGCGCCGTGCGCTATGACGAAGACGAAAACGGCCGCATGGTCTCGAAGCTGGGTGATTTCACCATCAACGCGTTTGAGGCCGATGAGGCGGCGGGCTATCCGACCCTGTGCAAGGGACGGTTCGTTGCCAACGGCGAAGCATCGTATTTGTTCGAAGACCCGGTCAGCCTGAATGCCGCATCGATCCTGCCCGATTTGGCCAAGGCCGGAGTGACGGGCCTGAAGATCGAGGGCCGCCAGCGCGGCAAGGCCTATATCGCGAAGGTCGTGACATCGTTTCGCCGAGCCGTCGATTCGATGGATGACGGAGCCGTCGTTGAAACCGATCTGACCGAGATCACCGAAGGTCAACGCAAGACCGCCGGTGCCTATCAGAAAACCTGGCGTTAGGGGATCGTCGAATGAACACAACCTTGGTCATGGGCCCTGTTCTGTTCAACTGGACACCGGAAGACTGGCGAGATTTCCACTTTCGCATGGCAGACGAGGCCGACGTCGATGTGGTTTGCGTCGGCGAGGTTGTGTGTTCGAAGCGCGCGCCCTTTTTCGAGCCCTATATGGCTGACGTGATAGAGCGACTGCTGGCAGCCGACAAGCAGGTCATTTTATCGACACTGGCGTTGATCATGAACAAGCGCGAGATGAAAAGCGTTCGCGACACCGCGGCGATTGACGAAGACAACATTATTGTCGAGGCCAACGACGTCTCGGCGGTCGCGCTGCTGGGTGGCAGGCCCCATGCGGTCGGCCCGTTCGTCAATGTCTACAACGAAGGAACGTTGGCCTATCTGGCCCGAAACGGGGCGCGCTCGGTATGCCTGCCGGTGGAATTGGGTATGGATGCGCTGGGGGCATTGGCCAAGGACAGCCCGGCAGAATTGGAAGTGATGGTGTTCGGACGTCTGCCGTTGGCGATTTCGGCGCGGTGTTACCACGCCCGCGCCCACGGCCTGCACAAGGACGGGTGTCAGTATGTCTGTATCGAGGATGCCGACGGGATGGAGGTTGAGACCCTGGATGGCGAGCCGTTCCTTGCGATCAATGGTGTGCAAACCCTGTCACATGCCTACACGGATTTAAGCGCCGCCGTTCCCGACCTGCTTGATTTGGGCATCCGTCGGCTGCGCCTGTCGCCCCATGCCAGCGTCGACATGGTGGCGGTCAGCGAAACATACCGCGCCGTCATTGATGGCAAGACAGCACCCGACGAGGCCAGCGAACGGCTTTCCGCCCTGGCCGGTGATGCGACGTTCTGCAACGGCTACATCAACAACCAGACCGGATACACTTTCAGCTAGACCCTGAAAGAGTCGTCGGTGCGCGCCTCGGCCGACTGGTTCGGCGCATAGTTCGCCCACTTGTCCTGATAATACTTTTCGCGCATATCGCCGTCGGATTCCCGATTGAAGGTCAGGAAGATATTGCGTCGGCTGCGGCTGCCGGTATTCGGCGGCGAGCCGTGCGGCACATAGGCATCAAAGAAAATCACATCACCGGGATTTGCCTCGATCAGTACGTATTCGTCTTCGGGCTGATACGGCGGGTCATCCTCGGTCAACGGCTTCCATTCATCGGTCATCAGTTCTTTTTTGTAATTACCGGAATTCATGAAACTGAGCGCGCCGTTGTCGATCCGGTTTTCATCCACCGCGATGCCCATGGTAATGAAGAAATCGCAATAGGCGTTCCAGCCTGCGGCCTGATCCTGATGCAGCTTGTCGGCACGGCAACCGGGAAGTTTGTAATTGGCTTTTTCCTTGAACAGGACTGGCGCTTCGCCAATCAGCTGGGTCAGGGCCTCTTTGGCCTTGTCGGAAATCACAAGGTCCGACATATCCTGATTTTGCGCGCCGATAACATTTTCGATGCGGACCAGAATGTTTTCACCGTTCAGCGGGCTGGTTTCGTAGTATTTTGCCTCCTCACCGTCTGCCGGTTGCTTGTCTCTCATCTCATCGAGCCATGCGGAAATTTTCGCCGCTTCATCGGGGTTGAAGAATCCCCCGACGACGACGAAGCCCTTATCGCGAAATTCATCTATCTGCGCTTGTGATAACGACATAACGCCCATTCCCCCTGTCAATAACTGAACATTTTCAATGCGGCCGACTAAATGGCCACGGAGTCCGGCCCTTTGCTTTGACCATGGTCAAATCGTGGGTATTGTCTGGTGCCGTGTCAGCCCTTGCCCTCTGGTGCTCTTTGTACCCTTTCCCTCCGGGCAAAGCGGGTCTATATAATCGCCCGAACCGGATGGGGAATCGTCTAATGGTAGGACTTGAACTGTTATACGAATTAACTACTTAAAGCTTACGGAACGGTGCTCACAAAGACTTTGTAACTATTTGTTATTATTAGTAAATTTTTTCTGCAAG
>JABHGV010000027.1 GCA_018671895.1 Rhodospirillaceae bacterium | reverse complement strand
TGCCCTATTACATCATGGCCGGGTACATAATTGTTATTATACAGACCTTCCGGGCCTCGAAATTTATCATCCCGCTGGCCTACGATTCCGGTGGTGTTACCACATCGACGGTGACGGTGCCGGTGGTCACGGCTTTGGGCCTCGGCCTTGCCTCGACCATACCGGGGCGATCGCCGTTGCTAGACGGATTCGGATTAATCGCCTTTGCCAGCGTCTTCCCTATAATAGCGGTTCTCGGTTTTGCCTCGTTTACGGATTGGCGGAATCGTCGTCGCAAGGACATGGGAAAAACAGAAGACTCCAACCCTGATGCCAACGAAAAACCCGATACGGGTAAAGAGAGGGAACAATGAACCTTAAAATGATTATGGCCCTAGTCAGCGACGAGATAACCAGCGAGGTCATCGAAGCGGCACGCAATGCCGGAGCAACGGGCGCGACGGTGATTACCGGCGTTCGGGGCGAAGGCCTGACACCGGAAAAAACCTTCATGGGTCTGGACCTGACGGCGCAGCGCGACGTTGTGTTGTTTCTGGTCGCCGATACCATGGCGCGTGACATATTGGAAACCATTTCGGCGGCCGGTAAATTCGATGATGAACCGGGATCCGGTATCGCGTTCCAGTTTGAAATCGAAGATGCCGTCGGCATGAAAACGCAGGCCCCAACCATCATGCATGAAATCGAGGAACAGATATGAGCGACAACAATATCATTCGTGTAAAGGACGTGATGACGCCGGAAGTCAAGACCATCGCCGGAACGGCAACTGTGGCCGACGCCGTGGATTTAATGCGCGCCTCGGGCGTCAGCTCCATCGTTATTGAACGCCGCAACGAGGACGATGAATTCGGTATGATTGTGGTCTCGGACATCGCGGCCCAGGTCATCTCCAAGGGACGCGCGCTTGATCGGGTCAGCGTCTACGAGGTGATGAGCAAGCCGGTGCTGTCGGTGCCGACGGATATGAACATTAAATATGCCATTCGTCTGCTCGTGCAGTTTAGCCTGTCCCGCGCCCTGGTCGTCGATGAAAAACGGGTGCCGACCGGTATTGTGACGTTACGCGACATGGTGCTGCGTCATAGTGAGCACGGCTAAAGGCTCCACGAGAATGGCTAAAGGCTCCGCGAGAAAGGCTAAAGGCCCGACAACCGGCGACGTCTTCACCGCCGCCCGGCAGTTGGTCCGCGAATCCCGTTCGGCGACGCTGGCGACATCGCTGCCCGGCAAGCGTCAGGGCTGGCCATATGCCTCGTTGGTCACCGTTGCCTGCCTTGGCGACGCGACGCCGATACTGTTGCTCTCGGGTCTTGCCGACCACAGCCGCAATCTGGTCGAAGATGCGCGTGCCTCGTTGTTGTTCGAGGCGGCATCCCACCTGCCCAATCCGCAAACCGGGCCGCGACTGACCATTACCGGACGGCTGAGCCCCGTTGACGATGAAGCGGTGGCAAGACGATTCCTCGGGCGGCATCCCGGCGCAAAACTCTATGCCGGGTTCGGCGATTTCAATTTTTATCGGATGCGGGTCGAACGCGGCCATTTCGTCGGTGGTTTCGGGCGGGCCCAATGGTTCGGGGCGAACAAGTTGCTGTTCGATGCGAAGGCGTCGGCCAATATCGGCAAAGCGGAAGCCGCCACCGTCGATCGTCTGAACATTGATCATGGCGATGACATTGCGGCGATGGCGCGCAAGCGCTTCGGCGGGCGGGCAATAGGCTGGCGTTTGACCGGCGTCGACCCGGAAGGCATCGACCTGAGATGCCGCAACAGTTTCCGCCGCATTGCATTTGACCGCCCTCTTGAGACAGGTCGTGGCGTCAAGGCGGCCGTCATACGGATGTGTTCAAAAAAATCCACTTAACCACAAAAAAATCCCTTTCCCCCCCTTCACATTGGCAGTCGAATCGGTTTGAATACGGTTGTCGAATAATCATCTCTCAAGAGCTGGAATTCGGCGGAGTTGACGATTAACAAAGACAATTCGGGGCAGCATGACGGGTATTTCGACCATCATTGCGATAATCGCGTTTATTACCGCCATTGCGGCGCTCTGGATGGCGACCGAGGCCTTGAAAAAAATCGAGGTCCGGGTCCAGAAGACCATCGATTCCCGTCTCAAGGTATTTCGTAAATCCGTTGTTGACGTTGGCGAGGCTGTTCAGGCTCTGCGAAAAAACCAGGAAATTGTTGTCAATCGCGTCAAGGACGTGACCCGCAACCGCGAGGCTGCGGACGTCGAATTAAAGGCCCTGCGCCAGGAAGTCGACCAACTGAAACAGACTTTGGGTTCATCTCAGGCAAAGCGTACCGGCACTCGTTAATATCCTGCCGCCTGTCACCCCGATAATTTTCTATAGTCCTTTTCAAGACATTGTTGCAGACTGATCTGACACAATCTCACACGAGGTGTCCAAGCATGGCGACAAACGAAAAAGACAAAACCGGCAACGTGAAACTTCTAGCCTGGGTCAAGGAAATGACGGCCCTGTGTCAGCCTGATGATGTTCATTGGTGTGACGGTTCAGATGAAGAATATGACCGCCTGTGTCAGGAAATGGTCGACTGCGGCACCATGATTCGTCTGAACCCGGAATTACGCCCGAACAGTTTTCTGGCCCGGTCCCATCCCAGCGACGTGGCGCGTGTCGAAGACCGCACCTTTATTTGCTCGAAAAATGTTGAAGACGCCGGTCCCAATAACAACTGGACCAATCCCGACGAAATGCGAAAGACCCTGAACGGCCTGTTCGATGGCTGCATGAAGGGGCGTACCCTCTATGTGGTGCCGTTTTCCATGGGGCCGCTCGGCTCGCCGATCGCCCACATTGGTATCCAGCTAACGGATTCGGCCTATGCCGCCGTCAACATGAAGATCATGACCCGCATGGGACAAAAAGTCCTGGATGTACTGGGCGACGATGATTTCGTGCCGTGCATGCATTCCGTCGGCGCACCGCTTGGTGATGGCGAGGAAGACGTCGTCTGGCCCTGCAACGATGAAAAATACATCGTTCATTATCCCGAAGACCGGGAAATCTGGTCATTCGGCAGCGGCTATGGCGGCAATGCGCTGCTCGGCAAGAAATGTTTCGCCCTCAGGATCGCATCGGCCATGGCGCGCGACGAAGGCTGGCTTGCCGAACACATGTTGATTCTGGGCATGGAAAGCCCCGAAGGCGAGAAAACCTACGTTGGCGCGGCTTTCCCCAGTGCATGCGGCAAGACCAACCTGGCCATGCTGATTCCGCCCGAAGGCTTCGATGGCTGGAAAGTCAGCACCGTTGGCGATGATATCGCCTGGGTCAAACCAGCCCCGGACGGCACTTTCCGCGCTATTAACCCGGAAGCCGGTTACTTCGGCGTCGCGCCGGGCACTTCGATGGCGTCGAACCCGACGGCGACCAAGATGCTGAAAAGGAACTGCATCTTCACCAACGTTGCGCTGACCGATGACGGCGACGTCTGGTGGGAAGACATGGACGGCGATCCCCCGGCCCACGCCATCGACTGGAAGGGTAACGACTGGACACCCGATAGCGAGACGCCTGCGGCCCATCCCAATTCCCGCTTCACGGCGCCTGCGTCGGAATGCGATAGCATCGACCCGGCCTGGGAAGACCCCGAAGGGGTTTCCATTTCGGCCTTTATCTTCGGTGGGCGTCTGTCGACGACCTTCCCGTTGGTATTCCAGTCGTTTGATTGGTCGCACGGCGTTTATCTGGCCGCCACCATGGGCTCGGAAGCGACGGCGGCTGCCATCGGTCAGGCCGCAATCCGGCGCGACCCGATGGCGATGCTGCCGTTCTGCGGTTACAACATGGGCGATTACTGGTCTCATTGGCTGGCGATGGAAGACAAGGTCAAGGACGTGCCGTTGATTTTCCGCGTCAACTGGTTCCGCAAGGACGACGAGGGCAAGTTCATCTGGCCCGGTTTCGGTGAAAACATGCGGGTGCTGAAATGGATCGTCGATCGCGTTCATGACCGGGCGCACGGCGTCGAAAGTCCGTTCGGCTATATGCCACGCCATCAGGACATTACCTGGGCCGGGCTCGATTTCGAACGCGGCACCTTCCTGAAGCTGATGGAGATCGACCGCGAGGCCGGCAAGGCAGAGGCCCGGGAACAGGCGGACCACTTCAAACAGTTCGGCGATCATTTGCCGAAAGAAATGGAATTGCAGCGCGAGTTGCTGGTCGAACGCCTGGGTCGCGCACCGGAAATCTGGTCTCTGGAATAATAGTCAGGGGAGGCTAGTTGCCGGTCTCGGTCGCGTCTGCCAACTCGATATCCTCTTCAAGCATGTTCACCGGCTTGCCGCAGTGCGGGCAGGTGCCTGACTTGCCGGTGACTTCACGCAGCTCCATATCCATGATGTCCTTGGCGTCTTCCGGGCGGATGCCCAGCTTTTCCTGACTTTCCAGCAGCTCGGCCTGTTCTTCGTCGGTAATGACACCGTCTTCCAGCGCCCCTTCGACCATTTCCGAATACTCGCGTTTGCGGCGGTGCAATTCGTTCGAAAATCCCGATGCCAAAAGACCAGCTGGCAAGGCCACCATGCCGATACCGATAATGCCGATCACCGCGCCAAAGGTTTTGCCCAACACGGTGACCGGCACAACATCGCCATAGCCAACCGTGGTCATGGTAATCACCGCCCACCACATGGCCGCCGGGATCGAGCCAAAGGCGACCGGTTGTGCATCCTGTTCGGCCAGATAGGTCAGCGATGCGGCCATGACAATCAACAGCACCAGCACGAACATCGCCGCACCAATGGCGCGGGCCTCGTCTTTCAGGACTTGTAACAACATCGACATGGACGACGAATACCGGGTCAGCTTGAATATGCGCAGCAGCCTGAGCACACGCAGGAACCGTAAATCGAAGGCGACGAAGAATTGCAGGTAAAAGGGCGCGATGACGAACAGGTCGATCAGCGCCATCGGCGTCAGCATGAACTTGATGCGGCCCATAATCGGGCGGCTGTAATCTGTTTCTTCGTCTTCCGTCACCGCCCAGATGCGAAGCACATATTCGATGGTGAATACGGCGACCGAGAAAATCTCGAAATAAGAGAACCAGACTTCCGCCTCGGGCGTTATGTCGGGCAGGGATTCAATGATCACGGCGACAACATTCAGGACAATCAGGACAATCAGGGCAAAATCGACGAAACGCCCAAGTTTGTCGTCCGGGTGCGAAATTTCGAGGATCTGATGGGTGCGTTTGCGCAGGCTGATGGCCTCAAAGGTCATGACTTTTTCCCCATCGCCTTGACGCCCAGAATAATAAAAACGCTCCAGCCGAGAATCAGCGCGAAGCCACCGACGGGCGCCGCGCCTCCGACAGGTACGATGCCGGTGACGGCATAGGCGTACAGCGTGCCTGAAAACAGCACGATGCCCGCAACAAAACTACCCCCGGCGATGGTCGGCAGTTTCGATTGTGCCGTTTCCGGGCGGCTCGATACCCAGGCGACGCCGATTAGCGCCAGCGCGTGCCACAGTTGGTACGATACGCCCATCATGAAAATCTCGCGGATGGAGTCATCGCCGCCCAGCTCGTGCCAGCCCCAGGCCCCGGCGGCGACGCCGGTCATACCGAAAAATCCGGCTAAAACCAGCCACAGGCCGGAAAGGGAATGTTGGGTCATGTCAGAATCTCCGAATCTCTACCGATTTTCCGGTGAATTCGGACGATGCGCAAGGGAAGGGCTTATTTAATGCCCGACATGGGGCACGCGCCGTTGGAACACGCCGGTGCGCCACAGGCCGGGGCCGGCGCAGGCGCTGACTTTCCGACGCTCGGGGCCATCAGCCCCTTTTCGACCTTCTTGTCGCCACAGGTCGGGCACGCCAGTTTTTTCTTTTTCTTTTGTTCCATGTAGTCGTCTGACGACGAGAACCATTCATCGAAGGCGTGGCCTTTGGAACATTGCAGGGAAAAGACGATCATCGCTGGATCCTAACGCGGCAGCTCGGAACTGCCCATCAGGTATTCGTCGACGGCGCGCGCGCATTGGCGGCCTTCGCGAATGGCCCAAACGACCAGCGATTGGCCGCGGCGCATATCACCGGCGGCAAAGACCTTGTCGATAGACGTCTTGTAGGCATTTTCGCCCTCAGTTGCGGCATTGACGTTGCCGCGTCCGTCATATTCGATGCCGAAATGATCCAGCATGCCTTCGTGCACCGGGTTAACAAACCCCATGGCGAGCAGCACCAGATCGGCCTTCATGTCGAATTCGGTTCCCTCGACGGGCTTCGGGCCGCCTTCGGTCCAGTCGACCTGGTGACCCTTCAGCGTGGTCAGTTGACCGTCCTTTCCTTCGAAGCATTCGGTGCCGATGCTCCACTGACGTTTGCAGCCTTCATCGTGGGATGTGGATGAACGCAGCTTGTTCGGCCAGTTAGGCCAGGTCTGGGACTTGTCTTCCATTTCCGGCGGCTTCGGCATGATTTCCATCTGCGTGATCGACGCCGCACCCTGACGTGCCGAGGTGCCGACGCAGTCCGATCCGGTGTCGCCGCCACCGATGACAATGACATGCTTGTCCTTGGCGGTCAGTTCCTTCGCATCATCGATGGGCTCGAAGCCATTGCGACGGTTTTGCTGGGTCAGGAAGTCCATGGCGAAGTGGACGCCGTTCAGCTCACGCCCGGGGACCGGAAGGTCGCGCGGGGCCTCCGAACCACCGGTCAGCACCACGGCATCGAATTTGATCAACAGGCGTTCGGGCAGCACGTTGTGCCCGACATGGCTGTTGGGGCGAAACTCGACACCTTCGGCCTGCATTTGCGACATGCGACGGTCGATGATCTTCTTGTCCAGCTTGAAGTCGGGGATGCCATAGCGCAGCAGGCCGCCGATCTTGGCGTTCTTTTCGAAGACGACGACGGAATGTCCGGCGCGCGCCATTTGTTGGGCAGCGGCCATACCCGAGGGGCCGGAACCAACGACGGCAACCCGCTTGCCGGTCAGGCGCTTCGGCACTTGCGGTTCGATCCGGCCATCGGACCAGGCACGGTCAATGATCGCACATTCGATGCTCTTGATGGTCACCGGCTCGTCGGTCAGGTTCAACGTGCACGCCGCTTCGCACGGTGCAGGGCATATGCGACCGGTAAATTCCGGGAAGTTGTTGGTCGAATGCAGAACGTCCAGCGCTTCTTCCCAGTTGTGGTGATAAACCAGATCGTTCCAGTCGGGGATGATGTTGTTGACCGGGCAGCCGTTGTGACAGAACGGGATGCCGCAATCCATGCAGCGCGCGCTCTGTTCGTTCATCACGTCGTCGTCCAGCGGCACCAGCATTTCGTCGTATCGAACAATGCGGTGCTCGACCGAGACATAGCCACGGTCCTGACGGTCGAATTCCTTGAATCCTGTTGGCTTCCCCATTATTCGGCCCCCACGGCAATCGGCTCTTCGCTTTCGCGGGCCTTTTTATCTTCCAGGGCGCGGCGATAATCGATGGGCATGACCTTAACGAACTTACCCAAGGCTTCGGACCAGTTATCCAGAATTTCTTTGGCGCGACCGCTGCCGGTGTATTGAAGATGCGCTTCGATCAGGCCACGCAAGCGCTGGGCATCGTGGGTGGTCATGTCGGCAAGTTCGTCTTCGGATGCGACCGTTTCGGTGTCTTTGATGCGTTCCAGTTCGACTTGCGCCATGTTGCAACGCTTCAGGAATTGTCCGTCTTCGTCGAAGACATAGGAAATGCCGCCCGACATTCCGGCGGCGAAGTTGCGCCCGGTCGATCCCAGAACGACGACGCAGCCGCCGGTCATGTATTCACAACCATGATCGCCGACGCCTTCAACGACGGCGGTAGCCCCTGAATTGCGGACGGCGAAGCGTTCGCCGCCAACGCCACGGAAGAAGCATTCGCCGGTAATCGCGCCGTAAAGCACGGTGTTGCCGACGATGATGTTGTCTTCCGGCGTAATCGGGCTGTCTTCGTTGGGATAGATGATGATGCGCGCACCGGACAGTCCCTTGCCGACATAGTCGTTGGCATCGCCGTTCAGTTCCAGCGTCAGGCCGCGCGCCCCCCATGCACCAAGGCTTTGCCCGGCATTGCCGGTCAGCTTGATGTGGATGGTGTCGTCAGGCAGGCCCTTGTGGCCATGTTTTTCGGCAATCCGACCCGACAGCATGGTGCCGACGGTGCGGTTGACGTTAACGACATCGCTTTCGATGGTCACCGGGGTGCCGTCGTCGATGGCGGACTGGGCTTGCTCAATCAGGGTGTTGTCCAGCGCCTTGTCCAGACCGTGATCTTGGTCTTCGCACTGGGAAACGGCAACGTCATCACCGGCATCGGGCTTGGTCAGAATGCGCGAGAAGTCGAGGCCTTCGGATTTCCAATGACCGATGGCGTCGTTCATGTCGAGCATGTCGGAACGACCGATCATTTCCCCGATGCTCCTGAAACCCAGTTCGGCCATGATCTCGCGCACTTCCTCGGCGATGAAGGTGAACAGATTGACGACGTCTTCCGGCTTTCCGGTAAAGCGCTTGCGCAGTTCCGGGTCCTGTGTGGCGACACCTGCCGGGCAGGTGTTCAGATGACACTTGCGCATCATGATGCAGCCTTCGGCGATCAGCGCGCCGGTGGCGAAGCCGAATTCATCGGCACCCAGCAAGGCACCAACCACAACGTCGCGACCGGTGCGCAGGCCACCGTCCACCTGCACCGCTATGCGGCCACGAAGACGGTTCATGACCAGCGTCTGATGGGTTTCGGCAAGGCCGATTTCCCACGGCGATCCGGCATTCATGATCGATGTGATCGGGCTGGCACCAGTGCCGCCATCGGCACCCGATATGGTGACGTGATCGGCGTGCGCTTTCGATACACCGGCAGCGACCGTGCCGACGCCGACTTCCGACACCAGCTTGACCGATATGCGGGCCTTTGGATTTACGTTCTTCAGGTCGTGGATCAGCTGTGCCAGATCCTCGATGGAATAAATATCGTGATGCGGCGGTGGCGAAATCAGGCCGACACCCGGCGTCGAATGGCGAACCCGGCCGATCCATTCATCGACCTTGCCGCCGGGCAACTGACCGCCTTCGCCAGGCTTGGCGCCCTGCGCCATCTTGATCTGGATGTCGTCGGCATTGACCAGATATTCGGTGGTCACGCCGAAACGTCCCGATGCCACCTGCTTGATTGCCGAACGCATGCTGTCGCCGTTGTCCATGGGCGTGAAGCGGCTGACTTCCTCGCCGCCTTCGCCGGTATTGGACTTGGCCCCCAGACGGTTCATGGCAATCGCCAGATTGGTGTGGGCTTCCCACGAGATAGAACCGAACGACATGGCACCGGTGGCGAATCGCTTGACGATATCTGCTACCGATTCGACCTCGTCTATGGGGACGGGCTTGACGTTTTTGAACTTGAACAGGCCGCGCAGGTTTTTCAGCTTGGTGTCCTGATCGTTGACGATGGCAGAGAATTCCTTGAAGCCCTCGTAATCACCGGCGCGAACCGCGTGCTGCAACTTGCCGATGGTATCGGGTGTCCAGATGTGTTCTTCGCCGCGCACCCGATAGGCCAGATCGCCGCCAACTTCCAGTGCGTTCCGTAATACCGGGGCGTTGCCATAGGCGTCTGAATGACGGTTCAGCGTTTCCACGGCGACCTCGTTCAGGCCGATGCCTTCAACGGTCGTCGCGGTGCCGGTGAAATACGCATCGATAAACGGCGTCGCCAGGCCGACGGCATCGAAAATCTGCGCCCCGCAATAAGATTGATACGTCGAAATGCCCATCTTCGACATGACCTTCAAAATGCCCTTGGACACAGACTTGACGTAGTTGTTGTGGGCTTGGCGTTCGGACATCTCGCCGGGCAGGTTGTGGTGCAACTGCGACAGGGTCTCGAATGCCAGATAGGGGCTGATGGCTTCAGCCCCGTAACCGGCAAGCAGGCAGAAATCATGAACCTGACGGGCCTCTCCGGTCTCGACAACCAGCCCGACCTCGGTGCGCAAACCTTCCCGGATCAGGTGGTGATGAACGGCGGCCGTTGCCAGCAGGGCCGGAATGGCGACGCGGTCGGCATTAACGCCACGGTCAGACAGAATAAGAATATTGTGGCCTTCGGTGACGACCAGTTGTGCCTTTTCACACAGCGCATCAAGCGCGCCCTTCATGCCGTCGGGGCCATCGGTGGCCCCATAACAGATATCCAGGGTATAGGTCTGAAACGCGTGGCCGACCTTGTTTTCGATGCGCCTGATCTTTTCCAGGTCGACGTTCGACAGAATAGGCTGGCTGACTTCGAGCCGCTTGTGGGTGCCGCCTGTGTTTAGGTCCAGCAGGTTCGGTCTGGGCCCGATCAGCGACACCAGCGACATCACCGATTCTTCGCGAATCGGGTCGATCGGCGGATTGGTGACCTGGGCGAAGTTCTGTTTGAAATAGCCGTACAGGTTCTTCGGTCGATCCGACAAAACCGTCGGCGGAATGTCTGATCCCATGGAACCCAGCGGGTCGATGCCATGGATGGCCATCGGCTCAAGGTAGAACTTGATGTCTTCTTGCGTATAACCAAAGGCCTGTTGGCGATCAAGAATGGTCTTCTTGTCCGGTGTCATCGCCGAAACTTCCATCGGCAGTTCTTCCAGCTTGATCTGGGTTTCATCAAGCCACTTCTGATAGGGCTTGGTGGTTGCCAGCGTCGCCTTCAGTTCTTCGTCGTCGACGATGCGGCCTTCTTCCAGATCGATCAGCAACATCTTACCCGGTTGCAGACGCCACTTTTTGACGATCTTGCTTTCCGGAATCGGCAGCACGCCGACTTCGGACCCCAGGATCACCTTGTCGTCGTCGGTAACGATATAGCGCGACGGGCGCAGTCCGTTACGGTCCAGGGTCGCGCCGATCTGGCGGCCATCGGTAAAGGCCATGGATGCCGGGCCGTCCCACGGTTCCATCAGGGCGGCGTGATATTCGTAAAAGGCGCGCCGGTCGTCATCCATCAGCGGGTTGCCTGACCAGGCTTCCGGAATCATCATCATCATCGCGTGGGCCAGCGAATAGCCACCGGCGACCAGCAATTCCAGCGCATTGTCGAAGGTCGCGGAATCCGACGAGCCGTCGCCGATCAACGGCCACAGTTTTTCCAGATCGTCGCCCAGAATATCGGACTTCATATTATGACGTCGCGCCGCCATCCAGTTGATGTTGCCGCGCACGGTATTGATTTCGCCGTTATGACACAGATAACGGAACGGCTGGGCCAACGGCCACGACGGGAAGGTATTGGTGGAAAAACGCTGATGCACAAGCGCCAGCGCCGATTCCGTCCGCTCGTCGCGCAAGTCGAGAAAATAATTATCGACGTTGGGGGCCAGCATCATCCCCTTATAGGTGATGGTGCGTGTCGACAGCGACGTGATGTAGAATTGCTTCTTGTCCTCAATGTCGTGGTCCCACAGCTCGTGGTGGACGCGCTTGCGAATGACGAACAACTTGCGCTCAAAGGCGTCGGTGTCTTCGAAGCCTTTTCCCTTGGCGATGAAGATTTGGCGGATCACCGGTTCGATCGGCTTGACGCTCTCGCCCAGATAGGAATTGTCGACCGGCACGTCGCGCCAGCCAATAATGCTCTGGCCTTCTTCGGGCACGACCTTATCGAAAGCCACGATACACTTGTCTAGAGTCTTTTTATTGGTCGGCAGGAACACCATGCCGACGGCGTAATCACCTGCCGGGGGCAGATCAAAGCCCAGCTTCGGGCATTCTTCTTGGAATAGCCTGTCGGGAACCTGCAACAAGATACCGGCGCCGTCACCGGCCAGCGGATCGGCGCCAATGGCACCGCGATGGTCAAGGTTGATCAGAATCTGCAAGCCATCGCGAACGATATCGTGACTTTTGCGATTCTTGATATCGGCGATGAAGCCGAGACCGCAGTTGTCTCGCTCGTTGGCGGGATCATACAGGCCTTGCTTTTGGGGCAGACCGGGGGCTGAGGGCCAATCTTGTTGGCTCATGAATTTCGTTACCTTTAATTTAGCGGAGGGCGTAGGGCCCAAATTAACTCAGTTTATGGCTTTCGCGGGAGCCATTTTTTTGCTGGACTAGGCGCGAAAGACGCTGTGATGCCGTCATCACAAGTTCTTTTGCAACGACATCCGTCGAAAAAAGAGCCCCGTCCCGAAGGGATTTGGCAGAAATGCCGCGAGTTGTCGTCATTATGCCCTCGAATATGTCTACATGTCCTTCGGTCAAATTCCTAACCTCGCGACATTTTTGCTCAAACCAAAGCTCACAAATTGAGTGAATTTGGACCCTCAATACCAAGCCTGACGGGGTGTTGCCAATCAGAAAATGCACACCGCGTCCCACAATATGGGAACGTTATTCCGAAAGCCAGTGGCGTTGACAGATTCCGGGTTGGGGCCGAACGTCTCGAATGCTATAAGTTCTCTACATCTTGGGAGAATATACTTGCCCGTTCTACATATTGTGGTTCTCGCCATTGTGCAGGGAATCACCGAATTTCTGCCGATTAGTTCGTCTGGCCATCTTGTCTTGATCCCGGTTTTTGCCGATTGGCCCGACCAGGGGCTGATCATCGATGTTGCCGTGCATGTTGGAACGCTGGGCGCGGTTTGCCTGTATTTCTGGCGCGACATGCTGGGAATGACGGCGGGGCTGCTGGCGGTGACGCGCGGCAGGCGTGATCCGTATGCCCGTCTATTCGGGCTGCTGGTGCTGGCGACGTTGCCTGTGATCGCGGCTGGCTACCTGATGGAACGCTACGGCATGATGGACGGTCTGCGCTCTATCGAAATCATCGCCTGGACGACCTTCGGGTTTGGCATCGTTCTCTATATTACCGATCAGGTCGGCATGACGGTGCGGCGGGTCGAACATATCGGCATTGTCGACGCCATAATTATTGGCCTGTCTCAGGTGCTGGCACTGGTGCCGGGCACCAGCCGGTCGGGCATAACCATGTCGGCGGCGCGCATGCTCGGCATGGAGAGGTCCGAAGCAGCGCGTTTTTCCATGCTGCTGTCGATCCCGACGATCATCGGGGCCGGAACCCTGAAGGGATTGCAGCTGTATCACAGCGGCGATGCGCAGCTGACGGCGGATGCCATCCTGGCTGCCGGTCTGGCCTTTGGCACGGCGCTTGTCGCCATATTCATCATGATGGCGTGGCTGCGTCGCGCAACTTTCACGCCATTCGTGCTCTATCGCATTGCGTTGGGCGGCGGCTTGCTGGCCTTGTCTTACGGATTTATCTCTTAGTTGTCCCTCAGTCGCGGGCTTCTGAAGGACAACTGACTTGGGGTCATTTGTCCTTTCGGGATCAGTATCCCGCGTCCAGGCTGACCTGATCGGTGGGCTCTTCACCCTTTCGAATGCGTCGGATGTTGGCTGCGATTTCCCGCGCCGCTGACCCGGGCGACGACAGACTGGCGATGTGCGGGGTGACCAGAACCTTCGGGTGATCCCAAATGGGCGAAGATGCGGGTAACGGTTCTTCGTTGAAGACATCCAGTGCCGCGCCAGCCAGATGTCCGCTATCCAGCGCCGCCAGCAAGTCCGCCTCGACCTGATGGCCACCGCGCGCCGCGTTGATCACGTACGCGCCTTCGGGCAATTGTGACAGGGTATCGGCATTCAATATGCCGCGGGTGGCTTCGGTTAGCGGCAACAGGCAGACCAGAATGTCGGTGCGCCCAAGAAATGGTGTGAAGGCATCTTCGCCAAAAAATGATTGAACGCCGTCGATGGTCTTTTCACGGCGGCTCCACCCGGCAACATCAAAGCCGATGCTTGCCAGCACCCGTGCCGCATCACTGCCCAGTTCGCCCAGGCCCAATATCCCGACGCGCTTGGTCAGCGTGTCTTCCTGGCGCATTTCCTTCCAGTCGTGGTTCCGCTGGAAGCTGTCATAGACATGAAACTTGCGATGAAACGTCAGCACCCGCTGGATGACGAATTCGGTCATGTGCCGGGTCAGGGCAGGGTCGATCATGCGGACCAGCGGCACATGCCGGGGATAGGTCTCGTCGTTCAGGATGCTATCGACCCCGGCCCCCAGATTGATGACGCAGGCAAGGCCGGGAAATTCGCTCAGGGCATTTTCTGGCGGACGCCAGACCAGCGCGATATCGATATCGCCGGGATCAGTGGGGCGGTCTGGCCAGACATAAAAGTCCGTATCAAAATCAATCTCGGGCAATTCCGCCGCCAACACGTCGCGCCAGACGTCGGCGTCAATTTCCCCGGCGATGAAGATAATGCCCATCAGATTCCGACCACGCCCGTATCGTCGGCCTTCATTTCCAGGGCGGCCGCCATCAGGGCGCGGGTATAGGCCTGTTGGGGCCGGGCGAAGACGTCGGCCGCCGGGCCTTGTTCGACGATCTTGCCATCGCGCATGACGACAATGTCGTGGGCGACGGCGCGCACCACCTTCAAATCATGGCTGATGAACAGATACGTCAGGCCGTGGCGTTCCTGCAGGTCGCGCAACAATTCGACGATCTGCGCCTGCACCGACATATCGAGCGCGCTTGTCGGCTCGTCCATGATGATGAAGTCCGGTTTCAGCACCAGCGCGCGGGCAATGGATATCCGCTGGCGCTGGCCGCCGGAAAACTCGTGCGGATAACGGTCCATCATCTCGGGCTCAAGTCCGACCTCTTTTAATGTGTCGGCGATTAACGTCCGGCGTTCTTCCTCAGACCCGCCGATGCCATGGACGACCAGCCCTTCGCCGACGATTTGCCCGACCGACTGGCGCGGGCTAAGGCTTCCGAACGGATCTTGAAAAACGATTTGCATGCGCTTGCGCAAGGGGCGCAGTTCGCTCGCGTCCCGGCCCTGTAACTGGCTGTCTTCCAGTTTGATCGAGCCGTCTGATTTTTCCAGCCGCAGCAGGGCCCGGGCCAGGGTGCTTTTGCCGGAACCGGATTCACCAACGACGCCCAGCGTATGGCCGCGCTTCACCGTCAGCGACACTCCGTCGACCGCTTTAACATGATCAACGGTGCGCCCGATGATGCCACGCTTGATCGGGAACCATACCTTTATGTCCTCACCGCTTATCAGGTCCGGGGCGCTGGCATCAGCAGGCATCGGTGCGCCCTTCGGCTCGGCCGCCAGCAGGGTCTTTGTATAGGTGTCTTGGGGACGCTCGAAAATATCGGCAGCAGCGCCTTGTTCAACAATGCGCCCGGCGTTCATCACCGATACCGTGTCGGCCATGTGGCGAACAACGCTCAGATCGTGGGTAATCAGCAGCAGCGCCATGTCGAGTTTTTCCTGCAAGTCCTTCAACAGGTCGAGCAGCTGCGCCTGAATGGTAACGTCGACGGCGGTCGTCGGTTCGTCGGCGATCAGCAGGTCCGGCTCGTTGGCCAGCGCCATCGCGATCATTACGCGTTGCTGCTGGCCGCCGGAAAATTCATGCGGCAGATTGCCCAGCCGTGAAATCTGGTCTTGCAATCCGACCAGCGTCATCAATTCCTCGACTCGGTCCCGCGCCATCGCCGATGTCATCGCCTTGTGCACCAGCAGCACTTCGCTGATTTGTTTTTCTATGCAATGCAGCGGGTTCAGGCTGTTCAGGGGTTCCTGAAAAATCATCGCCATGCGATCACCGCGCAGCTGGCGCATGTGGCTTTCCGGCGCGTCCATAATCTCTTCGCCGGCGAACTTGATTGACCCGGACGGATGATGGGCCAGCGGATAAGGCAACAAGCGCATGACCGACAGCGCCGTTACCGATTTTCCGGAACCGGACTCACCGACCAGCGCCGCCGTCTCGCCCTTGTCCAGCGACAGCGACACGCCGCGAACGGCCTCGACCTCTCGGTTTCCTTCGCCGAACGACACACTCAGGTTTTCAATTTCAAGCAGGCTCATCTGAATGTCTTTCTGGGATCAAACGCGTCGCGCACCGCCTCGCCGATAAAGATCAGCAGGCTGAGCATAATCGCCAACACGGAAAATGCGGTCAGGCCCAGCCACGGGGCCTGCATGTTGGCCTTGCCCTGATTGAGCAACTCGCCAAGGCTGGCCGATCCCGGCGGCAGCCCAAAGCCGATGAAATCCAAGGCCGTCAGTGTCGTGATCGACCCGTTTAAAATGAACGGCAGGAACGTCACCGTCGCGACCATGGCATTGGGCAGGATATGGCGATACATGATGGTGATATCGCTGACGCCCAGCGCGCGTGCGGCGCGCACATAATCGAAATTACGCGCTCTCAGGAATTCGGCCCGGACCACGCCGACCAGCGCCATCCACGAAAACAGCAGCATGATGCCCAGCAGCCACCAGAAATTGGGCTCGACGATGCTGGCCAGAATGATCAATAAAAACAGCACCGGCAGGCCCGACCAGATTTCAATGAAACGCTGGAATAACAAATCCGTGGTGCCGCCGAAGTATCCCTGCACGGCCCCCGCTGCAACGCCGACGATGGATGAAAACAGGGTCAGCACGAGGCCGAACAGCACTGATATGCGAAAGCCGTAAATGGCTCTGGCCAGCACGTCGCGGCCCTGATCGTCGGTGCCCAGCCAGTTGTCAGTCGTCGGCGGGCTTGGGGCGGGAACGTTCAGGTTGAAATTGATGGTGTCGTGGGCATAGGGGATCAGTGGCCATAAAATCCAGCCGCCGGTCGCCTCAATCTGTTCGATGATAAAGGGGTCGCGGTAATCGGCCTCGGTCGGGAAATCGCCGCCAAAGGTGGTTTCCGGATAGGTCATGAAGACCGGCGAATAAAATTCCCCATCGTGCTGAATGACCAACGGTTTGTCGTTGGCGATGACCTCGGCGAACAGGGTGACAAGGAAAATGCAGAGAAAAATCCACAACGAGAAATAGCCGCGTCGGTTGGCGCGGAAATTTTCCAGTCGGCGGGCGTTCATGGGCTTTAGGGGTTTCATCGCGCTACGCCCCACGGGCTTCGAAATCGATGCGCGGATCGATGATGTGATACATGACATCGCTGATGATGTTCATGATCAGGCCCAACAGAGTGAACGCGAACAGGGTCCCGAACATTACCGGATAGTCGCGATTGACGACGGCCTCGAACCCCAACAGGCCCAGGCCGTCCAGCGAGAAAATCATTTCCATCAGCAATGATCCTGTGAACAAAATGCTGATGAAGGCGCTGGGGAATCCGGCGATGATCAGCAGCATGGCGTTGCGGAAGACATGGCCATACAGCACGCGCTTTTCGCTCAAACCCTTGGACCGTGCGGTGATCACATATTGTTTGTTGATCTCGTCCAGAAACGAATTCTTGGTCAGCATCGTCATCCCGGCGAAACCGCCGATGACCATGGACAACACGGGCAGGGCGATGTGCCAGAAATAATCGCCAATGCGCTGCGCCCAGCCCATGGTGTCCCAATCGGCAGACGTCAGGCCACGCAACGGGAACCAATCCAGAAAACTGCCGCCGGCGAACAGCACGATAAGCAAAATGGCGAACAGGAATCCGGGTATGGCGTTGCCCAGCACAATCACGCCCGATGTCCAGATGTCGAAGTGCGACCCGTCGCGCACCGCCTTCATCACGCCCAGCGGGATCGATATCAGATAGACGATCAATGTCGTCCACAGCCCCAGCGAGATCGATACCGGCATCTTGTCGATGACCAGATCAATGACCTTTCGATCGCGAAAGAAACTGTCGCCGAAATCGAACACCGCATAGCTTTTCATCATCATCCAGAAACGCTCACCGGCCGGTTTGTCGAACCCGTACAGCTTTTCGATTTCCTTGATCAGGTCCGGGTCCAGTCCCTTGGCGCCCCGGTACTTGGCGACATCGCCACCGCCGCCCGATATGGTTGCCGACTTTCCACCACCACCGCTGGTTTCACCGCCACTGCCGCCGCCAAAACGCGCCGTCGCCGATGTGGCGGTGCCCTTGATCTGGGCGATCATCTGTTCGACCGGCCCGCCGGGCGCGACCTGAACAACGGCAAAATTAATGACCATGATCCCGAACAAGGTCGGGATGATCAGCAACAGGCGGCGGATGATGTATGCGGACATCGCGTCTGGTTTCCTAGCTGTCGCCCTGATGGGCTTTCAGCGCCGCGTCCAGCTTGTCGTCGACCCACCAGCAGTTAAAGCACAGCCCATACTTCGGCGTCGTTGCCGGGCGACCGAACTTGTTCCAGTAGGCAACGCGGAAGCTTTGAATATGCCAGTGGGGAACGACGTAATGCCCCCACAGCAACACCCGGTCCAAAGCGCGGGCCCTGACAATCAGGCTTTCGCGGTCCGGTGCGGAAATGACCATGTCGACCAGTTCATCGACGACCGTATCTTTAACGCCGATGGTGTTGCGGCTGCCGGTGGTGTCGGCGACTTCTGAGGTCCACATGTCGCGCTGCTCATTGCCCGGCGACAAGGATTGCCCGAACACATCGACGACCATGTCAAATTCAAAGGCCTCGATGCGTTTCTGATACTGGGCCGCATCGACGGTGCGGACTTTTGCTGTGATGCCCAGTTTTTTCAGGTTCTTGGCGAACGGCAGGGAAATGCGTTCCCACGTCGGCTGGCTCAGCAGAATTTCGAACGTCAGCGGCTTGCCGTCAGGGGCGACCATGACCGCATCCTTGAACGTGTACCCGGCCTGTTTCAACAGCCGAAAGGCGGCGCGCTGGTTGTTGCGGATGTTGCTGCCCGACCCGTCGGTCGCCGGTGCGATGTATTCCTTGGTAAAGACTTCGTCGGGAATCTTTCCGCGAAACGGTTCCAGAATTTCCAGTTCCGCCTTGCCGGGCAGTCCGCTGGATGCCAGCTCGGAATTGGAAAAGTAACTGTTGGTCCGCGTGTACTGCCCGTAAAACAGGGTCTTGTTGGTCCATTCGAAATCAAACAGATAGCCGATGGCCTGTCGCACCCGCGGATCCGTGAATTGCGCCCGCCGGGTGTTGAAGACAAAAGCCTGCATGCCGGTCGGCTGCTCGTTGCGGATGTTGACCTTTTTTATCCAGCCGTCGCGGATTTGCGGGATGTCATAAGCGGTCGCCCAGTTCTTGGAAATGTTTTCCTGACGGAAGTCGTAATTATTGGATTTCAGCGCCTCCAGCGCCACCGTGCCGTCGCGGTAATAATCATATGTAATGACATCGAAATTGTTGCGGCCCGTGTTAACGGGAATATTGGCACCCCAGTAATCCTTCACACGCTCATACGTGATGGAACGACCGGCCTCGACCTTGCCGACTTTATATGGCCCACTGCCCAGCGGTGGCTCCAGCGTCGTTTTGGTGAAGTCGCGCCCCTGCCAGTAATGCTTCGGCAGAATTGGAATCTGTCCGGCAATCAGCGGCAGTTCGCGATTGGTGGTGTCGGAAAAGGTGAATTTAACGCCGCGCTCGCCGACTTGTGTGACCTTGTCGATGGCCGCGTAATAGGCTCGATAGAACGGGTGCCCCTTGGTCTTTAAAATATTGGCGCTGAAAATAACGTCGCCCGGCGTCACTGGTTTGCCGTCGTGCCAGCGGGCTTCTTTGCGTAGGGTGAAAATCACCCACGAACGGTCGTCCGGGGTCTCGATGGCTTCCGCCAGTAGGCCGTATTCGGTGAATGCCTCGTCTTCGGAACTTTCCATCAGGGTCTCGAACACCTGTCCGCTGCCCGCCGCCGAAATGCCCTTCAGGATATACGGGTTCAGATTATCATAGGTGCCGATGGCCGCCAGCCGCACCTCGCCGCCCTTCGTTGCGTTCGGGTTGGCATAATCGAAATGCTTGAAACCGGGCCCGTATTTCGGCGCGCCATGCATGGCGATGGCGTGTTCTGGCCCAGCCGTGGCGGGTGTGGCCGATAAAAAAGCGGCGGCGGTCAGAATGGCGATAAAAAAGCGTTGCACGCGGGTCTCCTGAAACACGAATGGATGATAGCTATATTGGTAATAACCGTGGCCCCGGATTGTGGCGACACCAAGGCCCCCTTACAAGCCCGACGTGCCGACGGCATTTTCTGCTACGCGTCAGGGTGCTGTCATGGTTGAGGATTATAAACTTTATAACAGCTCAAACAGATGCCCCCAGAGTTGCCCCAAGGGGAGGCCTAAATTTGCGAGGGAACCGCTCCTTTTCGCTGGCTTCTCCTGGCCCCGGACCGCTGCAACGGTCCGGGGTTAATTTTTGTCCTGCCCATCCGCCGGGACGGGGGGCTTGCTTTAAGCGCACCCTTCGGGTGGCGCGGCTTCTGGAAGCCAGGTTCTAATTACCGGCAAGGTCTTTGTACTTTATCCTCCATTTAGGATGTTCATGGCTGCCGTATGCAGGGGCGCATTGCCCGCGGCCAGCACCCGGCCATCGGAATTCATGCCCAGCGGTTGGCCTTGCCAATCGGTAATAACACCACCGGCCCCTTCGATGACCGGCACCAGCGCACAATAATCATACGGCTGCATGCTGGCCTCGACGACCAGGTCGAGCCCGGCATTGGCCAACAGGCCATAGGCATAGCAATCGCTGCCGTACTGGGTCCGCCAGACCTTCTGGCGCAAGGTCTCGAACCGCACGGCATCGTCTCCTTCGAACATTTGCGGCGACGTCGTCGACAGCCAGGCATTGCCCATGTCGGTGCAATCGCGTGTCGTCACCGCCGTGCCGTTGAAGGTTGCAGCAATACCGTCGGCGCCAATCCAGCGCTCGCCCAGCGCCGGCATGTCGATGATGCCCAGCACCGGCCGGTTGCTATGCAACAGCGCAATCAGAGTGCCGAACAGGGGCCTGCCCGTTACGAACGACTGGGTGCCGTCGATGGGGTCCAACGTCCATACATATTCGGCATCGGTTCGCACGTTGCCGTGCTCTTCGCCAAAGATGCCGTGTTCGGGAAAGACCTCTTCGATAATGTCGCGAATGACCGTTTCGGCCTCGCGGTCGGCGATGGTCACCGGGCTCTCATCGTCTTTTTTCTCGACATCAAAGGAAGAACGGAAATATTTCCGTGCCACCTCTCCGGCGGCATCAGCCGCGCGGACAGCCAGTTCAAGCGCTTGTTCGGGAACCGCCGCGCTCACGGCAGGGCAACCGGGCTGTCACTCAGTTCACGCAGATAGAGTATCATTGCCGCACGGTCAGCAGGCTTGCGCAGACCGGCAAATGACATCTTGGTGCCTTTGACGAATTTCTTCGGGCTGGCGAGGAAGGCGTCGAGATCGGTGTAGCTCCACTCACCGCCGAGACCCTTCATGGGACCTGAATATTTAAAGCCCTCGCTGGCGGCCTTGGTGCGCCCGACGACATTCCACAGGTTCGGCCCAACCCGGTTTTTACCGCCCGCCTCAATGGTGTGGCACGCCTTGCATTTGCTGTACAATTTTTTGCCCGCGCTCAAATCGGCGGCGGCAAGCAGGGTGGCCAACGGCACGGTTTCGGCACTACCAGCAGTGGGTGCCGCAGTTTTATCGGCATTCGGGGCCGATGCCGTCATCGCAGGGCCGGGCTCGCCAATCGGCTGGACCAGCATTTCCCCGGCAAGGTGACTGGCCGCCAGAATGGCAAACGTCAGTCCGGCTGATAACAGAAGGTTCTCGAAAAAGCCTGCGTTCATAAGGGGGCTCCATAAAAAATAGGTGTGTCTTATTTCCATGTGTTAGACGGATATTCACAGACTATACTGCCTGACACGAAATTCAGAATCCAAAAAAGAGCACACATGAATCCCCTTGTCGTAATTCCGGCCCGAATGGAATCAGAACGCCTGCCGGGCAAGCCGCTGGCCGATATTCATGGCGAGCCGATGATTGTCCATGTTTGGCGTCGTGCCATGGAGGCCGATGTCGGCCCGGTCGTCGTGGCGTGTGATTCCTCCGATATCGTTGACGCTGTTGAATCTGCGGGCGGTCGTGCCCAGTTGACGCGGGCTGATCATCCATCCGGTTCGGACCGGATCTTCGAAGCCGTCTCGTTGATTGACCCCGACGGTCGCCACAACGTCATCGTCAATGTGCAGGGCGACCTGCCGACCATCGCCGCCGATGTGGTTCATGCGGCCTTGCGCCCGCTTGGGCAACCAGACGTCGATATCGCGACGTTGGTCACAGAAATCACGGAAACGGATGAACGCGATAACCCGAATGTGGTCAAGGCGGTATTATCCCGCGCCGAGGGCGATACGGTCGGACGTGCCCTTTACTTCAGCCGCCGCGCCGCGCCGTTCGGCGATGGTCCCCTGTTCCATCACATCGGGCTCTATGCGTTTCGCCGCGCTGCCCTGGAACGTTTTGTTGCCTTGCAGCCGTCGCCGCTGGAAAAGGCGGAGAAGCTGGAACAGCTGCGCGCACTTGAAAATGCCATGCGCATTGATGCCGCCCTCGTTGACACGGTGCCGCTCGGTGTCGATACTCCGGCGGACCTTGAGCGGGCACGCCAGATGCTTGCTTGATTAAGTAGGAAGATTAAAAGATATGGCCGAGCAAACCATTGCATTTCAGGGCGCGCCGGGGGCTTACTCGGACCTCGCATGCCGAGTCGTATGCTCGGATATGAAGACCCTGCCGTGTCATACCTTTGAAGACACGTTCACCGCCGTCACCGGTGGCAAGGCGCGTCTGGCGATGATTCCCATCGACAATTCCGTTGCCGGTCGGGTCGCCGATATTCATCACCTGCTGCCGGATTCCGGCCTGCATATCATCGGCGAGCATTTCCAGCGCATCGATCATCATCTGCTGGCCCTGCCGGGAACCAGGATCGAAGACCTGACCCATGTCCACAGTCACGTCCACGCCTTGAACCAGTGCCGCAAGGTTATCCGCGAGCTGGGGCTGGAACCGGTCGTCTATGCCGACACGGCGGCGGGTGCGGCGATGATTGCCGACGGCGCAGAGTCTACCCACGCGGCCATCGCCTCGGAACTGGCTGGCGAAATCTACGGACTGGAATCGCTTCGTGCCAATATCGAAGACGCCGAACACAACACCACGCGGTTTTTGATCATGGCGCGTGATGCCAAGGTCCCGGCCCCGGATTCAGGTGACATCGTCACCAGCATGATTTTCAAGGTTCGTCATGTTCCCGCTGCCCTGTACAAGGCGATGGGTGGATTTGCCACCAACGGCGTCAACCTGACCAAGCTGGAAAGCTATCTGGTCGGCGGCAGTTTTCAGGCGGCCCAGTTTTATGTCGAAATCGACGGCCATCCGGAACACGACAACGTCAAGCTGGCGCTCGAGGAACTGCGCTTTCAGACCAAGGAAGTAAAAATTCTCGGCGTCTTTCCGTCGCATCCGTTCCGCAAGGAAGATGCGGCGAAGATCGACTAGCCCTCTTTTAACCACTCATCGACCAGTTGAAAGCCGATTGAATCGGCACGCGGCAGGCGACGACCGTGCTCAGAAAAGCTGGCAATCTGGGCGCGGGTGAACCAGCGGGCGTCTTCCAACTCGTCGTTCGACAAGTCAATTTCGACGGTACTGGCGCGCGCCCTGAAACCCACCATCAACGAGTCCGGAAACGGCCATGGCTGCGAGCCCCGATAGGTGATGTCGGTCACGGTGATGCCGGATTCCTCCATCACTTCGCGGGCTACCGTTTGTTCCAGGCTTTCGCCTTGTTCGACGAAACCGGCCAGCGTCGAATACATGCCGTCGGGCAGTCCGCCGTGGCGACCAAGCAGGCAGGCACCGCCATCGGGACCGGGTCGGGTGACCAGCATGATGACGGCCGGGTTCGAACGCGGATAGTGTTCGCGCGCGCAATCGGGGTTGGTGCACTGGCGCATGCGCCCGCCCAGTTTTGCATCAGCAAGGCTGCCGCAGGCGGCGCAATAATGATTATTGAAGTGCCAGTACATGGCCCCCTTGGCGTAGGCCAGCAAGGCCGCTTCGTGTGGTTCCAGCATCATCACGACGCGGCGCAGGTCGACGAATTTGGCCTGGCCCAAGGCTGGCGACAGCACCGGCAGTTCGTGTTCCGACAAATCGATGGCGAAGTACGCGGTGTCGCCATCCATGCCCAGAAACGCCTTCTCGCCGCAAATTTGCAACAGGCCGCGGGCATGATTGCCGGTCAGGGCAATCGCTTGTGGCGTCTCTTGACCAAGAATCAGATTATGGCCACGCCAGACCGGCACGATTCGGCTGGAACGATTATGTAGGCGTTCGTCAAGCCAATTTTCATCGTTATGACCGACCGGCGTTCTTTGTAAGCCGATATCCGTATAAAAGCTGTTGCCGAACAAGGCGTTTCCCCGAACAAATTGAAATATCTAGGTAATATTGCCCCATGTCGGTGGGGCTGAGGAAGCATTCCTTCGCCGAAAGGCCTAACTTCTTGGAGTCATTAAATTTTATGTTGTCGAACACCCCCGACTGTTGATAGTTTCACCATACGGAAATCAAGCGCATCCAGGGCAGTGGCCGCGTGCAGGAGGGGACTGTCTGGTCGGATGAAGCGATTCCGCTTTGCCGCAGTGATTGGAAGTACGCTTGCACTGTCTGCCTGCGCCTATGGCGAGGGCGGGACGGGCGTGTTTCTTGCCGACTGCACCACAGCCGCCATCCAGCACACCGACGGGGTCGATTGGGAACAGGCCCGCAATGTTAATTTAAGAATTCGCCAGGGTGATTTTACACCGGGCTATCTTGGCTTGTTGATGGGCAAGGCCTATGTGCTGAGGATTGAAAACGGCGACGATGAAGAACACACGTTCCGTGCCATCGATTTCTTCCGTTCCGTCGCCGTCAAACAAATCAGCGTCAATGGCGGGCGGACGTTTGAGACGCCGTGCGTCGATGCCATTACCCTGCCGCCGGGCAAGACGACAGAGGTTCGCCTGGTCGCGGTGCGCGACGGGTCCTATGAATTCGAGAACAATTCCCTTCTGATGGCGATGGCTCTGGTCGGCAGTGCGGGCGGTTTTATTACCATCGAGCGTCCACGCGAACTGCCGGTAAGTCCGCTGGAAACCCTGAAGCTACGCAAGACCCTGCCGATCAAGCAGCCGTCCATGGACCCAAGTCCGTCGCCGGGGCTGTTTGATGATCAGCAGGAAGAACAAACCCCTGGCCTGTTTGACGATCAGGTCGACGAGACCCCGGGCCCCGGCCTGTTTGATGATCCTGCGGAGCCGACACCGGACGGACCGCCAACGGCCAGTCTGCAACCGGCGCCGGGCGACATTCCCGCTGGCATGTTCGCCGAGCCGTCACCTGACATGATTGATCTGCAGGACCTGGAAACCGCACCGGGACCGGGTGCTGGCAACGACCTGCCGCCCGAACAACCGATCGATGCTTCGCCGTCGATCCCGGTTATCAGGGACAGTGGACCGAAACTGGATGACTCGGTTAATGGTATGCCAGATGAGGGCATGCCGGATGAGGGCGCGGCTGATGAGCAAACGACGGCGACGGCAGACCCGGTCGTCGATGTGCCGCGACCAACAGAAATGCCGGAAATGAAACCGGAAGCAAAACCGGAAGCCCCGGCCTATATCCCGGAACCGCCCCAGGGTCCGCCTGCCAACATCTATTCCGACGAGCCGGACAAGCCGGGCGGCCCCGGCGGCACCGGCGGCGACGATGATTTCAGCGCCATTGGATAACAGGTGCGGGCTAAAAACTGCGGAAATCGGAAAATTTAGTTCTGAATCCGGTGGCCCATGGTTTATCGGAACTGCTATAGTGCGCTTGGGAGATCGGCGATGGACGAACCCCTCGCCAACCCGGTCAGATCCGGAAGGAAGCAGCCGTAACGAGATTCGGTTCGGGTCGTTGTCCGGTCTCCCACCTTTAATCCTTCGAATAATTCAGACACGGCATCATCACCCGGCATGACCGATCAAACCGACACCGATACGACCGAATATACGGTCCTTGCCCGCAAGTACCGGCCAACGTCTTTCGATGGCCTGATCGGCCAGGAAGCCATGGTCCGCACCCTTGGCAATGCCATCGAAGCAGGGCGTCTGGCCCATGCCTTCGTGTTGACCGGTGTGCGCGGTGTCGGCAAAACGACGACGGCACGCATTATCGCCCGTGTCCTGAACTGCATCGGCGCTGATGGCAACGGTGGGCCAACGGCGGACCCCTGCGGAGTGTGTGAACACTGTCTGGCAATCGCCGAAGATCGCCATGTGGATGTTCTGGAAATGGATGCCGCCAGCCGCACCGGCGTTGATGATATTCGCGAACTGATCGAAAGCGTTCGTTATCGCCCGACCTCGGCGCGCTACAAGGTCTACATCATCGATGAAGTGCACATGCTGTCGAAGAACGCCTTCAATGCGTTGTTGAAGACGCTGGAAGAACCGCCCGAGCATGTGAAGTTTATTTTTGCGACCACGGAAATCAGGAAAATTCCGGTCACCGTGCTGTCGCGTTGTCAGCGTTTCGATCTGCGTCGTATTGATGCCGACGCCCTGGCCGCGCACTTTCGTGGCATTGCCGACAAAGAAGGCGCAACCATCAACGACGCCGCGCTGGCGCTGATTGCGCGTGCCGCCGACGGCTCCGTCCGCGATGGTCTCAGCCTGCTTGATCAGGCCATTGCCCATGGTGCTGGCGAGGCCGATGAGGCCCAGGTCCGCGACATGCTGGGCCTTGCCGACCGTTCGCAGACGTTCATGATTCTGGAAGCTGTCTTGCAGGGTGATGCTGCCGTTGCGCTGAATTTGTTCGAGCAGCAATACCGCGACGGTGCCGACCCGGCTGCCGTTATCGAAGACATGCTTGAAATTTCACATCTGGTCACCCGTATCAAGGTGGTGCCCGCAGCCGCCGACGATGTCGGGGTGCCGGAAATCGAACGGGTCAAGGGCAAGGACTTTGCGGCGCGCCTGAAAATGGCCGACATCGCACGGATCTGGCAAATGCTGTTGAAGGGACTTGGCGAGGTTCGGGGTGCGCCGTCGCCGGTTCAGGCCGCCGAAATGGTTCTGGTCCGATTAACCTATCTGACCGACCAGCCATCCCCGTCAGATGCCATCAAGTCGCTTCAGGCCGATGGCGGTCAGGCTGCTGGCGCATCATCGACGCCCAGCGCCCCGCAAGGGGGTGCGACGGCGTCTGCACCGCCAGCTGATACACCGCCGCCCGCGCCATCGATGCCGACACCCTCTTCAGATACCAGCCCGGACCAGCCCCGCGCCCAGCTCGCCATTGCTGCCGCTGGTGATGGGGCTCAGGCCGCTGCCATCGAAACCGCACCCGAACCCCAACTGGAACCAGACCCGGTCCCCGATGTGGAATCCGAAGCGGCGTCCGATGATCTGCCCGATCCCAAGACGCTGGAAGAAGTCGCCCAGCTTGCCAGTGATTGCCGCAAGGCGATCCTGCGCGCCAACGTCATTAATAATGTGCATCTGGTTCGCTTCGAGCCCGGTTCCATCGAAGTCAGCCTCGGTGAACATGCGCCCAGGGAACTGCCCTATGAATTGGCATCATTCCTGACCGACAACACGGCCCGGCGCTGGATCGTTACCATCAGCAACGAAGCCGGCGACCCACCCCTGCAACAGCAATGGGATGCCCAAAAGGCCGATATCAAGGCTTCGGCTGCGACCGAGCCGCTGGTCAGCGCGGTGCTAGACGCCTTTCCGGGATCGAAAGTGACCGAGGTCCGCGACCCTGACGAAGGCGCTTAGGCCCTCATTCCAGCATGAACGAATTATTTGATGCCTGACCCCAGGCGTCCATAAATTCCGCCAGATGCGGGCGGTTCTCGCCCTCGGCCTCGATCAGGGAAATAATATCGGCGACGGCGCGGTTGTAGCTTTCCGTGCCCAGCGTGCCCCGGTGCTGCATCAGGCGCAGATAAACCAGATAGGTGTTCAGCACATCGGTCTCGCAGTAGTCGCGTATCTCTGGAATTTTACCGGCGTCGAACATTTCAGCCACCTTCGAGCCATCGACGCCGAACTTGCCGGGGAAGCCCATGATCGAACAGACCTCGTTCAGCTTGACCCGCGCCGACGCCCCGTATTCAGAAAGGACCTCCATCAGATCGCAATGCCAGTCGGCTGAATAGCGCGACTGATAGCTGTTCCATTTGTCGCCAGCCGAATACAGCCAGGGTGCCGATATGCCGTGCGCCATGGCGCGGTATTTCAACACCGGCAGGTCGAAGCCGCGACCGTTGAAGCTGACGAGGCGCGGTCTCTGGCGCTCGAAATGCTGAAAGAAACCCTTTAACAGCATCTCCTCGTCGAAACTGGCCTCGCCGCCGGTACGCAGTTCGCGCAGCACATATGCCTCACCGCCGCTGCCCATGTATTCGATATCGGCCTCCAGAAAGCTGATCGCGACGACCTTGTGAAAGGGCTGGCGCGGAAAGGCGTTGCGGCCATCGGTGATATCCAGATGATAGCGCTCGATCTCTGCCCGGCGCGCTTCAATGTCAGGATCGTCGAATCCGGTCAGGTTGGGAACCGCATCGGTATCGGGAATGGTCTCAATATCGAAGACGAACAGGTTTTGATGCTGCATGATTCTGAACCCTGGGATAAAGTGCACGTAACCGTATCACACAGAGAGACAAGACATGAAAAATCTCGGCCAAATGATGAAACAGGCGCAGCAAATGCAGGAGAAAATGGGTTCCCTGCAAGAAGAGCTGGCCCAGCTAGAAGTCACCGGCACATCGGGCGGCGGCATGGTCAAGCTGACCATGACCGGCAAGCACGAGGTCAAGAAGATCGACATCGACCCGTCGCTGATGAGCGCCGACGAACGCGAAGTGCTGGAAGACCTGCTGGCAGCCGCCTTTAACGATGCCAAGACCAAGGTCGAGGAAATGATGAAGGAAAAAATGGCCGAATTGACCGGCGGCATGCAATTGCCGCCCGGCATGTCGCTGCCGTTCTAGGGTCCAGACACATCCATGCCTGATAATGATATCGAACGCCTGATCCAGTCGCTGGCAAAGTTGCCGGGGCTGGGGCCGCGTTCGGCCCGGCGCGCCGTGCTGCATCTGTTGAAGCATCGGGAATCGCAATTACAGCCGTTGTCTCGCGCCCTTGATGCGGCAGCCGACAACATCCAGACGTGTTCGACCTGTGGCAATCTGGATACCCACGACCCGTGCGCCGTGTGCACGGATGTCAAACGCGACGACACGCTGATCTGTGTGGTTGAAGACGTCGCCGATCTGTGGGCGTTGCAACGCACCCCGGCCTATCGTGGGCGGTTTCACGTTCTTGGCGGGACGCTCTCGGCGCTCGATGGCATCGGGCCGGACGATTTGAACATCCCGTCGCTGCTGACCCGGGCGCGTAACGAGGTGGTAATCGAAGTCATCTTAGCCACCAACGCCACCGTCGATGGTCAGACCACCGCCCATTACATCGCCGAACGGTTGACCGATTGCGGGGTCAAGGTGTCGGGACTGGCCCACGGTGTGCCGGTTGGCGGCGAGCTCGATTATCTGGACGAAGGTACGCTTAGTGCCGCGCTGAAGGCCCGCCACGACATTTAGCCAGAGCCCAACCGTTCACAAAAACGTTAACGCCTGTGAGGGCATTGTGACTCCCGTATCCTCGCAGGTGCGATAGGTTCTGACGTGTTATTCATCTCAACCCTTAGGGAGTTTCAAGTCTATGTCGATCACAACCAAAGCCGCCGGAGCAACTCTGGCAACCGCTGCCGCCGCCATGTTCACCATGGGCGTGGCAATGACCCCGGCCACCGGCACCGCCGCTGAAATGATTAAATGCATGGGCGTCAACGGCTGCAAGGGTCAAAGCGCGTGCAAAACTGCATCGAGCTCCTGCAAAGGCCTGAACTCGTGCAAGGGCCATGGTTTCCTGCCGATGAGCAAGGAAGCCTGTGACAAGGCCGGTGGCAAGGCTGGCTGATTAAAAGGCTGGCTGATTTAAGCCCGGCTTTATGAATTCGGGGCCGGATGGGCTATTGTATGGCCGCGTCCGGCCCTTTTTCATTTAAGGCATCCGTATGATGAGCAATCTGGGTTTTGGCCTCGGCCTCAGGCAACCGCACTACACCGATATTCTTGAAACCCGCCCCGATGTCGGCTGGTTCGAAATTATCTCTGAAAATTATATGGAGGCCGGTGGCCAGCCGCTTTCGATTCTGGATCGGGTGCGTGAAGACTACCCCATCGTTATGCACGGGGTCTCCATGTCGATCGGCGGCTCGGACCCGCTGAACGAAGACTACCTTCAAAAAATTAAAGACCTGATCGCACGGATAGAACCGGAATGGTATTCCGATCATCTGTGCTGGACCGGCTTGAACGGCACCAACATGCACGACCTGTTGCCGCTGCCCTACACGGTCGAAGCCGTTAACCATGTGGCTGAGCGGATATCGCGGGTCCAGGATTTTATCGGCCGCCGCCTGACTCTGGAAAATGTCTCCAGCTATGTCAGTTACGACTGTTCGGAAATGGCTGAATGGGAGTTCCTGGCCGAGGTCACCGACCGCGCCGATTGCGACATATTGCTGGACGTTAACAACGTCTACGTCAGCGCCTATAACCACGAATTCGATGCCCGCGCCTATATCGATGCCGTGCCAGCCAGCCGGGTCAGGCAAATTCATCTGGCCGGACACGACAACAACGGCACCCACATCATCGATACCCACGACCATCCGGTCTGCGAAGACGTATGGGACCTGTACGAATACACGGTCGGCAAGCTGGGCGCGGTGCCGACGATGATCGAACGCGACGCCAATATTCCGCCGTTGCCCGAACTGCTGGCGGAACTGGACCGGGCGCGCAAGATCGAGGCCGCCGTCCTTGCCAAACAGGCCGGGGAGAATGCGGCATGACGGCCCTGCTCGATGTTCAGGCGCGGTTTCAGGATTTTCTGCTGAATGGCGGCGATGGGTTCCTCGACCTGATTTGCGACACGTCGAAGGAAAACCGCCGCGTTCTCGCCGGGGCCTATTACGACGCCTATCGGCTGCGGCTGATCGAGGTTCTGGACAATGATTTCCCCAACCTGCATGGGCTGATCGGCGACGACAGTTTCCTTGAACTGGCGGCGGGCTACACCGCCGCCCATCCGTCGACGTCGGAAAATGCCCGCTGGTTTGGCCGTCATATGACGGATTATCTTCGCACCAATGAACCCTATGCCAGCCAGCCTGTGGTTGGTGAACTGGCGGCCTTTGAATGGGCGCTGGGCGAGGCTTTCGATGCACCGGACAGTGACACGCTGGTGGCAGAGACACTGGAAAATATGGCTTCTGACGACTGGCCGGGACTGGTGTTTACGCTGGGCGGTGCGGTCAGGCGATTGCCGCTTTCGACCAACGCGCCCGATATCTGGCAGGCGCTGGACGGTGAACAGGTGCCACCGTCTGTCGAGACGGTCTATGCGTCGGTGACATGGCTGGTCTGGCGCCGGGATTTCTCCGCCATCTACCGGGCGCTGGATTTGGATGAAGCCCGGGCGCTCGACCTGCTGGCATCGGGCAAGACCTTTACCGAAGTCTGCGAAGGCTTGTGCGAATTTCATCCCCCCGACATGGCCAGCATGCGGGCGGCGGGCTGTTTGCAGCAGTGGATTGCAGACGGACTGATCGCCAGCGTCGCGACTTAAGAGCCCTATTTGATCCTGTTGGCCCTTTGGACCTCGCGAATAAAGGCGATGATTGCCGGGATATCGGCTTTATCTATATCGGGCTGCGGCGGCATCGCGCCATAGTTCCAGTGATGCTGCCTGACCCCGTTTGCGATGGCCAGGTGGATGGCGCCATCGGCATGGTGACTGGGCCTGTAGACGGGATGGATCAACGGCGGTCCCTTGTCGGTTCCGCTGGCGTCTTTGCCGTGACAGGCCGCACAGGTGCCGTTCAGAACCGTCCGCCCATGGCGCGCCGCGTCTGAGAGTTCGGGCACCTTGATATCGACGAAAGAATCCTTGTTCTTGTCGCTGCCGACCACCCAGAAGACGAGGATGAACACGAACGGGACGACGGTTATTCCAAACAATGCAAGACGGCTCATGATGGCTCCGGTTTAAGTCTCTATTTCTTGCCGCCGGGCAGCGGCACAAGGTGCGGCGCGTCAGACAACTCTGCGGCCTCGGTTTCTTCACCCAGTTCGATATCCTGAATACGCTCGCCCCGCTTGCTCACCTTGCTTGACGACGTCTTGATGCCCTTGATGTCGTCGAGCACATTGCCAAAATGTTTTTCCAGCTTGTCGACGCGCGTGTCCATGCGCCCGACATCTTCCAGCAGCTTCATGACCTCGGCCTGAATAAGGCCGGCCTGTTCGCGCATGGAGGCATCTTTAAGGACCGCCCGAATGGTGTTCAGGGTTGCCATCAGTGTGGTCGGCGAAACGATCCAGACCTTGTTGCGATATGAATCCTCGACGACATTCAGGAAATTTGCGTGCAGCTCGGCATAGACCGCTTCCGATGGCAGGAACATCAGCGCCGATTCAGCCGTTTCGCCGGGCACGATGTATTTCTCGGCGATGGCGTGAATATGTTTTTTTATGTCGGCGCTGAAACTGCGCGATGCCGCCACTTTTTCGGCCTCGGTTTCGGCGTCGTGCAGGGCGCGATAGCTTTCCAGCGGGAATTTGGCATCGACGATGATGGACCCCGGCGGGTTCGGCAGCTTTAACAGGCAGTCGGCACGACTGCCGGTCGTCAGCGTCGCCTGAAACTCATAGGCCGATGGCGGCAGGATCGATGACACCAGATCGTTCAACTGTACTTCGCCGAAGGCCCCGCGAGCCTGCTTGTTCGACAGAATATCCTGCAAGCCGACAACCTGTTCCGACAGATCGGTCAGATTCTTCTGGGCGGCATCGATGACCGCAAGGCGCTCGTGCAGGTCGCTCATGGATTTGCCGGTTTTTTCCGTGTGGTGGTTCAGGCTGTCTTCAAGGGTTTTGCTGATGTGGGCCTGGGCTGCGGCCTGTGCCTCGCCCATTTGTGCCATCCGCCCGGTCAATTCCGCCAGCTTGTCCGACGCCACGCGTCCGTTGGCCTTTTCCGCCCGCATAAAGGCGATAACGACGACAACAATGGCCAGCGCGGCGATGGCGACGATGAGTGAAAGTGTTTCCATGTGTATTCAGTTCCGAATCCTTGAAGCTAAATGTTGCCCGACCGGCCATGGAAAGGCAAATGGTGCGGTGCTGTGTCGTCACGTAGATGTGAAAAGCAGTGAGTGTCTTTCGCCGTCTATATCCGTATGATCTAGCGTCATGGAGCCACAAGCCCTTATACAGCCGAAAAGCGCCCGCGCCCGCATTCATTATGCCAGCGCCATTGTCATTCTGGCCGTCTATGGGGTGCAGGTATGCCCGTTTCTGGAAACCCTGACGCCGGTGCAGTTGGTGGTGCCGATCATGGCGGCGCTGATCGTCCAGTATTTCCTGCGCCAACCGTTAATCCGTGCATTCGTTGCGGGTGCGCCTTTTCAGAAACAGACAATCAGGCTGTTTAGCGTCGAATACGGCCTGTTCATCGCATCGGGCGTGTTCCTGACGGCCTTTAATACGGCGGTTTACGGGTTCCCCGTGGTCAGTGGCCTGAAAATCATTGTCGGTCTGGCGACGCTGGGGTTCTTCGCGTCCCTTGATCTGTCGCTGCAATGGCAGCGCAATCTGGTCGATTTCTTCTGCCGCACCGGCCAGCGCATGCAGGTCGACAAAAATTATTTTCCGCTGACCGGCAAGCTTGGCATCCTGGCGGCGGTCAGCGTCGTGTTCATCCTCGCCGTCGTCTTTCTGGTCGTCGTCAAGGATCTCGATTGGCTGTCAGAGGTCGGCGACAGCGTCACCCTGCATCAGGCGCAGTTGTATATTCTGGGCGAGATCGCCTTCGTCGTCGGCATTATTCTGGCCCATGTGCTGAACGTCATCTATTCGTATTCGCGCAACCTGAAGGGCTTTCTGGAAAGTGAAAACGGTGTCCTGATCAAGGCCGCCGAAGGCGATCTGGACGGCTTCGTGCCGGTCGGCACCAACGATGAATTCGGCATCATGGCCATTCACACCAACGAAATGGTCAAGGGCTTGCGCGAAACCACCGAAGAGGTCCGCCTGACCCGCGATGTCAGCATCCTGACGCTGGCGTCGTTGGCGGAAACCCGCGACAACGAAACCGGCGCGCACATCCTGCGCACCCAGCGTTACGTCAAGGCGCTGGCTATAAGCCTGCGCGATCACCCTCGTTTCAGCCATGTGCTGACGGATGAAAATATCGAGCTTTTGTATAAATCGGCCCCCCTGCACGATGTCGGCAAGGTTGGCATTCCCGACAGCATCCTGTTGAAGCCCGACAAGCTGACGGCCGAGGAATTCGAGGTCATGAAGGGCCACCCCGAACTGGGGGCCAATGCGCTGATGGTCGCCGAAGGGGAGCTGGGGTCTAATTCTTTCCTCAGTTTCGCCCGCGAGATTTCTCTCAGCCATCACGAAAAGTGGGATGGATCGGGTTACCCCAAGGGTCTTGCCGGTGATGATATCCCGGTATCGGGCCGGCTAATGGCGCTGGCCGATGTTTATGATGCGTTGATATCGGAACGGGTCTACAAGGCGGCGTTCAGCCATGAACAGGCGCGCGGTATTATTCTGGAAGGCGACGGAACGCATTTTGATTCAGACGTGGTCAAGGCATTCCTCGGCATCGAAGATGAATTCAAGACCATTGCCGCCGAATTCAGCGATGCGTCTTATGGTGAGGGCAATGCGGACGCCGAGGCGCTGATCGCCTAAATCAATATGCCGACCACGGCCCCGGTCATCAGGGTGGCGATGGTTCCCGATACAATGGATTTCAGTCCCAGGCCGACGATCTCGGTGCGTCGTTCCGGCACCATGGATGTCAAGCCGCCGATCATGATGCCAAGGCTGCCGAAGTTGGCGAAACCGCACAGCGCATAAGTCATGATCAGGCGCGACCGGTCTGTGAGCGCACCGTCGGGCAACGCCGCCAGCTCCAGATAGGCCAGGAACTCGTTCAGGATTGTCTTGGTGCCCATCAGGCCTCCGGCAGTGGTCGCCTCGGCCCACGGAATGCCGATCAGCCAGACCACCGGCGACATGACGACGCCTAGAATTCTCTGGAAGGTCAGGGCCTCGCCGCCGACATCGGGAAACAGCCCCAGCACCATATTGGCCAGTGATACAAGCGCCACCAGAACAATTAACAGGGCTGTGACGTTGATCAGCAAGGCGATGCCGTCCACCGTGCCGCGGGTGACGGCCTCCATGGTGCTTGATGCTTCGGATGGCGGGTCCATGTCCCCGGCCTCGGTCTTCTCGGCACCTTCAGGCACCATCAGCCGGGCAATCAGGATGGCGGCTGGCGCACTGATGATGCTGGCGCTCAGAATATGGCCAATGGCGTCGGGAACGACGGCGGAAATAAAGGTGGCGTACAATGCCATCACGGTGCCAGCGACGGTCGCCATGCCGCAGGTCATCACCATGAACATCTCGGCCCGGCTTAGACGTTTCAGATAGGGCCGCACCAACAGCGGAGCCTCGACCATGCCAACGAAAACATTGGCAGCCGCCGATACACCAACCGCACCACCGACATCCAGCGTGCGCTCAAGGACGCGGGCAAAACCACGCACGATGACGGGCAGCACCCGCCAGTAAAACAACAGTGCTGAGAGCGCGCTCATCACCAGAATCAGGGGCAGGGCGCGAAACGCCAGAACGAAGCTGGCTCCGGGGAATTTCTCGTCGAACGGCAGCTTTCCGCCACCCAGAAACCCAAACACGAACGAGGTTCCGGCCAGCGTTGCGTCTTGTAAAGCGTTGACGCCATCGCCCAACACCATGAACACGTCTTTGAACAGGGGAACTTTCAACAAGATCAGGGCGAGAACGATTTGCAGGCCCAACCCGGCGGCTACCGCTTTCAACGGGTTTTTCCCACGATCTTCGCTGATTGCCCAGGCGAATGCGGTCAGCGCCAACAGGCCAAAAACACTTTGCAGAATTTCCATTTTCCCCCCATATGCGACCTGACAGACTCTAGACTAAGTTACAGACTTCTGAAATATTGACGCGGAAATTAACGGAACCGGACAACCATGGCTATTCTGCCCATCATAATTGCGCCCGATGTGCGCCTGAAGGCGATATGCAAGCCCGTCGATGCGGTCGATGACGCGGTGCGTACGCTGATGGATGACATGCTCGAAACCATGTACGCATCACACGGCATTGGTCTGGCCGCAGCGCAAGTCGGGTCCGACAAACGTGTCGTCGTTATCGACATGTCCAAGCCAGAGGAACCCGCGGACCCGCTGTACATGGCCAATCCCGAAATCATCTGGGTATCGGATGACGACGCGGCGCGCGAAGAAGGCTGCCTGTCGCTGCCCGAACAGTATTCCGAGGTCGTGCGCCCGACCGCCATCCGGGTGCGTTATCTGGACCGTGACAATGAAATCCGCGAATTTGAAGCAGAAGACTACATGGCGGTCTGCATCCAGCATGAGCTGGATCATCTGGACGGCGTTTTGTTCGTCGACCATATTTCGGCGCTTCGTCGCAACATGATCCTGCGCAAGTTAACAAAAATCAAAAAACTGGAAGCCGAAGCGGTGGCGGTCTGATGACGGATGGGGGCGGGCTCAAGCTGGTGTTTATGGGCAGCCCGGAATTTTCGGTCTCAGCCCTTGCCGCCCTGATTGATGCCGGTCATGACATCGTCTGCGTTTACTCCCAACCGCCGCGCCCTGCCGGTCGGGGGCACAAGGAAACCCCATCGGCCGTGCATGCCTTCGCGCTCGAACAGGGTCTTCAAGTGCGCACGCCGGTCAACCTGAAAGACCAGACTGACCAGAAAGCCTTCGCCGATTTAGGTGCCGATGCCGCGGTCGTCGTTGCCTATGGCCTGATCCTGCCTGCTCCGGTGCTCGAAGCACCGCGCTTGGGGTGCTTTAACATTCATGCCTCGTTGCTGCCGCGCTGGCGCGGTGCGGCACCCATTCAGCGTGCTATTATCGCTGGCGATACTGAAACCGGCGTCACCATCATGCAAATGGATGCCGGGCTCGATACCGGGGATATGCTTAAGTGTGAGACCATAGCTATCGACGGGCAAACGACGGCGTCCAGCCTGCATGACGAACTGGCCGACATGGGGGCGCGGATGATCACCGGAACACTGGCCGATGCAATCGCGGGAACGCTCAAGCCCGTCCAACAAGACGATGCGGCATCGACCTATGCGGCGAAGTTGAGCCGGGATGAATCGCGCATCGACTGGACGTTAGCGGCGGACGATCTGGAACGCCGGGTTCGCGCGCTGAACCCGTGGCCGGGGGTCTGGTTCGAATGGAACGGCAAACGCATCAAGGTGTTGGTCGCCGAAGTCGTCGACGGTGTCGATGGCACGCCGGGCCAGGTGTTAGACGACAAAATGACGGTTGCTTGCGCAAACGGCGGCCTGCGTCCGACGCGTGTGCAAATGCAAGGCAAGGCGGCGACTGAGATGGAAGATTTTTTGCGCGGCCATGAACTTCCTCGGGGAAGTTCGCTTTAATCCCTAACCGTCGACCAGCAGGAAATCATCGGCCTCTTTTCCCTCTTCCTCTTCGGCATCGGCATCGGGTTCCCCTTCTTCCGGGGCAGCTTCCAGTAGAGCCATGATCGGCACTGCGGCCTCGATCTTCTTGATCTTGTCGATGCCCTGTTTCATCTCGGTCATAATGAAATCACCGCGCTTCACCGGGCCACCGATGTCCTTGCTGGGGAACAGGGCGTGCCAGGCGTCGATCTTGACACTCAGCGCACATAACACGCCGCCGATGGTGGTGTGGTAACTTTTGATCAGTTCCTTGACCCTGCTGAAGCGTTCCGCCGAGATATCGTTCCACATTTCCTTGGTCGATCTGTCGAAGGTTTCGAAACGTCCGGAAATATCCGCCATCAGGTCGTTGATGGTCCTTTCCAGCATATCGCAGGTTTTCATCAGGTTCTTGTCCTGACTGAGTTGATAGTTGGAACGGATTTCGTCCATGGCGGCGAAAAATTCCTCGATCACCGGCTCAATCCGGTCCAGGCATTGTTGGTAATAAGACAGGGAAAGGAAAATATCGCCGTAGTCCTCCAGGAACTTCGGGATTTCCATCAGCTCGATGCCCAGTTTATCAGCCATCTGTTCCAGTTTCTCTTTGGCTTTTTTAATGTCCGGATCGCGGAACAGTTTCATGATGTCGCTAAGGTCGCTGATGTCGATATTATCCGTGCCGTAGATTTCAGCGATCAACGGGTGGGTGAAGGTGCTCATGCATTCGGTCAGGTCCTTGATCTTCTCCGGCGACAGTTTTAATTCATCCTCGTCTTCGACCTTAATGCCGTGTTCGCGCAACTTGATGCGCAGGCTGTAGACATCGAAACTGGGCATCTGCGCCAGCTTGCGCAGCATGATATGATCGGGATGCGACGAGTCATCGGGCCAGTCGAATTCCTGGCCGATATCGCGCACCGAAAGTTGACCGCTGCCGGTTCCCTCTTCGGTGAACATCTCGATGACGCTTTGCAGGCGCACATTCTTGACCATGCGGGCGCGCTTCAGGGCCGCTGTTTTGATCGGCAGAACCGACAGCGGCAGGATATGCAGGGAATCTCTTTCATAGTTGTTAGGCTGGTCGTTCATTCGAATCCGATCTTGACTGGTGTTTGTACTGTACCAAAGAAACACCGCCACCTCGAATCTTTACATTGGCTGCGAACCAACCCGGTTGTACAACAACGGCCATGACAAGATATCGAATGACCGTCGAATATGATGGCGCCGCCTTTGTTGGCTGGCAGCGTCAGGACAATGGCTTTGCCGTGCAACAGGCGCTTGAGGCAGCTCTCAACGCCATGTCGGGCGAAACGGTAACGGTTTTCGGTGCCGGACGAACCGATTCAGGCGTTCATGCGCTGGGCCAGGTTGCGCACTTTGATCTCGCCTACGACTTCGGTCACAAGGATGCACCGGGCACAATTCGCGATGCGCTTAATTTTCATGTTCGACCGCATCCGGTTTCGGTTCTTGAGGTTTCTGTCGCCGATGATGAATTTCATTCCCGTTTCGATGCGACCGGGCGGCGTTATCTGTACCGCATCGCCAATCGTCGCGCGCCGCTGGCGGTCGACCGGGGGCGATGCTGGCGTGTCGGGGTGCCATTGGATGTCGCCGCCATGCACGATGCCGCGCAAGTACTTGTCGGCAAGCACGATTTCACCACCTTCCGGGCGACCCTGTGTCAGGCGAAGTCACCGGTCAAGACACTGGACCGGCTGGATGTCGTGCGCGTCGATGATGAAATCCATATTCATGTAGAAGCACAGTCGTTTCTGCACCATCAGGTCCGCAATATTGTCGGCACCCTGAAGTGGGTCGGCGATGGAAAATGGAGCCGCGACGACGTTGTCAGTGCGCTCGAGGCACGGCATCGGACCGCCGGTGGCGAGACGGCACCTGCCGAAGGGCTTTATTTGGTCGGTGTAAGCTACTAAAAAGAATAGACAGCAAAACAGCGGAGGCCGCATGTCCGACATTAAACTCAGTCTTGAAAATTCCGATTCAGACTCACAAAACCCGCCGCCGCCGTTTCCGGACCCGCCCATCGCCGGTTATTTCGCCATTGGTCTGGCGCTTTTTGGAATCTTCACCAGTGGCGTTATTTTTGTGCCGCTGGCATTCCTCGCCAGTATCATCGCCCTGTTTTCGGGCCAAATTATATGGGGCATCTTCGGAATTCTGCTCAGCTTCGCAGGCCTGCTGACGTCGCCGATCCTGCTTGGCATGCTGGGCATGGCCTGGCTCGCCAGTATCCTGCCGATCTAGTGTAAGCCTTCGACGTAGCCGTTAATCAGAATGCTGATGGCGAAATCCATGGCGACGATGGCGGCCGCTCCGACGACGGGAATTTCAAGCGCTGTTCGGGTAATAAACCAGACGTATCCGATAATCAGCGCCAGTGCCAACAGGGCGAAAAACCCGGCCGCGTCGGCTGAGATGATTCCGGTTACCGACAACATGGCTATGGGCAGATAGAGCATGTTCTGGGGCACAGCCGCCCAATTGTAAGCGACCATGAAGCGCAGATAATTGTGCGCGCACCCAAACCGCTTCGAAACGCTCAGCATCAATACCGGAAACGCGACCCAGGCAGTGACATAGGCGACAATCTCGATGGCTCCGTAATGCCAGGCGCTGGTGCCGATTTCACCGGACTGATAGCGCAGCGCCAGCAAAAGGCCATAGAACGGGGCAATCAGCAGGGCAGCCTTGAAGGACCGCCAGAAGGCATCAACCGTCGGCTCGAAATAATCCAGCCCCCCTGCATCCAGTCGGGCCAGCCGATAGGTGCCGTACAGGGCATTCAGGGTTTCAGGCTGCGTCACTCGGGGAAATAGGTCTCGAGGATGGACTCATATATATCGCTGAGTGCCCGCACGTCGTCGACGGGGACGTTCTCGTCGACCTTGTGGGCGGTGGCGTTGGACAGGCCGAATTCCGCGACCGGGCAGAAATCCTTGATAAAACGCGCGTCCGATGTGCCGCCGCTGGTGCTTAAGGAGGCCGTGCGTCCGGTAACGCTTTCGACGGCCCCGTTGATCAGGTCGCTTAACGCGCCCGGCGGGGTCAGGAACGATTCACCCGAAACGGAACATTCCAGCCCATAGCGAACGTCGAATTCGTCACAAATGTCGCGCAGCTTTTGTTCCAGCGACGCCCCGGAATGATGATCGTTGAAGCGGATGTTGATGGCCGCTTCGGCCTTCGCCGGGATCACGTTGGTGGCCTCGTTGGCGATGTCGATGCTGGTAATCTCAAGATTCGACGGCGGGAAATGCTCGGACCCTTCGTCCAGTTCGGCCGCATCAATGGCGCTCAGCATCTTCAACAGCTTCGGTGCCGGATTATCGGCAAGATGCGGATAGGCGACATGGCCCTGGGTGCCATAGACAATCAGGTGGGCATTGATGGAACCGCGCCGCCCAATCTTGATGGTGTCGCCAAGCACGTCCGTGTTGGTTGGCTCGCCGACCAGACAGTCGTCCATGGTTTCGCCCTGCTCCGACATCCAGCCGAGCATCTTCGGGGTGCCGTTGATGGCCGGGCCTTCTTCGTCGCCGGTAATCAGGAAACTGATGGAACCGTCAAAATCGCCTCCGCGCTTATCGATAAAACGGGCTGCGGCTGCGGCGAAACACGCAATGGCGCACTTCATGTCCGAAGCGCCGCGCCCGAACAGGTTGCCTTCGCGAATTTGGCCGCCAAAGGGGTCGATGCTCCAGTCATCGCGGTTGCCGATGGGCACCACGTCGGTGTGTCCGGCGAAACAAAAGTTGCGCCCCTTGGTGCCGATGCGGGCGTACAGGTTATCGACGTCGGGCGTTCCGGCTTCGGAAAACGGCAGCCGGTGACAGGTGAAACCTACGCCGGATAATGCTTCTTCCAGCACCCCCAACGCGCCTTCGTCGGCCGGTGTGACGCTGGGACAGCGGATCAGCGACTGCGACAGCTCGACGGGGTCGAGGATCGACATGACTAGTCCCTCAGCAGCTCGTTGATGGAGGTCTTCGCACGGGTCCGTTCGTCGACCTTCTTTACGATGACGGCGCAATACAGCGACGGCGACGGGTTGCCGTCAGGCATTGTCTTGGGCGACGGCATCGACCCGGAAACGACCACAGAGTATGCCGGTACGCGGCCATAGAAGACTTCGCCGGTGGCGCGGTCGACAACCTTGGTCGAGGCGCTGATATAGACGCCCATGCCGAGCACCGAGCCTTCTTCGACGACGACGCCTTCGGCAACCTCGGCACGCGCGCCGATGAAGCAATTGTCTTCGATGATGGTCGGGCCAGCCTGCAAGGGCTCAAGCACGCCGCCAATACCGGCACCGCCGGACAGGTGGACGTTCTTGCCAATTTGAGCGCAACTGCCGACTGTCGACCAACCGTCGACCATGGTGCCGGCATCCACGTAGGCACCGATATTGACGAACGACGGCATCAGCACAACGCCCGGGGAAATGTACGACCCACGACGGGCGACACAGTTGGGAACGGCGCGAATACCGGACGAACGAAAACGGGCTTCATCCCAACCATTGAACTTGGACGGCACCTTGTCGAACCAGTGGGCACCATCGGCACCGCCGGTAATCATGGCGTTGTCGTTCAGCCGGAACGACAGCAGAACGGCCTTCTTCAGCCACTGATTGGTGGTCCATACACCGACACTTTCGCGTTCGGCGACACGGGCCTCGCCGCTGTCGAGCAACTGAATGGCGGTATCGACGGCGTCGCGGACGTCGCCGGTGGTGTCATGATTAATGTCGTCGCGGCCTTCCCAGGCGGCGTCGATGACGGATTGCAGGTCGGAATGGCTCATAGTTTTGGTTAACCGTTCTTGATTGAGTTAAAAGTCGCCCAGAACATGCGTCAGGCGGGCCCTGAAAGTCAATACGGGCGCAATTCAGACAGCCAGTGGGCAAGGTCGTCTGTGCTGTGGTGAATGTGTCCGTCATCAACGCCATCGCGTCCCCAATCCAGGCCGGTATCGACCCAGACCGTTGTCATGCCAAGCTCGGCCGCCGGTTTCAGGTTGCGGGCCATGTCTTCGACCATCACCGTTCGTGTGGCATCCAGCCCGCAATCGGCGACAAGTCGCTGGTAAATACCGGCGTCGGGCTTCGGGATATAGTCCGACCAGACGATATCGAAGATGTCGTCGAACATGTCCTCGATACCAAGCCTGACCAGCACCCGCCGGGCGTGGCTCGTTGATGCATTGGTGAAGATAATCTTGCGACCTTTAAGCCCATCCAGCGCCGTCATCAGGGCCGGGTCCGGTTCGATCAGGCTGATGTCGATGTCGTGGACGAAGGCCAGGTAGTCGCCGGGCACGACATTATGGTTGTGCATCATGCCGCTCAGCGTTGTTCCGAACTCGCGAAAATATTTTTTTTGCAGGGCTCGGGCGTCGTCTTCCGAGATGCCCAGATAATCGACGATGAATTCCTTCATGCGCCGGTCAATTTGGTCGAAAAGATTGCTGGAAGCGGGATACAGCGTGTTGTCCAGGTCAAATACCCAGGTCTCGGCCTGCGCCAGGCCACCGGCGATTGGCATCGGTTGAGGTGCTCGGTTTTTCATCTGACTAAAGTGTGATGATATCACGGGCAAGGCAAGTCGGTTTTCCGTTAGCCAGCGGCGTTGCTTGCAGTAACATCATGCAATAGTTTGAAATTCACACGACAAGGTGTGGAAAAAGGGAAACCATGTCGGAGCAGACACAGGAAGAACAAGCAGACACCGCAGAGTCCGATGCCATTCGGACGCTGCTGGATGGTTATCCAGATGCCGCCATGATGGTGGGTGCCGATGCCGGGGTGATTGCCACCAATGCAAAGGGTGCGAGTCTGCAAACCCTGCTCGAACACGGCAAGGTAGAAGCCATTCAGGCGATGATTGCCAATGCGGCTTCGGAGCATAAGGTCGTCGTCGGCCCGATTTTGCTGGAAGGCGCCAAGGGCGAGATATTGCTGGAAGTCTCGGTGATTCCCCAGATTGCGTCTCAAGGACCGGCGGCAGCGAACCTACTGGTGCTGTCGCACGACGTTACCTTGGAGCGCAATCTGCGCTCAGCCCTGGTTGAATCGCGTCAGCGCTACAAGGATCTGGTCGAGGTCTCCAGCGATTTTGCCTGGGAAATCGGATCTGACAGGACCTTCGGTTTTGTCTCGCCACCCGGCGCGCTGGGATTTACGCCAGAAGATTTGCTCGGAAAAAATCCGGCCGATTACGTAATTGATGCCGAACAATATAATCCGTTGCCGTTCCTCAGCGACCGGGCCATGGACAGCGTTGAAATCTGGATGCAGACCTCGAGCGGCGAAAACGCCTGCGTCGTCGCCTCGTGCCTGCCATTGACCGACGATTCCGGGCGCTGGTGCGGGGTCCGCGGCATTTGCCGGGATGTGACCGAAGACCGCAAGCGTGAAGCGGCGTTGAGAAACGCCCAGGAACGAGAACGACTGCTGGGTTACATCGTTAATGCCATACGCGATGAACTGGACCCGCTGAACATGCTGGAAAAAGCATCGAAGGCGACTTCCCAAGCGATGGGCGGGGCTGGATGCCGCGTATATCGCCGTCTCGACGAAGACGATTACGTCATAGCCGCCGATTTTGGCAATGTCGGAGAGCTCGAGGGCATTGCCGACCTGCTCGTCCGACTGGACGAAGAATCTGAAGCCTTCACCATCAACCTTGGCAACTGGAACGTGCTTGCCGCCTCGACCCATTACAACAAGCAAATCAACGGTGCCATTTGCATCTGGAAAGAAAGCAAAGAGGAATGGGACGAAGGTTTTCACATTCTGATCGGCGATGTTGCCAACCAGATTGGTATCGCCAACGAACAAATCGCCAATCACGAGCGCATCGTCAACCTGTCGCGAACAGATGCCATGACCGGCCTGTTGAACCGCCGTGCCTTTTTTGAAGAAGAATTGCCGCGCCGCTTCAGTCGTCTGGAACGGGACAACCTGACGGCGGCGCTGCTGTATCTGGACCTCGACAACTTCAAACTGGTCAACGACGTGCACGGCCATCAGGCTGGTGACGAAGCGCTGATATTCCTGCGCGACATGCTGCTGGAATTTTCCCGGCCCGGTGATGCCATTGTCCGGTTGGGCGGCGATGAATTTGCCCTGTGGCTGGATGGCGTTGCCCCCGATGTTACCCTCAGACGCGTCGAAACCATTCTCAAGGCCAGCGAAGAATTAATGAAATATTCCGGTGATGACGACCATCCGCTCGGGCTTTCCATTGGTGTCGCCTTGTATGACCCGAAGGATATGGAAAGTATTGAAGATATGGTGTCGCGCGCCGATGCCGCCATGTACGAGGTCAAACGCGACGGCAAGGGCGGCTATCGCGTTGCGCCACCGCCCAGCACCGAAGGGGAAGGGGGCGGCGATGGCTGAGGCGTCCCTGAGTTATGAGCAAGCCAGTGAAATGGCCCGACACGAGGATGTCGAGGTTCGCAAGAAGCTGGCGGCACGCGAGGATGCGGAACCTGAAATCCTGTATTTTCTGGCCGACGATACGGCACCTGAAGTGCGCCGTACGGTTGCCGCCAATGCCGCGGCTCCCAGACACACCTACGCCCTTTTGGCAAAAGACGATGACGAAGGCGTGCGGACAGGCCTGGCGGAAAAACTGGCGCAATTGATGCCGGGGATGAGTGCCGGAGAACGCGACACGCTTCAACGAAGCACCCATGAGGCGCTGGATATTCTGGCCCGCGATCAGATGACGCGGGTCCGCCAGATTCTGTCGGAAACCCTGAAAGATGTTTCCGATGCACCAGCGGAAGTCATCAAACGGCTGGCCGGTGACGATACCTTGGAAGTCGCCGGACCGGTGCTGGAATTCTCGCCGGTTCTGACCGACGAAGACCTGATCAATATTATCGAGTCCGGTACGGCCAAGGGCGGCCTGAATGCTGTTTCAAGGCGTGATCAGGTCGGCGAAGGGGTGTCCGATGCCATCATCGCCACCGATGATGAAGAAGCCATTGCCGACCTGCTTGGCAATGATACGGCGCAAATTCGCGAGCAAACCCTGGACGATCTTATTGACCGTGCCGACAAGTTCGAACTGTGGCATGCGCCGCTGGTTAGCCGACCGAAACTGCCGTCTGGTGCGGAAACCCGGCTGGCGAGCTTCGTTGCCGATAATCTTCTCGACAAACTGACGGAACGCGACGGGCTGGATGAAAAAACCATGGAGGCCGTCAAGTCGATGGTTCACCATCGCCTGCAATCGTCGGGTGGCGATAAAAACCTAGCGTCGGCAGGGCAGCTTGAATTCCTTGATGGCGAACTTCCCATCGGCGTTGTCGAACGGCTGATGACGGCCGGACGGCTGGATTCAAACGTCATCGGGAAGGCTCTGAATTCCAATGATAACGCCTTTGTCCTGGCGGCGTTGATTGTGCGTTCCAAGTTGTCGAAAGAGGTCATGCGGGAAATTTTCACGGCCCGCAGTGCCAAGGGGATCGTTGCCGCCGTCTGGAAGGCAGGCTTGTCCATGGATATGGCGATACAGGTGCAGCGACGGATGGCCGGAATATCGCCCCAGGAAATCCTTGAGTCGAAGGGAAAGACGGGTTTCCCCCTGACCAATGACGAAATGAAGATGCAGTTGTCCTATTACACCGATAAAAGGGCACCCTAGATGACCAGCATCATCACAAAATTCTTTCAGGGGTTCTCCAAGGACAACAACAAAAAGGTCTCTTATGAAGAGGCCCGCGAACTGGTTCAGCACAAGGATGCGGACGTTCGCCGGGAGCTGGCCGAACGGGACGATGTAAAGGCCGAGATTCTTTATTATCTGGCATCTGATGATGTCCCCGAGGTTCGCCATGCGGTCGCAACAAATGCGGCCACGCCCAGTCATGCTGACCTGATTCTTGCCAGCGATGATGACACCGAAGTGCGGGTCGGGCTGGCCGAAAAAATTGCCTTGCTGGCACCGGGCCTGACCGCCGACGAACAGGACACCGTTCGTCGCATTACCTACGAGGCGCTGGAAACTCTGGCCCGGGACCAGATAACCCGGGTTCGCCAGATTCTGTCGGAAACGCTGAAAGATGTTGCCGATGCACCGCCAGAGGTGATCTATCGCCTCGCGTGCGACGCCGAACTGGTTGTATCGGGTCCGGTGCTGGAATTTTCGCCGGTCCTGACGGTCGATGAAATTCTCGAAATTATCGCCAGCGAACCGGTCAGCGGAGCGCTCAGCGCCATTTCGAGCCGCCACGATTTGGGTGAATCCCTGACCGATGCCATCGCCGCCACCGGGGACGTGGATGCGGTGTCGAAATTGCTGGGCAACGACAGCGCCCAAATTCGCGAGGAAACCCTGAACGGATTGATCGACAAGGCCATCGATATCGATCAGTGGCAGGACCCGTTAACCCGTCGCCCGCAATTGCCGCCGGGTGCTGCGGGCCGTCTGGCGCGGTTCGTTGCCAGCAATCTCCTCGATAATCTGACGGCGCGTCATGACCTTGACCCCGAAACTGCAGATGAAGTTCGCTCCGTCGTCGAAAAACGACTGGCCGAAGAACCGTCCACCGGTATTTCAGCCGACAAGATGATGCAGGTACAGGAACTAAAGAAAAATGGTGCCCTCAGCCCCGACGTTATAAACGAGGCACTGCAATCGAATGATCTGGATTTTTGCACCGCCGCCCTGATTGTCTTGTCCGGGCTGGACGAGGCGGTTGTCTTGAAAACAGTGGCGACGCGCAATGCCAAGGGAATTATCGCCATTGGCTGGAAGGCTGGCCAGCCACCATGGATCGTCGAGCAGTTACAACTCAGGCTGTGCAAAATTCCGGTGGCTGATGTGTTGCAGCCGTCGGGGGATGAAAAATACCCCCTGACCAAGGATGAAATGAACTGGCAACTTGATTTCTTAGGAGATCTGTCCAGCTAAGGGTGGAGCCCTTAGCTGATTTTTTTTGCCCCTCAAGCGCCGGGCGGGGCTACTCGCCCCTTGGCTTGCGCCGAACGGTCGGCGGCCTGCAGTCGCGGGCTTGGAAAAAACTGTCTCCTGTAGAAAATAGAACCTGGCTTCCAGAATCCGCGCCGCGCAGCGCGCTATATATGGCTTGGCTTCCAGAGGATGCGCCACGCAGTGCGCCCACAAAAACCATTATCGAGGCTGGCGTCAGCCAGCTTCTATAATGGTTCCTGCACCGTGTTCGGTGAACAGTTCCAGCAATACCGCATGGGGCACCCGGCCATCGATGATGACGGCTCCGTCGACACCGTCGTCGATGGCCTTCAGGCAGGTTTCGACCTTCGGGATCATACCGCCGTCAATGGTGCCATTGTCGATCATGGCGCGCGCTTCCGTCGCCGTCAGGGCTTCGATCAACTCGCCGTTTTTGTCCTTCACGCCCTCGACATCGGTCAGCATCAGCAAACGACTGGCGGCCAGTGCCGAGGCAATGGCACCGGCGGCCGTATCGGCATTGATGTTCAGGGTTTCGCCCGCGGTGCCGATGGCAATCGGCGCGATCACCGGCGTGATGTCTGATTCTTCGAAATTATCCAGCACATGCGACGTAATCCGGGTCGGCTCGCCGACCAGGCCAAGATCAAGGATGCGCTCGATATTGGAATCCGGATCGCGTTTCGTGCGCCGCAGTTTTTCAGCCATGATCAGGTTGCCGTCCTTGCCCGACAGGCCGACGGCAAAACCACCGGCGGCATTTATGGCCGAGACGATCCGCTTGTTGATGGTGCCCGACAGAACCATTTCGACGACGTCGATGGTTTCTTCATCGGTGACTCTCAAACCCTCGACGAATTCGCTCTCGACCTTCAGCTTTTTCAGCATCTCGCCGATTTGCGGCCCGCCACCATGGACAACCACCGGGTTTGATCCGATTTGCCGCAGCAACACGATGTCTCGCGCAAACAGGTGTGCCAGGCTCTCGTCACCCATGGCATTGCCGCCATACTTGATGACCAGAGTCTCACCGGCATAGCGCCGCATATAGGGCAGCGCCTCTGAAAGGGTGCGCGCCTGGGCTAGCCAGTCTTCTCTGGATTTGTCTTTTTTATCAGTCATGTCAGCAATCTACTGCTCACCGGCGGGCACGGCAAGTGCGGCCAGGGCGGCGCGCAGGTCTGCGACGCCGTCGCCCTTGACGCTCGAGGTTATAATAATGTCCGGGTGGGCGGCAACATGGCTGGCAAGCTCTGCGGTCACATTGTCCACAAGGGTGGACAGCGCCGTCGGTTTGATCTTGTCGCACTTGGTCAGCACCGCCTGATAGGAAACTGCGGTGGTGTCGAGCATGGTCATGACCTCGCGGTCGGTGTCCTTGATGCCGTGCCGCGAATCGATCAGAACACAGGCGCGTCTCAGGTTCGGGCGGCCCTTCAGGTAATCGCCGATCAGCGCCGTCCACTCCTCGACCTGGGTTTTCGGCGCCCGCGCATAACCGTATCCGGGCAGGTCGGCCAGCATCAGGCGGTCATCAAGATTGAAAAAGTTTAGCTGCTGCGTGCGTCCCGGCGTGTTCGACGTGCGGGCCAGCGATTTGCGACCGGTCAGCGCGTTAATCAGGCTCGATTTGCCGACGTTGGAACGTCCGGCAAAGGCGATTTCCGGCAATGCGGTGTCGGGAAGTCCGGCCAGGTCCACCGCCCCGGTGATGAAGGTGCATTCCTTGGCGAACAACAGTCGGCCGTTCTCCAATGCTTCATGGTCAGTGGCGGGCGGCTCGTTTGTGTTCACAGGCCCGGCCTACTTAACACCCATTTTGATCATGATCAGCTTTTGCTGAATAATCGACAGCAGGTTGTTCCAGGCCCAGTAAATGACCAGCCCGGCCGGGAACTGTGCCAGCAGGAAGGTAAACATAATTGGCAGGAACAAGAAGATCTTGGCTTGCAGGGGGTCGGTCGGCTGTGGGTTCAGTCGTTGCTGCAGGAACATGGTGACGCCCATGACCAGCGGCCAGACACCAATCAGGACGGCGGCCGGAAGATATGCCGACGGGTCCCACGGGATCAGCCCGAACAGGTTCCAAACCACGGTCGGATCGGGTGCCGACAGATCGTGAATCCAGCCGAAGAACGGCGCATGACGCATTTCGATGGTCACGAACAGCACCTTGTACAACGCGAAGAACACCGGAATCTGGACAATCATCGGCAGACAGCCGGACGCCGGATTGGCCTTCTCGCGTTTATACAGCGACATCATCTCTTGATTCAGGCGCACCTTGTCGTCGCCAAAGCGGTCGCGCAGCTTGACCATTTCCGGCTGCAACTTGCGCATTTTGCTCATCGCCGTGTACGACTTGTTGGCAAGCGGGAAGAACAAAACCTTGATCAGCACCGTCAGCAACAAGATGGCAATGCCGTAATTGCCGACGTAATCGTTGATGTAGATCATGGTGTAGAAAATCGGCTTGGTCAGGAAATAGAACCAGCCGAAATCAATCGCCAGATCAAAACGTTTGATGGACAGGCTCGCCTCGTAGCCATCCAGCTGATTAACTTCCTTGGCGCCCGCGAACAGGTGGCTTTCCTCAGTCACGCTTGCGCCCGGCGCGATGCCGACGGGTTGTCCCAGAAAGTCGGTCTGGTATTTTTCCAGGCCATTATCGTTGCGATAGGTGAAGCGTGTGGTCTGGGCTTCTTTCTGGTTCGGGATCAGGGCGGTTAACCAATATTTGTCGGTGATGCCGAGCCAACCGCCGGTCGAGGTTTTCTGAATCAGGTTGTCTTCTTGCAGTTCGTCGTAATCGACTTCCAGCAGGGTTTCATCGAAAACGCCGAGCAGACCTTCGTGCAGAATATAAAACCCTGTTACCTGTGGGCTGCCATGACGCGAGACCAGTCCATAAGGGAACAGCGTTACCGCAGACGAGCCGTTGTTCTTGACCGTCTGGGTGACGGTGAACATGTAGTTCTCGTCGATGGCCATCGTGCGCTGGAAGGTCAGTCCCTGACCGTTGTCCCAGCTCAGCGTGACCGGTGTCTCGGGCGTCAGTGTCTTGCGGTTCGCCGCCCACAGGGTGTTGCTGTCGGGCATTTTCAGGCCGTTGCCGACCCAGCCGAAATCGGCGAAATAGGCATCCTTGGCGCCGCTCGGGCTCAACAGGACGATGCGTTTGCTGTCGGCTTCAAGGGTTTCGCGGTAATCAATCATCGTCAGGTCGTCCAGGCGACCACCGCGCAATGCCAGCGATCCTTCCAGGCGCGGCGCACGGACCAGAATGCGCGGGCTTTCTGCCAGCATCGCGTCGCGACCTTTAAGGACGGCGTCCCTGACACCGGCAACGGTGCCGTCAGGTGCCTGGGCTGTGCTACTGGGTGTCGTTGCTGTCGGCACCTGGGCATCGGTCGCAGGCTCAGCCTGTTCAACTGTTTGCGAAGGCTGCGGGTTGTCATCATCCGTATAGCGCCATTCGTTGTAAAGCTGGAACCCCAGCAGAATGAGGACGGAAAACACGACCGCCATGGCCAGATTGCGATTTTCGTTCATTTATTTTTGTTCCGTGCTCAGGCCGTGTTGCGAACAGCAGTTTTTGGAATGGGATGTGCCGGGCACCGGGTCGTAATAATCTGTTGAGCCCCAGGGGTGACAACGTGCGATGCGGCGAATGGCGAGCCAGCCGCCCTTGAACAATCCATGTTGGCCCAGCGCCTCCATGGAATAGCTCGAACAGGTCGGATGAAAGCGGCACGATCCGGGCAGCACCGGCGAAATCAACAACTGATAGCCGCGGACCAGTCCCTTGGCCACGGTGCGCGGAGCTTGTATCAGAATTGCCGCTGCTTTGTTCAACTGCCAACCCCTAAATCGTCTAATCGCGCCAGGCATCAAGTTTCTTTAGTGCCGTTTTCATATCGCCCAGCAAGGACGGATATGGCCTTTTCAATGTACCTGCGCGACCGATAATGACCAGATCGAGCCCCATTTTGGCGTGTTCCGTTACGACGGTGGCCGTAACTTCTCGCAGTCTCCGTTTCGCCCGGTTGCGCTGGACGGCGTTGCCGACCTTGCGGCTGACGGTGAATCCGACGCGGGTCTCTGTCGTTTCGCCGCCGTTTCTCACGCGTTTCTGGACGATCAGGCCAGGCGTTACCGATTTTTGCCGGGTGGCGGCAACTTTCAGGAACTCAGGACGATGTTTCAGGCGCACGGGCGCGGTCACGGTTCTGCTCTTTAAGCGGACAGGCGCTTGCGGCCCTTGGCGCGACGGGCTGCGAGGACGCGACGTCCACCAACAGTGGCCATGCGGCTGCGAAATCCATGCCGACGTTTGCGGACGAGCCTGCTTGGCTGATATGTACGTTTCAAAGGACTAACTCCGGGATAAAATCAAGCCCCGGTGTATACGGTCTTGGGCGCATCAAGTCAACGCCTTCAACGGTCCGAATCAATACTTTTTGGCCCGGATATCAAGGCATTCGGATAACATTCGGATAACGAAAAGGTGACTGGCTCATATGTTAGTCTGTCGCCTATACATTCAGGGCATATTTTGGATAACGATAATGATGAATGCTGAACAACAAGAAACCCCCAAAAAAGCGCCAATATGGCGCCGTTTTTTGCCATTGTTGGTCATTTTGCTCGGGTTCGGGGCGTTTTTCGGCCTTGGTTTCGGCGAATATCTGTCGTTCGAGGCCTTAAGCGACAATCGCGAACGCCTGATTGCCTGGCGCGATGACAACCTGATGCAGGCGGTCATCGCCTTTACGGTTGCCTATACGGTGTTAACGGCCTTTTCCGTTCCGGTCGGCCTGTGGCTGACGCTGTTGGGCGGGTTTATGTTCGGCACCATCGCCGGTGGGTTGCTGTCGCTAAGTGGGGCTACGGTCGGGGCGACGGTGATTTTCCTCGCCGCACGCTATGCATTTGGGGATTTTTTGAAGAACAAGGCCGGGGCCGGTATCGCCAAAATGGAAGCGGGCTTCCGCGAAAACGAACTGACTTACATGTTCGTCCTGCGTCTGGTGCCGTTATTTCCGTTCTGGCTGGTCAATCTGGTGCCGGCGTTCCTCAACGTCTCGACCCGCACCTATATGCTTGGCACCTTTTTCGGGATGATTCCCGGCGCCATGGTTTACGCCAGTGTCGGCAATGGCCTGGGCGCCGTGTTCGAGACCGGGGCCGAGCCCGATCTGGGCATTATCTTCAGCCCCGAAATCTTGACGCCGATTATCGGGCTGGCGGTTCTGTCGATGATTCCCATTTTCTATAAAAAGATAAAAAAACCTGAAATATCAAAGGATTAAACGGTAATGGCCGACATACTGAAGGTTGATATTTGTGTTGTCGGGGCTGGATCGGGCGGCCTGTCGGTGGCCGCCGGTGCCTCACAGATGGGAGCCTCGGTGGTGCTCATCGAAAAGCACTTGATGGGTGGCGATTGCCTGAATACGGGCTGCGTGCCATCGAAGGCACTGCTGGCTGCCGGTCATGCGGCAGAGGCCGTGCGTCACGCGCCGGGCTTTGGTGTGTCGTCGTCAGAACCCGTCATCGATGCCGCGGCTGTCTACGGTCATGTGCGCGCCACCATCGACGGCATCGCGCCGACAGATTCGGTCGAACGTTTCGAAGGGCTCGGCGTCAAGGTCATTGAAGCGGCGGGCGCGTTTACCGGGCCAAAAGAAGTCACGGCTGGCGGGACGACCATCCGGGCCAGACGCTTCGTTGTCGCCACCGGTTCGCGAGCCTTCGTGCCGCCAATACCCGGCATCAACGATGTCCCTTACCTGACCAACGAGACGATTTTCGACGGCCCCGATCTGCCCGAACACCTGCTGGTCATTGGTGGCGGCCCCATCGGCATCGAACTGGCACAGGCACATCGCCATCTGGGCGCCAAGGTAACTGTGCTGGAAATGGCGGGGATCCTGCCCAACGACGACCCTGAACTGGTCGACGTGGTGCGCGGACGCCTGCTTGACGACGGCATTGATGTGCGGGAAGGCGTAACCGTCACCGGGGTCGAGAAATCGGACAACGGTGTCACCGTCGTCATTCAGGATGGCGAGGTGACACGCCGCATCGACGGCAGCCATTTGCTGGTTGCCGCTGGGCGGGCGGCCAATGTCGACGGTCTGGGGCTTGATCTTGCAGGCATCGATCATTCACCCCGCGGCATCGCGGTCGATGCCCGGCTGCGCACATCGAACAAGAAAGTCTTCGCCATCGGCGACGTCGCGGGCGGCCTGCAATTTACCCATGTTGCCGGCTATCATGCCGGGATCGTCATCCGCAACGCCCTGTTCCGGCTGCCCGCCAAGACCGATCATTCTGCCGTGCCGTGGGTCACCTATACATCGCCCGAATTATCCCAGGTCGGTTTGAACGAAGCGGCTGCGCGCAGCCAACACGGCGAGATCAGGGTGCTGCGCTGGCCTTACGCGGAAAACGACCGGGCCCGGGCAGAACGCCTGACCGATGGTCTGATCAAGGTGATCACCACGCCGAAGGGAAAAATTCTGGGTGCCGGGATCGTCGGGGCCCAGGCGGGCGAGTTGATTCAGCCCTGGGTACTGGCGCTGACGAAAAAAATGAAAATTGGCGATATGGCGGGGGCCATCGCGCCGTACCCGACATTGGGCGAAATATCGAAGCGCGCGGCGGGCAGCTTTTACACCCCCAGTCTGTTCAGCGAACGGACGAAATCGATCGTCCGCTTCCTCGCCCGCTTCGGATAGCTTAAACTCCTCGATATGACGGAGCAGCCTCAAACCCCGATCGCGTCTCCGCCGACGGCCCTGAAAGGGTTGTCCGGGCGGCTGCTGGTGCTAACCATCTTTTTTGTCATGGTTGCTGAATTTCTGATCTACACGCCGTCGGTGTCGAACTTTCGCAAGGCCTATCTGGAAGAGCGCATCGCCACCGCGCACGTCGCCGCCCTGGCATTACAGGCAACGCCCGACAATATGGTCAGCCCGGAACTGGAAGCTGAATTGCTGTATCACGCCGGTGCCTATGGTGTTGTTCTCAGGCATCCGACGCGCCACTCCCTGATGTTGTCAAAAGAAATGCCGCCGAAGGTCGACGTCACCTTTGATTTGCGGGCCGGGTCTTTCCCGTACTGGATCCTCGATGCCTATGGGGCGATGTTCCGCGACGATAACCGGATCATGCGGGTGATCGGCATGTCGCCCAAGCAGCCGGGCGTCATTGTAGAGGCCGTGCTCGATGAAGCCCCCATGCGCCACGAGATGCTGGCCTTCTCGAACCGAATTCTGCAGCTGTCGGTCATCATATCATTGCTGACGGCGGGGTTGGTGTACCTGTCCCTGCACAGGTTACTGGTTCGGCCGATGCGCCGCATTACGCGCTCAATGATCCGCTTTCGCGAAAACCCCGAAGACACCTCGCGCACCATCGCGCCGAGCGAACGCAGCGATGAAATCGGCATTGCCGAACGTGAACTGACATTCATGCAAGACGAAGTTCGCAGTGCGCTGAACCAACGATCCCGTCTTGCCGCGCTGGGTGCGGCGGTGGCCAAGATCAACCATGATCTGCGCAATTCGCTGGCAACCGCGGTGCTGGTGTCGGACCGCCTGGCCAACATCGATGACCCGGAAGTCAAGAAAGTCACCCCCCGGCTGTATAACGCCATCGACAAGGCGGTGCTGCTGTGCAGTCAGACCCTGAATTACGCCGGTGGCGGCGGCATAACCCTGGACCCGGCATTATTTCATCTCAGCGAACTGATCGCCGAGGTAGCTGTCGGAACGCGCCGACCGGCGACAGACGATGCCGCAGCATTCGATGTCATCAGCGAGGTCGCCTTCGAGGTCGACCTGACCGCCGACCGGGGGCATTTGTACCGGGTGTTTGAAAACCTTGTCCTCAACGCGCGAAATGCCGGGGCGACACAAGTGGTGATCGCGGCGAAAAAGCTGGATGGGCGTATCCTTATAGATGTCCGTGATGATGGCCCCGGTTTGCCGCCGAGCGCACTGGAAAGCCTGTTCGAGCCGTTCACCGGGTCGGGACGCGATGGTGGTTCCGGACTGGGCCTCGCCATTTCCAGAGACATCACCCAGGCCCATGGCGGCGAGCTGACGCTGCTGGAAACGGGCGAAAGCGGCACCACGTTCCGCCTCGACTTGCCTTCTTAGTCACCTTGTTTAATCACCGAGAGCGACACCTTCGCGGCGTTGGTCGGCACCACCGAACAGGACGCCGTCGACAATGTGAATTCCGTGCAGGCCACTGGTCATGGGTCGGGTGCGAATTTCCTGCCCAAGCGCCTTCAACTTATCGGCCAGCGTCTCGATGGCGGTGCCTTGCTCAAGGTCCGTCGGGGTGTTGCGGTTGGTGAAGTTGGGCATGTCGATGGCTTGCTGAATATCCATCTCCCAATCCAGTGTTGCAATCAGCGTCTTCACCACATAGCCGATAATGCGCGAGCCACCTGGCGAACCGATGGCCAGCACGACGCGGCCCTGATTATCAAAGACCAGCGTCGGCGACATGGATGACCGTGGGCGCTTGCCGGGTGCTGCGGCATTGGCGACGGGGCGACCGTCAACCGTCGGCCTGAAGTTGAAATCGGTCAACTGGTTGTTGAGCAGGAAGCCGCCGACCATCATCCGCGAACCAAAGGCGTTTTCGATGCTGGTGGTCATGGAAACGGCATTGCCGTTGGCGTCGACGATGCTCATGTGCGTGGTCGACAGGCCAAGACTGCTGGTTCCCGGCGCGAACTGGCTGGTTTTCCCACCGGGTGTTCCGGGCGCTGCCCGACCGATGCTTCTACTCGTGGAAATTTCTGCGGCCCGGCGTTCCAGATAACCGGGGTCGAGCATGCCGGCCGATGGTACAGCGACGAAATCCTCGTCGGCGATAAAGGCGTTGCGGTCGGCAAAGGCGAGACGCGCGGCTTCCGATATCAGATGCACGGCACGAACATCGGGCAAGCCGTCTTTGCCCGGTTTCATGGAGCCTAAATCAAAAGACTGAAGCATGCCGAGAATTTGCAGGGTCGTCAGGCCGCCCGATGACGGCGGGCCGAACCCGCAGACCAGCCATTTGCGATAAAACAGGCAGGCCGGTTCGCGCTTGATGGTTTTATAGGCGCTCAAATCTGCCAGCGACAGGCCGCCGGGATTGCCAATACCATGGCTGACGGTATCGACCATGGCCTGGGCGATGGGCCCTTGATAGAAGGCATCGGCACCACCTGTGGCAATCTGGCGCAAGGTCGCGGCCAGCTCGGGATTCTTCAAAATGTGTCCGACAGGCCACGGCGCGCCGGTGTCATCGTAGAAATAAGCCGCCGTCGTGCGGTGACGTTTCAGATAGCGGTCGCCCGCAACCAGCTTGTGCAGGCGTTCCGATACAGTGAAGCCGCCTTCGGCAAGACGGATGGCGTCTTCGAACAGTTTTGCCCAAGGCAAGAGCCCGTGTTCCTTGTGTGCCGCCTCCAGCATTCGCAAAGCCCCCGGTACGCCGACGGAAAGGCCACCGACAACTGCGTCGAAAAAGGCCAGCGGCTGGCCGTCGGTATTCAGGAACATATCGGGCGTTGCCGATGCCGGGGCCGTCTCGCGACCGTCATAGGCCGCCAAATCGCCGTTCTTGGCGTTGAAATGCATCAGGAAACCGCCGCCGCCGATGCCCGACGATTGCGGCTCGACAAGATTAAGGACCATCTGGGCTGCAATGGCGGCATCTATGGCGCTGCCCCCGGCCCGCAAGATGGCGCGTCCGGCCCTGGCGGCGTGAGGGTTAGCGACGGAAATCATCGATTTTTCCGCACGCACCGATTGGCGTTGATGTGGCTGGGCGCTCGCGGTCGCCGCCTCGGGCTGGGCCTTGGGCTCTGCGACCGGGCGGGCAGTTGGTTTCGCACACGCCCCAACGCTGAGCACCAGCAGCACCGGAAGGATTGATTTCAGCAGTTTATTCATCGTCTTATGCTACCCTGTAGGTGTCGTTATTTTCGAGCCCTTTATTGCGTGGCGAGGCTTTATGGATACTTTGAGGGAACTTTTACAGGAATATAAAGTCGCCGTCATGCTGGTGTTGTTCGCGGGCGTTCTTTATTGGGCGTTCAAGTCCCGTTTCCAGCGACGGAAATAATGCTGCAACGCAGCAAAAGCCTTAACAAAAGTCGCCCGTAGGGGTAGGATTCCCCCGAAACTCAGCAATTGATATTCCGGAGTGCCAGAACGTGAGCGCCCATCGCGACAACAAAAAGACAACGGCCATCGACATCCTTGCCCGCAAGGGCGGCGAACCGCTGGTTTGCCTGACCGCCTATACGTCGCTGACGGCGCAATTGCTCGACGAGAACACGGACCTGCTGCTGGTCGGTGATTCCCTTGGCATGGTGCTGTACGGGCTGGACGACACCTTGGGTGTCACCCTGGATATGATGATTGCCCACGGCAAGGCGGTGATGCGGGGCTCCAGCAAAGCCTGTGTCATCGTCGATATGCCGTTCGGGTCCTATCAGGAAAGCCCCGAAGTGGCCTTTCGCAATGCCGCCCGGGTGATGAAGGAAGTCGGCTGTGCCGGAGTGAAGCTGGAAGGCGGCGTCGAAATGGCCGAAACAGTCGAATATCTGGCGCGTCGCGGCATTCCGGTTCTGGCCCATGTCGGGCTGTTGCCGCAATCGGTCAATACCGCCGGTGGCTTTCGTTCCCACGGCCAGGACAAGCAAGAGGCCGACCGCATCCTTGCCGATGCCGTCGCCGTCGCCAAGGCAGGGGCCTTCGCCACAGTGGTCGAAGGCACAGTCGAGCCGCTGGCCCGCAAAATAACCGAGACCATTGATATTCCGACCATCGGCATCGGTGCTTCACCGGCATGCGACGGGCAAATCCTGGTTACAGAAGATCTGGTCGGCCTGTTTACCGATTTCACGCCGAAGTTCGTCAAACGCTATGCCGACCTCGGCCAACAGATTGCCGACGCCGCCAAATCCTATTCTGACGACGTACGCTCGGGCGTCTTTCCGGGCCCCGAACACTGTTTTGCCATGCGCCCCGGCGCCGATGATGACGACAGCGCCGATGACTGATGATCAGGGCTCGAAGAAGGGGCTTGAGATCGTGCGCACCGTCGCCGACCTGCGTCAGGTCGTTAGCAGTTGGCACAAGGATGGCCTCAGCGTCGGGCTGGTGCCGACCATGGGCGCGCTGCATGCCGGGCATCTGGCGCTGATAGAGCAATCCGTCAATGCCATGGACCGCACGGTGGCGACCCTGTTCGTCAATCCCAAACAGTTCGGCCCGAACGAAGACTTAGATACCTATCCGCGCGATGAAGACGGCGACCGCGATAAGCTCTCTGTCGCCGGCACCGACCTGTTGTTTGCGCCCAGTGCGGATGAAATGTATGCGCGAGGCAACTCAACCGGAGTTTCGGTTGCCGGGCTGGGCGATATTCTGGAAGGCGAATTTCGCCCCGGTTTCTTCGATGGCGTTGCCACCGTGGTTGCCAAGTTGTTGATCCAGGCCGGGGCCGACACCGCGTACTTTGGCGAAAAAGACTATCAGCAACTGCTGGTCATTCGCCGCTTGGCGCGTGATCTTGATATTCCTACCGTGATCGAGGGCGTCGCTATCGTTCGCGCCGATGATGGACTGGCGCTGTCGTCGCGCAATGCGTATTTGAGCGACGAAGAACGCCGCATTGCACCGGCCCTGCACCAGACCCTGCTGGGCGCAGCAGAAAAAGCGGGCGCAGGTGAAGACGTCGCCGGTATTGAAGCATGGGCTCACACACAATTGCTGGACGCCGGGTTCACCAGCGTCGATTACCTGACGGTGCGCGATGCCGAGACTCTGGAAGCGTATGGCGCACTGGGCAAGGACCGCCCGGCCCGAGTGCTGGCGGCGGCAAAACTGGGCAGCACCCGGCTGATTGATAACATCCCCGCCGAATAGCGTCGGCGATTGCCTACCAGTCTTTATCGAACGTAATGCGGTAAATAACATCGGCATTGTCGTCCGATACCAGCAGCGATCCGTCGGGCAGTTCCTTGATATCGACCGGGCGTCCCCAGACTTGCCCGTGGGACATCAGCCAGCCATCGGCAAAGGTCTTGTATGACGTGGCCTTTCCTTTTGCATCGAAATCGACACGGACGATCCGATAACCATCAGGCACCGATCTGTTCCACGAGCCGTGCTGGGCGACGAAGGCGGCGCTGCGGTATTGTTCGGGGAACATGTCGCCGCGATAAAAATGGATGCCCAAAGCCGCGACATGCGCACCGAAGCGAATTTCCGGGAAAACCGCGTCTTTCGGTATGGGCTGGTCGTCGAACTGGGGTGTCCGGTCAGCGCCGCCGCCGTAAACGGGAAAGCCGAAATCAAGACCGGGAACGGGGGCGTGGTTCAACTCGTCGGGCGGTGAATCGTCGCCCATACGGTCGGCACCGTTATCGGTGAAGTGCAACTCGCCGCTATGGGGATGAAAATCCAGACCGACGGAATTACGCACGCCGGTGGCGAAAATCTCGGGCTCGCCGCCTTCGGGATTAATCCGGATGATGGTTCCTTCCAGCCCGCCTGTCTCGCACACGTTGCACGGCGCGCCGACACTGACGTACAGCATGCCGTCCGGGCCTAAGGTCATGTAGCGCCATCCGTGCCAGCGGTCATCAGGCAGATCGTCGAACAGTATTTCCGGGGTGGCGGTCTCGACGACCTCCAGATTAAACGCCGTATAGCGGACAATTCGGTGCTGTTCTGCCACATACAGCCAGCCGTCGTGCCACAGCACGCCATTGGGCACCTTCAGGTTGGTCAGGACCGGGCGCACCAGCCCCGGCACGCCGCCGTTGACATGAAAGCCATAGACCGTGTCGTCGCGGGTGCCGACGAAGACGGCTCCGATTTCCCGTGCCACAGAGATCGATCGCGCTCCCGGAACCTCGACGAAGGTCTCAATGGAAAAACCATCGGGCAGGTCGATTGCCGCCGGATTGGGCTCTGCCGTCGCCGGGGCGGGCAGGGTGATGACACAGGCGATGAGCAGCACAAACAGGAAGGAACGAGGAATTATCATCTCTGAATAATGGGCCGCCTGGATCAGGGCGGCAAGGGGGAAGGGCGGGAGGGCCACGCAAAAGAAAACCGCTCGTGACGATGTCACGCGGGTGGCGGGAGGGCCACGCAAAAGAAAACCGCCCGTGACGATGTCACGCGGGTGGCGGGAGGGCCACGCAAAAGAAAACCGCCCGTGACTTCGTCACGGGCGGCTAAAGAGTGGGTTCTTTATAATCGATATTTCTTAGAAGTTGTACTTCACAGAAAGCTGAGTGCCGTGCTGTTGCATGGTCAACTCGGTGCCACCACTGGCAGCACTGTAGCCGTTACCTTGGCCGCTATCCTTAATGGTCTTGCCCGGAGAATAGTAAGCGCTCCAGCCAAGTTCCATTTCGTCGGACATGGCGTAGGTCAGGCCGACTGTGTAGTGATCTTCTCCGATCGCCGGCAGCAGGACGTTGGCGTAGACGTGCTCTTCATCAACCGGGCTGTTGCCATGGTTGAATCCTGCACGCAGCGTCAGGTCATCGTCGTAGTCATGTTCGACGCCGATCATGATGATCTTCTGGTCGCGCCAGCCGAAGCCGCCGGTGTCTGCAACACCAGGTTCGTTACCCATGACCTGTTCTTCGCTGTAGGCAACATACTTGCCGTCAATGGCGAAGGTGGTTGCGTCGCCCATCGGCTTGAAGCTGATGCCGGCGCTCATGGTTTCCGGACGATTGACGGAGGTGCTGAACGGATCCGTGTAGTCGTCGAAACGCGAGTACTTAACAGTCGACTCGTAGTTGGCGCCAATGGAGAACTTGTCGCTGGCTTTGTAGATACCACCAAGTTTGAAGCCCCAGCCCCAACGACGATCCGGCTTGTTTTTCTCGCCGGGTCCCGGGGAAGCAAAGCTGACACCGAGTGAGTCAGTTTTCATGTCGGCGCGGGAGATAACCAGTGCGGCACCAACGGAAGCCTTGTCATTGACCTTGTAGCCAACGGACGGCTGGATGTGCAGCATGCGCCAGCGAATCTGACTGTTGTTACCGGCCGAGTTATTGAAGCCAGCAGCCTGCGCAACATTACCGTTTTCCCACTTGGTCGCTCCGCCGCCACCCGGATAAATCGACAGGTTGACGCCGATGTCATCGCTGAGCGCGTAGTTGACGGCCATGGTGCCGTAAACGAACTGGTCGGCCTTACTTTTCTGTTGTTCGGTATCGTCAGTCGCATACTGGGACGTAACGTTCCTGGTGACATTGGCCTTGAACCAACCGACAGACATGCCAGCGGTGTTGCCCATGGTAGCCGCCGTTGCCGGGTTGGTTGCAGCGGAAATAGCTTCCGCGCCCATTGTCAGGCCCGCGCCGCCCATGCCGCACTTTTCGGTGCCGACACATGCCGGCAGTGCGCCGTTGGTGGCGTTCGCGGTATGCCACGGAGCGGCAATCGCGATGGCGGCAACTGCGCCAGCCAGTGATACTTTAGCTTTAGTCGTAAACATTTGGGTATTCCCCCACTCTCTCAATTGTTGTCTCGAAATGATTGTGACGGCGACCTAATTCTATAAGACAGCCAAGTATCTCAACCACATATGTAAATCATTTAATTCGAGAACCAATCTACACAACCTATGTGAGGGGTGCGTAGTAACATTGTATATGAGTGTCGCCTATATTTATCAGTGGTGCAAAAATGCAACAGGTCGTGACCGCTGAAAACAATCGAAACTATAGAGATTTCCTTTGTTTTTGGGGCTTTTTAGCAACAAAAAAGGCGACACCTGGAATATCACTCCTGGTACCGCCTTAAATTAATTCCCGGATTTTTTTCAGGGATTTACCTGAGATACAGGTGAACCTCGTTGTTTTTCGCCTCGCCGCTGGTTTTTCCAGACATCGCAACGCGCGACGGCGGCAGCCCCATATCGATGAGGGAACGAAGAACATCTTCGGCGAACCGCTGTGCCTTGTTGGAATTCAGTGCAACCCGTGCCGGTCCGCCAACTGCGGGGGCGACGGCGACCAGATCGAAGATCGCGCCGGGGCGGCGTTCCAATACCCGGCTAACGGCGGCATACAATGCCTGCTGATAAGGCACGTTGGGACGGTCAAAGCGGATAACGACAAGTGGACGGCGTCCGGTCGTATCAACGGCGCGGGCTGGTCCCTGGAACACGGAACCACCGGCTGCTGCAACAATCGCCTGATTGGCCAGGCTGGCGCCATAAATCTCGCCACCCTTGATGCCGGCCGACAGCAGGTTCAGGTTTGAACGCTCGGTCGAGACGTAATTGGTCTGGCGGCGAATGTCTTCGGCCAGTTCCGTCAACAGGCGTTCAATCAGAACGACGGTCCGGTTGACTTCGTCTTCCAGAATTGCGAGCTGTTTGTGATCTTCATCGACGGCGCCCGAGACACTGAATGCGGCGCGGCTGGATTCCGACAGGAATGCCGACATGGTCGAATTGGCCGATACGGCGGTCGCCAGTTGCGTCAACTCGCCGGTATCGGCGTCAATGCGTTCCAGATTGCCGCGCGCATTGTTGAATTGCTGCACCAAAATCGGGTTGCCAGGTGTGGTGCCGACTTGCAGGCGCGTGTTGATGTTGGCGACGGTGGCATGATAGCGCTGTGAATCCTGAACGATGCGGGCCCGCAGCTGTTGCAGGATGGCGTTGTTCTGCGAGACCGAAGCCTGCAGGCGCGACAGTTCAGCGCGCAGCTCGACAACTTTTTTGCCGACATAGGTGCCTGTTGACTGGCCAGCGGTAACACCTTGCGGCTTGAAATCATTGGTTCCAAGTGCTGGCGGCGCGGCCGTCGTAGACGTCGAAGCTGTTGCAGGTTGCTCAACAGCCGCTGTTTGCGTGGTCGCAGCAGGAGCACCCGCCGGGTCTTCACCGGTCAGTGAAGGCCACAGCGCTTCTTCTGTGAATGAACATGCAGGCAACAGCAGCACCGCGCCGATGGCGAGTGCGCTTAACCCCGAAAATCCCCGAATCCCTAGCAGCTTCATTTGGCGAACGAGCCCTTTGTTTGCAAAGCAATTATCTGTGGATAACGCAATGTGCGTAGAAACGCGATGATTATTTCACATTTGATGAAATATTGGTTCCCCATAAACCTTATGTTTCAGGATATTACTCAAAGTATATAGGTGCGACAAGAACCTATTTTCATGCACTCTGTGTTCGTCAAAAACACAAGGTGGCATCGGGATTCAGAAATACGGGTGCAACCGGGTGTACAAGGGTGATGTTTTCTATTGCCATTTGGTCGCCTACGCGATATCTCATGCGCGCTCTCAGCACACGGTTTGTGACGTCTTTGCAAAATCGGCCCTTGGTATCGGGTTGCCAACAAAGTGTCGGATGCTGGAACAGCAGGGCACCCGTAGCTCAATTGGATAGAGCATCTGACTACGAATCAGAAGGTTGGGAGTTCGAGTCTCTCCGGGTGCGCCACTTCCCCCCCCAAATACAAGGTATACAGAACCCTCCGGGTCTTCCCGTCAGTGTTTATCGATGCATTGATACCGGATGCTACCCGGGCGCGACGTTTCCCGAATTAATGCCTTGTCAGGCAAGCTGTTCAGGCATTCAGCATCAGGGACAATTTGCGCCAAAACGTCCGTAAGCCAGGGATCGAGAGCAATCGGCCAGATTATGTCGGACCGCGATAAATATTGAACGGCCTCGTCCATACTCGCTTGCGTTTGCCAGACATTCTTTTTATCCGGTGCCCAACTTGTCTCATAAGATACAAGAAAACGCGGAGCCCTTTTCCCATCTTCGTAGCCCATGGCAAAAAATCGCGCATAATCAATGACGGCATTATCGTCTCCCTGAGACAGGATCGTTAATACAGGCGTATCGGGAAATGTATTGTCCCTTAAGGCTTCGATTTTATTTGCGGCCATGCGCATTTCATTAATCCGTGGATCTATACTTTGATGCGCGCGCGTTGTTGTATCGATGACGGTATTGTGGATTTGCCGTGCTTGCCATATTCCCAAAATAATAACGACTGCCGCTAGCCCTGTCATAACCCAGGAACGGCCGAGAAGGTTCCCGCCAGCATCATTCAGGCTCCCTTTTGTCCTGAAGAATATTGAAAGTGCTACATCAAGCAGCATGACAAGGCCCAGGGCATGAAACACCTGTAATGGGACCCTGGTGAAGCGGGGTATCGAAGCCAGTTGCTCAAAATAATAAGAGCCAAGACAGGTCAGGTGATACAGGTACAAGGCCAAAAGATAACCCGCAAATAACAGGATCGTCATCAGCGCCGCCCGGTATTTGCCCAAGGCGAAAGCTCCGATGAAGCCAAGGCTGGCAGCAACCGTCAGGACTGATTTATAGCCAACGACATATGTGCCGACTTCAGAGAAAAAGCGGACAGCGAGTCCTGTCCAGTCAAGGCTGGCAACCTGGTCTATCTGGGCGCTGGAAAGGGAGAAGGGAGAACACGCGCTGGACTGAATGGTTGCAGACCATGAATAAATGGCGATCAGGATTGGTCCGACCAGCAGCCCCGTCATCACCAAGTTATCTTTGATCTGATCTTGAAAATTCTTTTTTTGAAGTAATAAAACGATACAGGCGGCCCCGATAACTGCCGGGATAAAAGTCATGGCTGCGGCTTTATATAAATAAGCCGAGGCAAGAATAATTCCAGCAACACCATAAAGGGTCTTACGATTTTGTTCGCTGGATTGTGCTGCGTAGACCGTAAGCAACACTGCCACATAGGAATAAATTTGCGGCTGTTCTATGAGCAGCGTGTACGTCCACAGACGTCCCATAGCTTCTGCGGTCATGAAAAGCAGCACGAATGCCCATGCCGCGAGCGTCGCCAGGACTTGAGTCATTTGCGTCCGTTGACGCAACTGGAAAACAACGATGTCATAGACCAACGCTATGACCGTGACGTGTAATACAAAAGGCGCAGCCGCCGACATACCAAGGTCTTCATTACCCAGCAGTTGCCACGGCATTAGCAAGGTTAACTGCCAGCCCGGCGTATAGAATGGTAAAACGAGCGTATCAACGACGGCGGCCCAACTGCCACTAAGATGAATTATCTGTGGTGTCGCCAGCCAGTGACTGAATTCGTCGTTGCCATACGGAAGATAGCCAATGCCGCCGTTAAGCGCGATTGCCCCTGCACCGGCCAGAATAAGAATGAATGCAGGATGGACAACCAATTCGCGCCATGCCGAATGGCCGCCTTGTCGTCTTGTTTCAGCAACGATCCCGGCGACGCTGAGGGCCATGGTGACGGCAAGTGTTATGCCGAACGAAAGGCCTAAAAGGATATGGCTGACATAAACGACAATAACCATCAGGGCATAGCCCAGGGAAAAACGAATACCCGTCGCCGCCATGCCTGATCGAAGCGATATGGGTGCCAGGCAGCCAAGCCCCGCAGCAATAAGGGAATAATAAATCAGCCCTAACAAAGTGGCGCCTCGTTGTTTGTGCCGAAGGTATGGCGGGAAAGCCTCGTCATGATGTAAAGCAATGTCCCCCTTGAATGGCGTTGTGGGTACAATACGGTCTTATGGGCGTCTATGAAAAACATATCCTGCCGCGGATTTTGCACCTGGTCATGCGCAGTCGCGATCTGGCGCGGCTGCGCGCCGAACTGGTGCCCCAGGCCCGGGGCAGGGTTCTCGAGGTCGGGCTCGGTTCCGGTTTGAACTTGCCGTTCTACGGCGCTGGCGTCGATGCGGTAACGGGGCTGGATGCATCGCCTGAACTACTTTCCATAGCCGAGAAAAATAACGTCGGGACTTCTTTCAACCTGGATTTCGTCGCCCGCGGGGCCGAAGACATTCCGTTTGATGATAAAAGCTTCGATACCGTGCTGACGACCTGGACCATGTGTTCCATTGGCGATGTCGGGGCGGCGTTGAAGGAAATGCGGCGTGTGCTCAAGCCCGGCGGCGAGTTGCTGTTCATCGAACACGGGCGTTCGCCGGACCCGAAAGTGCAGGCTTGGCAGGACCGGCTCGATGGCCTGTGGGGTCGTTGTGCCGGGGGGTGTCATCTGAATCGCGACATAGATGGGCTTGTCCGCGAGGCAGGTTTCGACCTGCATCAGCTCGAAACGGGCCATCTGGTGCAAGGCCCACGGATGCTGACCTATTCCTATCTTGGTCGCGCGGGCCGGTAGCCTCGCCGCCCTTTTTTTGCATTTATCTGTGAAGATGATAGGCTAGGGCCATGATAAAGAAGGCATTATTGATAAAACGACCGCTGTGGCTGATGGCGCTGACGATGTTGTTGGCGGGCACTCATTCAGCCGACGCGGGAAAATATGCCAGCTCGAAGTACCCCATGTGGCAGGTCGGGCTGATCAATGGTGCCCTGTCTGATGCGTGTCAGCGCAGTCAGTTCAATCAGGTAAAGGTCCAGAACCTCAGAATCGGATACATCGGCAAGGATGGTCGGGGGGTAACCGGGATCGCGATGAAAAACTGGAACTTGCGTGACCCCAAGGGGCTGGCCAAAGGCAACGTCACCTATCACTTCTTTAATGACGGTTATTCAAATTGTCGGGTCTATGTGGCCAAGTTCAGGCCGGGCCGAAACTAAATTGAATATCTAGCCGGACTTCTTGTTCTCGTCTTCTGCTTCCCAGTGCAATTCAGGAATTTCATTTCCCTTGGTCGATTGCGGCGTTGTCTGCTGTTCAATTTCATCGGTCACACGGGCCAGATTTTTTTCGGCGACGCGCGCCAGCCGGTTCAAGCTGAATTCCCGATAGACTTCAACGGCCTTGGCAAAGGCCTCGGCAGCGCCTCGTAAGTCATCATCGTCTTCGTTCAGTTTGCCAAGCAGGAACAATCCTGATCCTAAGTTATTCTGGGTCGCCGCCCACAGCACCGGCCCTTTTTCACGGGTTCTGATTTCCAGCGCCCCGCGGCAGGCCTCGGTCGCCTTTTCCAGGACTTCCGCGTTGTGAAGCTGCTCGCCTAACACCTGGGCGGCTTGCGCAAAATTGTTCATGACCTCGGCCCAGCGGTCGGGATACTCGGTGCGGGTAAAGACCTGCACAGCGGCCTGGAAAGCGTTCAGGGACTCCTTGATCATCTCGCCCTGATTGCCCTTCAGGTCGATTTTAAAAAGGACCACGCCAAGGCGGTTCTGAATGGATGCCCATTGCACCGGAAAGGCGCTGCGGGTGAAGACTTCCAGTGCGGCGGCGAAGGCTTCGGCGGCTCCGGCCAGGGCCTCGGCTCCGCCGTTGCGTTCGGACATGGCCTGCAACACGGCACCCAGATGTTTGTTGGTCATCGCCCAGTCCAGCGGATTATCGTCGCGTTGCAGGGTATCCAGCGCCGCGCGATAGGTCTGGGCGGCGACCTGATATAAATCAGCGGTGCCGCGCTGGGCGGCCATGGTGGCAACGGCGTTGCCGTAACACATCTGAATGGCCGACCGTTCGCGCGTCGTCAGGTCATGGGGCAGGCTCTGTACGGCAGGCATGGCGGCGTACAGGGCTTCTGACAGGGACTGGGATATTTTTATCCGCTTGTCTTCGTTCTTGCTGACCGTTGCGGCCAGCGCCACGGCAAGCAACAGTTCGGCCAATTCCGGTCCATAGCCGACCGGCAGCGTCAGTATCGACATTGGCAGCATGCAGCCCGGCCGGTCGTCGTCGTCAGTTACGGCGGAAATGAAATGCAGGTGGATGGTCGTGCCCGGCGGCGGAATGTCGCCCCAGATCATCAGGTCGCTGTTGGTGTCGGCAAGAATTTCGTGGGCGGTCTTGATGATGGCCCGCATCCTGTCGTCGGGGTGCAATTCCGGATCAATGTCCGGCATTTTCTTTTGCGCCCGAACGCGGATATGCTTGCGTTTGCCCAGGGACTGAACGACGTGTTTTGTTTGCGCTTCAGCAGCGCCCGGTTCTTCACCGAACAACGGCGCGACCCGGATTTCTATTCTGTCGCTACTGCTGCCACCCGATGACACCATTCGCCGGATCAATTCGAACATCGACCCGCCACCAGATTTTGTCGGCTTCTCGACGGTTGTCGGGTGGGCCAGACGTTCGTTGGCGGCGCGTAAGCGCTCGACCAGCTTGGCCATGACTTCTTTTGCGAGCCCTGGCTCGTTGCTCAGCGCATCCATGAAGTCGTCGCGCGATGTTTCTTCCAGAACGACCGTGCCGACGGCGGTTGCCGTGGCGCTGCGCCTGCTTTTATCTAAAATGCCCATTTCACCGAACATTTCGTCAGGTCCCAGCATCGCCAGCATCACCGAGCCCATTTCGCCCGACTTTGTCAGTTCGACATTGCCTTTAACGACAACAAACACCGATGATGAGGCCTCGCTTTCGCGAAAGACCAGCTCGCCGTTCTTGTATTTGCGCTCGGTTTTTTTCAACGAACCTTACCCTTTGGGCGACAAATTGCCCCGATCATACAACGCCCATGCAGTTTACGGGCATTATGGTAAACAAAACGTTGTCATTTGTTGTCGCACTACGTGGCGCGGCCTCTGGAAGCCAGGTTTTAATTTCGACAGAATTTATAGTATCTCCAAAACGCCTTCTGGTGGGCGGCCGATCTTTGCCTTGCCGCCGGAAACCACAATCGGGCGCTCTATTACGATGGGATTGGCGACCATGGCGGCGATCAGCGCGTCGCCTTCAAGGGCGGGATCGTCAAGCCCGGCTTCCTTGGCTTCCTTTTTACGCAGCAGTTCGCGCGGCGACATGCCCAGCATTTTCAGAATGTTCTTCAATTCAGCCGCATCGGGCGGTGTCGTCAGGTATTCGACGACGTTCGCCTTGATGCCCTTGTCTTCCAGCACCTGCAAGGTGGTGCGGGATTTGGAACAGCGTGGGTTGTGGTAAATGGTCACGGTCATGATTGCTTCTCGCGTTTCTTGGTTTCAGGGGGTTGAAAAACTTCCGGCTCCTCAGCGGGCATCGCCTCCACATATAGGGATTGGCTGGGAAAGGCAAAGCCACACCCGGCGCCCTCGACAATATCCTTGATGGCGTAGGCAAGTTCTTCTTTTATTTCCAACCACTTGCCCCAATCGGTAGTCCGGGTGAAGCAATACAGCATGATGTCGATGGAACTGTCGGAAAACTTGTCGATGCGCACGAACAGCGGCACGGCGGGTGGCTTGGCGAATGCGTCGTTTTCCAATACATAGGCTTCGATGCCGTCGCGGACCTGGCGCAGCTGATCGACGCTGGCGCGGTATTCGATGCCGATCTGCCAATAGATGCGGCGGTGGGTCATTGCGGTGAAGTTGGTGACCGCTGAATCCGACAGTTTCGTGTTGGGAACATACACCGGCGCCTTGTCGAACCGGCGCACCACGGTTGACCTGAAGCCGATGGTTTCCACCGTGCCCTCAACCGTGCCGTCAACCTTGATCCAGTCACCCTTGTTGAAGCGTTTTTCGGCGATGATCAAAATACCGGCGATCAGGTTCTTGAACAGGTCCTGTGCGCCCAGCGCGACGGCGACGCCGAACAGTCCCAGTCCAGCCAGAATGGGCCCGACCTCGATCCCCCAGATTTGCAGAATGGTCGCCGCCCCGATGAATATCAGGGCTGCGCGAACCGCCTTGACCAACCAGTCGACCATGGCGGCGGTAAAGACTTTTTCCAGCTTCGTCAGCACCACGCTCAGCGGCGTTACCAGCCTTAAAAATCCCCAGAAGATGCAAAAGGCGATCAGCGAGCGGACGATGTTATCGGCAATGGTCGAAAAGGCTCCCGACAGTTCCAGATACTCGAACACGAAAAACGCGCCCAAAATGATCGGGATCAGCCGCAGTGGCTCTTCCAGGGTATCAATGGCGGCGTCATCGAGCCCGGTTTTGGTCCTTTTGGTCAGGGCCTTCAATGTATTGATGACGAAGCGGGTGAGCAGATGGCGAACCAGCAAAAAGGCCAGAAAAATGCCTGCGGCGATCAGGATGCGCGAGATATCGACGCCGAATACGCCGGTTTCCCAAACGTCGACAACAAGCCCCCAGAAGTGTGTCAGTTGATCCATATGCTTAGCTCAGCTCCGCTCAAGTTCGGCTTCAATATCGGCTGTATCTTCGGTCTCGACGATCAGCCGCGCAATGCTATAGGAAAAGCCCGAACGGGCCAACGCCGCCAATTCCTTTTCCCGCCCGTCCTCGTCTTTTTCCCGCGTTCGCCATGGTCCCAGCCGCCGTTTCTTTGCATAGGCGATGGCGGCGGCAAGATCGGGCGACGGCGTTTCCTGGGCCAGCGCTTCAACGGCGTCGTCGATATCGGCGCTGGAAACCCGTTTTTGCATCAGGCGTGCGCGGATGGCGCGGATCGATTTGCCGCGCCGGTTCATGGATGCGGCCTGGGTGCGGGCGAAGGCCAAGTCGTCAAGCAGCCCGCACTCCAGATAACGCACGATCAGCGCATCGACGAAAGCCGCCCCTTCGTGGGGGTCCGTGTCGTGATGGCGCACAGAACGCTCGACGCGGCGCATCAGCACATCGCGCAAGTTCTCCGCAGAGGTGGCGAAGCGCTCAAGATAATAAAGCGCGGCGTTTTCCAGCGACGTCTGGGTCGCCTTGCGCGGTTTTTTTCGGGCGGTTTTTTTGTCCATTGTGACTTTTTATAGCAACGCGACCGTGTGTGCTTATATAACAACCTGATGAATAACACTTTTAAAGCAAACCTCGATTTTGTTGCAAAGCCTGGCAACTGGCTCGGCGTGTGGACCTTGTACCTGCGCGAGGTCAGGCGCTTTACCAAGGTCTATACCCAGACCATGATCGCGCCGGTGGTGACCACGCTGCTGTTTCTTGCGGTGTTCTCGTTGGCTATTGGTGAACGTGCTGGCAGCATGGTCGGCGGCGTGCCGTTTCTGGAATTTCTGGCACCGGGCCTAATCATGATGTCGATCGCCCAGAATGCCTTCGCCAACACCTCGTCGTCGCTGGTCATCGCCAAGGTTCAGGGCAATATCGTCGACACCCTGATGCCACCGTTTACCGCCGATGAGTTGACCCTGGCCATCGCCATGGGCGGGGCGTCGCGCGGCGTGCTGATCGGCTGCGTTGTGGCTGCCGCCATGTCCGTGTTCGTGCCATTCCAGATCACCCATCCGGGCTATGTTCTGTTTCACGGGTTTGCCGCCTCGCTGATGTTGTCTCTGCTGGGTGTGATCGGCGGCATCTGGTCGGAAAAGTTCGACCACATCGCGGCGGTGACGAACTTTCTGGTTACGCCGTTGTCGTTCCTGTCGGGCACGTTTTATTCGATCCAGCGATTGCCCGACGCGGTGCAGACGGCGGCCCTGTTCAATCCGTTCTTCCATATGATTGACGGTTTCCGTTATGGCTTTATCGGCACGTCCGATGGCGACCCGACCCTGGGCGTCGCCGTGATGGTCGGGGTGAATGCCGCCTTGTGGTTGTTGAGCCGACAGATGTTCAAGTCCGGTTACCGACTGAAGGCCTGAATTCTCAAGCACTTCCATCGGTTCCTCCCCCCGGGCCTCCGGCCCGCATATTTATTGACTTTTCCGCCCGAGATTCAGATACTTGGCCGCTTTCCGTCGCGCAAGACTGATTAATTTTGTACCGGAGAGTATTCCGTGATTGATGTTGTGATGCCAACCTATGCCAGAGCCGACCTCGCCTTCGTGCGGGGCGAAGGCGTCTATCTGTTCGACGAGGACGGTCGGCAGTATCTGGACTTTGCGTCCGGCGTTGCCGTCAATTCCCTCGGCCACTGTCATCCGCACCTGATCAAGGCGTTGGGCGAGCAAGCTGGCACGCTTTGGCATACATCGAATTTGTACCGGGTTCCGGGTCAGGAAACCCTGGCCGCCAGGCTGGTCGCCGAAAGCTTCGCCGACACGGTGTTCTTTTGTAATTCCGGGGCCGAGGCCGTGGAGTGTGGCCTGAAGATGATCCGCAAGTTCCACAGCGACAACGGCCATCCGGAACGCTGCCGGGTGATCGCGGCCAGCAATGGATTTCAAGGACGCACACTGGCGACGGTCGCCGCCGGCGGCCAGGAAAAGCATATGGCCGGGTTCGCGCCGATCCCCGATGGCTTCGACCATGTCGCCTTTGGCAACTTGAATGAAATGCGGGCCGCCGTGACCGAGCAGACGGCGGGCATTCTGGTCGAACCGGTGCAGGGCGAAGGCGGCATTCACACCGCCAGCATGGATTACCTGAAAGGCCTGCGCGATATCGCCGATGAATTCGGCTTGCTGCTGATGTTCGACGAAGTCCAGACCGGGCTCGGGCGGACCGGCAAGCTGTTCGCCTATCAGTGGGCTGATGTCGCGCCCGATATCATGACCTTGGCCAAGGGACTCGGCGGCGGTTTTCCAATCGGCGCCTGCGTGGCGACCGAACACGCAGCCCAGGCATTATCTGCGGGCACCCATGGGTCGACCTTCGGCGGCAATCCGCTGGCCATGGCGACGGCAAATGCAGTTCTGGATGTGATGCTGAAGCCGGGCTTTATGGACCGTGTTGATGCGATTGCCGAAACCCTGTGGAAGCGGCTGCGCGAAATGGCCGAAGCAAATACCGACGTCATCGAAGACGTCCGCGGTGCCGGATTGATGATCGGCCTGAAATGTGTCGGCGATTCCGCCGTCCTGAAATCGGCCCTGCAGGATGCCGGGCTGCTAACGGTCGGTGCCGGTGACAATGTGGTCAGGCTGTTGCCGCCCCTGATTATTGACGAAAGTCATGTTGATGAAGCGATGGATATTCTCAACGCCGTCGTAAGGAGCAAACCATGAGCACCCACAAGAAAACACCGAGGCACTTTCTCGACCTCGACAAACTGGATACCGGGACCTTGCGCGGCATCCTTGATATCGGAACCGGTTTCAAGAATGGCGATGCCGTCGCGCCGCTGGCCGACAAGACTCTGGCCCTGTTGTTCGAAAAGCCGTCGACACGGACCCGCGTGTCGTTCGAAGTCGGCATGCAGCAGCTGGGCGGCAGAGTCGTCGTGCTGGAAGGCGAGTCCTCGCAGATCGGGCGCGGCGAAAGCATATCGGATACGGCGCGCGTCCTGTCGCGCTATGTCGACGCCATTATGATTCGTACCGGCGATCCGGCGAAGCTGACCGAACTGGCGGAATACGCGACCGTGCCGGTAATCAACGGCCTGACCGATGACAGTCATCCGTGTCAGTTGATGGCCGATATTATGACGTTTGAAGAACACTCAGGCCCCATCGCCGGGCGCACCGTCGCCTGGAGTGGGGACGGCAACAACATGGCGGTGTCGTGGATTCACGCAGCCGTGCGTTTCGGCTTTGCGCTGCGTCTGGCGTGCCCCGAAAAACTCAACCCGCCTGCCGGTGTGCTCAAATGGGCTGCGGCAGAAGGTGGGGATGTCACCCTGACCAGCGATGCGGCCGCCGCCGTCGCCGGGGCCGATTGCGTCGTTACCGACACATGGGTGTCCATGGGCGACAGTGACGCCGATGAACGCCGCAATCTGCTTAGCCCTTATCAGGTCAACGAGGACCTGATGAAACTGGCCGCCCCTGATGCCCTGTTTATGCATTGCCTGCCCGCCCATCGTGGCGAGGAAGCGACCGACGCCGTCATCGACGGCCCCCATTCGGTCGTCTGGGACGAGGCCGAAAATCGGCTGCATGCGCAAAAGGGCATTCTCGCCTGGTGCATGGGCGATTAATCAGGGCTTGATATCCGACTGCTGCGATTACACTTTATTAATAGGCTCTCACGTAATCTGACAGCATTCCAACGGGTGTTGGATTCGGAAAAGAATGATGGCCAGATCAGACAAGATTTTCTCAATCGCTTTCACAGCAACATCGATGCTTCTGGCGTCGATGGTTGCCGCCCCGGCGCTGGCCGGGCAATTGGACTGCGACGACATGGCCGCCAGTCTGAATGACGGCGACCGTTACGAATTCAAGATCGAACTGCAAACCAAGAGCATGCGTCTTGAAAAGGGTGATGATTTTTGCACCGAACCGGTCGATGACTGGTTCGCCCGGCAGTTGATTTTGCCCCGTCCGGCCCGCGACAATCAGCCACGCCGGGCAGCGACGACAAAGGAAAAGAAAGACGACAATGCGCCGTTGCCGGGAATGGGCGGGGCCGTTCCCCTGCCGAGCGTCAATAGCGCAGTTCCCTTGCCGGGCCAGACCCTGCGCCAGGGGCCGATGCCCGATATGGGGCTGGATAGTGATTCAGGTGGTGCCGCGCCGTTGCAGATCATACGCCCGCAAGAACAACAGCCAGAGGCAGAACAACAATCGGGCGATGCCGCTGCCGAAGCAGGGGGCGATGCTGTCACAACACCCGAAGCCGAGACGCTGAAACATGTGGGTGACACAGCACCGGCAACGGATATGGATCGGGTTGAAGGCAAGACCTATACCTCGCCCGCAGATATGGGTATCGCCGCCGCCCCGCCGCCGAAGGTCGACCCCAACATCGCCAAAATGTGCGAACGCCTAGTCACCGATTTGTGGGCGCCCGGTGAATACAATATCGATGGCCGGATGTTCTGGTTGGCCGGCGTGTTTACCATCGATTATGACGGCGACGGTCGCGTCGATGATGTTGGCTTCAAAATCAATGCCGAAGGAAAAATCGGCAACGTGCTGAATTACTTCCCGACGACAGAGGGCCGCGTTTCGGGCAAGACGGTCGCATCCCTGAAGCTTGATGACGAACGTGATATCGGCAAGTTGTGTGCAGACAACGTGACGTTTGAGCGCCCCGAACCTGAAATCACGGCCAAGAAAAAAGAAATTAAAAAACCCTCTTCGATAATCGCCGAACGCAAGGTTTCTGCTGCGGCCAAAAAGGCCGACGAAGCCGCGCCCGAGCCCGAACCGGAACCCGAGCCCGAGCCGGAACCGGAAAAAACGCCGGACGAAAAAACCTCGAACTTTATGGTGTGGATGGCCGGCATCGCCATGGGGCTGATGCTGTTTGGTATTGTCGGATTTATTCTTTTCCTGAAGGGAAGTCGCTCATCGGACGATGATGACGACGATTATGAAGATGATGATGAATATGAAGAAGACTAAACCCGTTTCAATTTTTGCCGCGGCGGCGATTGCCCTGTTGGCAGCCGGATGCGCTATGACTCCTCCGGCCCAGACCCTGCCGGAACTGACCTATGGTCATCTGCAACCGATCATGCTGCAGGCCCGGACACTGGATATCGTCTCGGAATATAAAACACCAATGTCTGCCCCCAACGTCGAACACCGGATGGCAACGTCGCCCGACATGGCCTTGCGTCGCTGGGCTGCGGACCGGCTGCGCCTCGCGGGTGGCGAAAACATCGCGCGCCTGACAATTGTTGATGCATCGGTCATCGAAACCCGGCTGGCCGGTCAGGGCGGATTGAGGGGAGCTTTCACCAATGAACAGTCTGAGCGCTATCAGGCGAAACTGAAGGTTCGGCTGGAAATCCTAGAGCCCAATGCAATATCGCGCGGCTTCGCCATGGCAGAGGTCTCACGTTCCGTCACCATCGCCGAAGACGCCAGCCTGAACGAGCGTGAAAAGGTCTGGTTCGATCTGATCGAAGCGCTGATGACCGACTTCAACGTTGAGTTCGAGAAAAATATAAAGAAGTTTCTCTAAGCTGCCCCGCCCGGCGCTAGCCTCTCCAGAAAGACCTCGTGAACAATACGATCACCGTGAACAGTTCCAGCCTGCCCAACAGCATGCCGCCCGTTAGCAACCACTTGGCGGCGTCGGGCAACGGCTGGAACGTGCCGGCCGGACCGACCAGCGGGCCCAAGGCCGGGCCAACATTTGAAATTGCCGTTGCCGCGCTGGATATGGCGGTCAGATAATCCAGCCCCAGCATGCCAAGCCCCATGGCCAGCAGTGCGAAACTGATGCCGAAGACAAAGAAGAAGCTCAGAACCGAGACGATAATCTCGTCGGAAATCGGCCGCCTGTTGTAGTACGGAATGAACACCCCGTGCGGCTGTAACAGATGATGTATCTGGGTGCGGGCGGCGGCATACAGGACCTGAAAGCGGAAAATCTTGATGCCGCAGGTGGTCGACCCGGCACAGCCGCCGATAAACATGATGAAGAAAAACACCGGGATGGCGAAGCTGCCCCACAGGCTGTAATCCGACGTCGCATAGCCGGTTCCTGAAATCACAGAAACCACGTTAAACGACGCATAACGCAGCGCCTGCAACGGCTGCAAGCCGCCCGACAGCCACAGCCAGAAGGTTACTGACAACACAGCCAGGCCGACGATGGATATAAACCATTGCACCTGACTGTCATTCCAGATGGCTGTGTAACTGCCCTGCACGGTTTTCAGATACAGAATAAACGGCAGGCTGCCAAGGATCATGCCGAAGGTGGCGATCACGTCGATCAGTTCGCTGTCGAAGTGTCCGATCGAACCGTCCGATGTCGAAAAGCCGCCGGTGGCGATGGTCGTCATGGAATGGGCGACGGCTTCCATGCCGTTCATTCCAGCCAGCCAATAGGCCGACGCGCAGAGAAAGGTCATGACCAGATAAATGACACCGATGGAACTGGCGATTTGGGCCGTCCGGGGAAGGGCCTTTTCGGTCTGTTCTGACGATTCCATACGGAACAACTGCATGCCGCCGACGCGCAGCATCGGGAACACGGCGATGGCCATGACGATAATACCGATGCCGCCCAGCCACTGCAGCAAGGCGCGCCACAACAAAATGCCGGGCGGTGCCGTGTCCAGCCCGGTAATCACTGTCGAACCGGTGGTGGTAATGCCGGACATGGCTTCGAAATAGGCATCGGTGAAACTCAGGTTCAGTTCCGAAAACATGAACGGCAGGGCTGCGAACACGGTCAACAGCATCCAGCTGAATGTCGTCATCACAAAGGCCTGACGCACGTTCAGTCGCAACCCTCCGGCGCGGCACGTAAGGGTCATGGCGACGCCAACGAACAGGGTGACGCCCGACGATACGGCGAACACCTGCCAATCGGGGTTGCCGGCAAACGCATCGACGGTGGCAGGCACGATCATGCCGATGGACAATGCCGTCAGCAGAATGCCGATAACCAGAAATATGGGACGATAGTCCATCATCGTTTTGAAGAAAGCTCCCCCTTGATCCCGCTTCCGACGCGCGAATCGGCGTCCGAAGGCCTATTATTGCCCGGTTTCTACAAGGAATTGAATTGGAAATGCCCGATGGCGACGCCGTGCGTGCCTAGACCAGGCCGCTTTCGTGGCTGGAGGGATTGCCGATCATCGCCATGAACTCGCGACGGGTCGACGGATTTTCACGGAATGCGCCCAGCATTCTGGACGTCACCATGGTGACGCCGGGCTTGTGAATGCCCCGTGTCGTCATGCATTGATGGGCCGCCTCGATGACCACGGCAACGCCATACGGTTGCAGGGTGTCGTTCAGGGAATTGGCGATTTGCGCCGTCATCTTTTCCTGAATTTGCAGGCGCTTTGCATACAGCTCGACCAGTCTGGCCAGTTTCGAAATACCGATAACCCGGCTTTTTGGCAGGTACGCAATGTGGGCCTTGCCGATAATCGGGGCCATGTGGTGCTCGCAATGGGATTCGAAACGGATGTCTTTCAGCAACACCATTTCGTCATAGCCTTCGATTTCCTCGAAGGTCCGCTGCAACAGGTCCACCGGGTCTTCGTTGTAACCCGAAAAGAATTCTTCGTAAGAGCGCACGACGCGGGATGGCGTGTCGGTCAGTCCTTCGCGTTCCGGGTCGTCTCCGGCCCAGCGCAACAGGGTGCGAACCGCGTCTTCGGCCTCGATGCGGCTTGGCTTGGCAGCGGGTTCTTCGGTAACGATCGAGAGTTTCTTTTCCTTGCTCATAGCTTCATTCACTCTAATTGATCAGGGCGTTGGCGTCGGGACTGTCCAGCGAAAAGGCCGGAATTTCGATGTCGAAGGGCTGACCCTCGGCATCTTCCATTTGATAGGTGCCGACCATGAAGCCGGACGGCGTGGCTAACGGCACACCGCTGGTGTATTCGAACTCGTCGCCCGGCTTCAGCACCGGTTGTTCACCAACGACACCATCGCCTTGAATTTCCTGAAGGTTGCCGTTGGCGTCCGTAATGCGCCAGTGGCGTGACATCAGCCGCACTGTCTCGTCGCTGAAATTGGTGATGCGGATGGTATAGGCCCACACATGGCGTCCAACTTCAGTATTGGATTCACGTTGCAGATACACCGGTTCGACCGTGACCTCGATCTTTCGGGTCATCAGCGCATAGCTGGTGGGTGTTTCCATATCGAGCATCTGCATGGGGCTTGCCTGTTATTATTAAAACGTCAGTCCATAGGTAGTGCGGCCTGATCCATATTTCCAGTGAATACTTGATGGCGGGGATCCAGCGTGATGACGATTTCAACCCGACGGTTTTTGTCTTCCCGGGTGCCATCCGGGGTGATGACAAGCGGCCTGGTTTCGCCAAAGGCGGTAATACGAATGAATTGCGGCTCAACCCCATAGGCGATCAGTTGTCGGCGCACGACATTGGCGCGCTTGTCCGACAGGCGCAGGTTATGTCCCGGTGTTCCTGTCCGGTCCGCATGGCCGGTGATCAGGACCTCGAAGCCATCGGCTTGTTGTGCAATGCGTGCGGCACGCGCCGCCGCATCGACGCCGTCTCCCTTTAATCTGATGCTGTTGTGATCGAAAAAGGTAACGAACGCTCTTGGCAGGATCGCTTCGGCCTCGGCCAGGGCGTTCGTGAAACTGCTACGGCATGCGGCGATATGTGTGGGCTGAAAGTTCTCTTCCAGTTGTTCCAGCCAGCAATCGAATCCGACCCGCGCGCGGGCCGCGGCGCGTGGATTGGTAACCTGTCCACCTACGCTCAGCAAGCGCCGCCGTTGGGCATTAACGTTATCGACGCTGCCGTCCGGCAACACCCGCGCCAGCGCCCGGTCAGGTTCTGGCACATCGCCAAGGGCTGCCCGCAAAGCCTTTCCGGCATATCGCCTGGCGTCAGATGTGTCGCCCATGCGGTCGGCCTCGAACAGGGCCAGGGTCCGGTATTCGTCGGCCAGCGCGGCCTCGAACGCTGCGCCGTTACCATGCGAAACATTCAGGTCGCGGACTTTCTCGACCGCCGCCCCGGAACAGCCCGACAGCAGCAGCACGATAAGGCCAAGACTGGAAAAGGTGGCGAGAATGATTTTGTGGGCGTGGCGGGTTTTTCGCATGGGGTCGTCTCCTGTTTCTCAAATACTGGAGACGTTTGTACACACCCACTATGGCGAGGGTTGGGAGGCTTTAAGGCGAAAAAAGGGCTATTTCAAGAATATCGCAGGCGTCAGCCGACGCTGCACGACGCGCCGCCCAGTACACAGAATTTGGCACAGTGGGGATGGTTCAGCTTCACCGATGTGGTTGACCCGGCAAGATCGTGTCCAAGCTCAAATGCAGGGTCATAGGGCAGCAGGGTGCACGGCACGACAACCGGTTTGTCGTCACCGCCGCGCTTGATGATCATACGCGATGTGGCGCACATCATGGTTTCCGGTGCGACACCCAGGATGTCCCAGCACTGCACAGTGATCTCCGGCACGTCAATGCCGCCGTCCATTTCCGGAAACAGTACCAGGGCTGCGGGGTCGTTGGCATCGACAGGGATATTCTCGGCCGCAAACAAGGCGGCGTATCCGGTGCGCGCCGTCGCTTCGTCTTCGTTCCACAAGGTGCGTCCGGCGATGGCCAGATTGAACTTGTTTTCCGCCAGCCATGTCAGTTCGTCCAGCATCGGCGTCCAGGTGTCGGTGCCACGCACGTCTTCGTGTTTTTCCGGCGTGTAATGGTCGATGGAAACCCTGAGCGCCAGTTTGTCGCCGTATTGGGTCTTCAGGTCGAGCAACTGCCCGCGGCGATGGTTGAGCGGCTTCATGGCATTGGTCAGCACCAGCGCCCGATAGCCGCGCCCCAGAACGTCCGCCAGCATATCGGGCAGTGCCTTGTTCATGAACGGCTCGCCGCCGGTAAAGGCGATTTCCTCGACCGGCAGGCCCTCGGCCTCGATCTGGTCCAGATAATCGCTGACCTCGCGCGTGCTGATATAGGCCAGCGCGTCGTTCTTGGGCGAGGAGTCCATATAGCAGTTTAGGCATTCGATGTTGCACAGACTGCCTGTATTGAACCACAAGGTTTTCAGGTGGGTCAGGGCGACAACGGCCCTGGCCTCGCCCTTGGCTGTGGTATCGGGGTCGCTGAATTTAAGGGGCTCTGGCATGCAGGTCCTGTCTTGTTTATTGTTCACACCATAGTGTTTAAGGGGTGCGGCGTCGCGCTTCAAATAACAAATCCGTGTAACTGGCGGCGGTCATTGCGTCTGGATAATCGCCCGTGGTTATGGGAACGTCGGTGCATCAGTGCGAATGCGGATGTAGCTCAATGGCAGAGCAGAAGCTTCCCAAGCTTACGACGAGGGTTCGATTCCCTTCATCCGCTCCAATTCTGCGGTTTTTACTTACACGACATCAGTTTCTGTTTGCAGGCCTTGTATACGGCAGAACTGGATTTCTGACCTTTTTTACAGGCCTTGAACTCGCCCATGCAATCGCGCGGCTTGGCCGCTTTGCCAACACCGGTCGATGCCGCACATCGGGATTTGCAGGTTGCCTTGTTGGTCGCATCGTTGCCGCCTTCGTGCTGGATGCACTTGGTCATGCACTGCATCAGGGTTTCGGCCTTTGCAGGCGCATCAGGGGTCAGGTTGAAAGCGAAAACCAGCCCGAACAGGGCAAGGATAATCATGCGTCGGCTTGGCATGGTGGGGCTCCTGCATATTGATGATCTGTCGGCCAGCTTAATACCGGAAAAGGTCTTTGGCAAAGGTGAGGGGGGTCTTCACACAAATGTGAGCCGTGTTGAATGGGTTTTGCTCGCCGGTCGTGACTATATTCAGGCTCTGTTTCATTATTTAATTCGGAGAACATACTGATGCGTGAAAAAAGCCTGAAAAAACCAGCCCTTCTGATTGCTTCTGCCATGGCCATGGCCTTGACGATGGCTGTCGCCGAAAAGGCCCAAGCCGCCGGAGAGAAAGAAAAATGCTACGGCGTTGCCAAGGCTGGCAAGAACGATTGCGTTACCGCCAATGGCTCGTGCGCTGGCTCGTCCAAGAAAGATGCCCAGACCGATGCCTATCTGATTCTGCCCAAGGGCACCTGCGATAAAATCGTCGGCGCCAGCCTGTCTCCGAAGAACGGCTAGCTCCCCCCTTGATGTTGGCAAGCAATAGCCCAACAAGCATTAGCCCGCCTCCGGCATCCGTCGGGGTCGGGCTAAAGGCCGTCCACTTTAAAGAAATCATCGACACCCGCCCGGACCTCGGTTTTTTTGAGGTGCATACGGAAAACTATATGGGTGACGGCGGCCCAACTCATCATTATCTGGAAGCCATCGCCGAACATTATCCCCTGTCCATGCACGGGGTCGGCCTGTCCCTCGGCTCATCTGCGCCGCTCAACAAAGAACACCTTCGGGCCGTTCGCGATGTGGTTGATCGTTATCGCCCGGCGCTGGTATCAGAACACCTGTCGTGGTGCATGGCCGACGGGGTGTTCCTGAACGATCTTCTGGAATTACCGTTGACGAAAGCGACACTGGATCTGGTCACTGACCGTGTGGCTGCATTTCAGGACGCCGTCGGGCGCAAGGTGCTGGTTGAAAACCCGTCCAGTTATCTGGCATATGACATAAACGAAATATCGGAGGCGGATTTCCTCAACGAACTGGCCAGGCGCAGCGGCTGCGGGCTGCTTCTGGACGTCAATAACGTCTTTGTTTCCAGTCGCAATCTTGATTTCCGGCCGGAAGATTATATCGATGCCATCAACCCCGATGCGGTTGGCGAGATTCATCTGGCCGGTCACAGCATCACCCGCCACGAAGGCCGCGACATTCATATCGACGATCATGGTTCCGTCGTCACCGATGCGGTCTGGGCCCTGTATTCCCGCGCACTTTCCCGTACCGGCCCGGTGCCCAGCCTGATCGAATGGGACACCGATATTCCGGAACTGTCGGTGTTGCTCAGCGAAGCGGCGAAGGCCAATACCTTCATGCAAAGCGGGGTCGACCATGTCAGCGTTGCCTGAATTGCAAACGGCGTTCAAGCAAGCCGTCTTCGGTGACGGGCAAACGAACGCGACAATCGAGTCGGCGATTGCGACCGGCGGCCTGACAGCGGCAGAGAAAGTTTCCATCCATCGCAACAATACGTTTCTGACATTAACGGACTCGCTCACGGCCGTGTTTCCGGTGGTCGCCAGACTGGTCGGCGAGGAATTCTTTGCCGCCACTGCGCGCGAATTTATTCAGCGATGCCCACCCCGTCACGCAAGCCTGTTGTTCTATGGTGGCGGCTTCGGCGATTTCCTCGACGGCTTTGCTCCGGCGGCAAGTCTGCCCTATCTGGGTGATGTGGCGCGGCTGGAATGGGCGTGGCACGAAGCCTTCCATGCGGGCGATGCTAAACCGCTGGCGGCGGATGATTTACAACGCCTTGCGGTGGAAAGCCTTGGGCGTTTGAAGCTGACGCCGCATCCGTCGGCCCGGCTGTTGATATCGGACTATCCAACGGCCGCCATCTGGCAGGCCAATCAGTCATGCGATGGCGACCCCGAAACCATCAATCTGGATGCCGGTGGCTGCACGCTGTTGGTCATCCGCCCCGCACTGGATGTCGAGGTCCGTATCCTCAAGCCCGGCGTCCATGCCCTGCTGTCTGTTTTGATCAGCGGTGGTGATCTGACCCAGGCGCACGCCGGGGCCGTTGCCGTCGATGAAAATTTTGATTTTGAAAGCGCCATCGCCGATCTGATCGGCGGCGGTACTTTCACCAGCTATTTCCAAGGAGACTAAAAATAATGACCCACAAAGCAATTGCCGACGTTATAGGGCGGCTGGAAAGCGTGCCCATGTGGCTGATCGCCCTGGTTGCGCGCTTCGGTGTCGCCGGTGTGTTCTGGCGCTCGGCCCGCACCAAGGTCGATGGCTTTACCATTACCGACAACACCAAATTCCTGTTTGAAGAAGAATACAAGGTGCCGCTGCTGGACCCGGAAGTCGCCGCCCTGCTGGCGACCATCGGTGAACATGTTTTCCCGATCATGCTGGTCATCGGCCTCGGTGCGCGTCTTGGTGCCCTCGGCCTGCTGGGTATGACGGCGGTGATTCAGTTGTTCGTCTATCCCATGAGCTGGCCCGACCACCTGTTGTGGACCAGCGCCCTGCTGCTGATTCTAAGCTACGGCCCGGGCAAGGCGTCGCTGGACCAGCTGATCCGAAATCGCTGCTGATCGTTTATCGTGTTGTCGGCTGCTCCTCGGCAATATAGCGTGACCCCATGTCCGACGATAAACCGCAAAACACCGGCCCGTTACACGGCCTGCGCATCCTTGATCTGACCCGTATTCTGGCCGGGCCGACGGCGACGCAGGTGCTCGGCGACTTAGGTGCCGATGTGATCAAGGTCGAACGCCCCGGTGCTGGCGACGATACCCGCAAGTGGGGGCCGCCCTATGCCACAGACGCGCAAGGCGCAGATACTACGGAAAGTGCCTATTATCTGGCCGCCAATCGCAACAAGCGCTCGGTCGCCATCGATATCGCGCACCCCGACGGTCAGGCCCTTGTCCGTCGGCTGCTCGGGAAATGCGACATTCTGGTCGAGAACTTCAAGGTCGGGGGGCTGGCCAAATACGGCCTGTCCTATGACCAGTTAAAAGACGAATTCCCCGGCCTGATCTATTGCTCAATCACCGGCTTCGGGCAGACCGGCCCATATGCGCCACAGGCCGGGTACGATTATCTGGCGCAAGCCATGGGCGGTGTGATGAGCATTACCGGCGAGCCTGACGGCGCACCGATGAAAATCGGTGTCGGTGTTGCCGACGTCATGTGCGGCATGTATGCGTGCATCTCGATCCTGGCCGCCGTCCGTCATCGCGACTTGGGCGGCAAGGGACAATCCATCGATCTGGCGCTGCTCGATTCTCAAGTATCATGGCTGGTCAACGAGGGGCTGAATTATCTGACCTCGGGCGAGGTGCCGCACCGACGCGGCAATGCGCATTCCAATATCGTGCCGTATCAGTTGTTCGAAACTGCCGACGGGCATTTTATTCTGGCCGTCGGCAACGATGCCCAGTTCCAGCGGTTCTGTGACTTTGCCGGGGTCTCCGACCTGGCCGACGATGACCGCTTCAACACCAACGCCCAGCGCATTATCAATCGCGAGGCTTTGATTGCTCTATTGGTTCCGGTCCTGAAAACCAAGGCCAGCCGTCATTGGCTCGATGGTCTGGCGGAACTGGGGGTGCCGGTGGGGCCGGTTAACACCATTGCCCAGGTGTTCGAAGACCCGCAAGTCGTCCATCGCGGCATGAAAATCAATATGCCCCATGATCTGGCCGGGTCCGTCGATTTAATCGCCAGTCCCATCGGCATGTCGGAAACCCCGGTCAGCTATCGCAGGCCGCCGCCGACGTTGGGTCAGCACACCGACGAAGTGCTCTCCGAACTGCTCGATATGGATGCCGATGAACTGGAAAAAATGCGTCGGAAAGGGCTTTTATAGCGCACGCTTCGCGTGGCGCGGTCTTTCAGCCTTCACGCACGCTTCGCGTGGCGCGGTCTTTCAGCCTTCACGCACGCTTCGCGTGGCGCGGCCTCTGGAAGTCAAGTTTTGATTGGCGAGTTTAGCTTAAGGTGGGGCGGTCCTCGCCGACCAACGAGCCATCCATGGCAAAACATTCATACTGCTGTGCCTTGTCGGCGACGTCCTGATCCTGAACGCCCTGGACAATGACCTTCAATCGGCGCTTCGTTGCCTCGGCCCAGAATTTCGTTAAATCGGCGATGGCGTCTTCACCCGTCGCGCCGCTGGCGTCCAGATCAAGGCTGACACCGAAGAAATTCAGGTTGGAAAATTCGGTGAAGTCGTTGTTGTCTGGATTTGGCGTCGCCATGTACTTGTCGAAAAACGGCAGGACCGGAATGGTGATATCGCCCAGAATGTCGGCCGTCAGGGTGACCGGAAAGTCGAACAATTCAATGATCACCGCCGGGCGCAATTCTTCGGACAATTCCTTGAATGCCTGAACGATAATGGTTGCTGCATCGCCGGTGCCAAGGGCATAGGAATTCAGCGGCACGATCAGCCGGGGGCGTCCGCCGATAATGAAAGCATCCGCCAGATCCTTGAATGCCTGATTCAACAGCGCCGCATTCTTTTCCGCCGTGCTGATGTTGTCCTTGTCATGGCTCAACAGGGATTTGCTGGCGACGGTGGTGCCGTCGGGCTTGTCGGTTGTCGGCAAACAACGAAAGAATCCGGTTGCATCGTGGGTGATCAGATTGACGGGACGATAGACGAGGTTCATTGATTAAAAGAGTTCCAGGTTTCTTCTGATGATAATCTATATCGACTGAAAACCAGTTGTAAAAGCTAAATGTCGGGATATATGCAGCGAAATCTGCTATAATCAAGCCTCAGGACAGGCCTTGGAGGCATGTCATGTTGTTGAATGCAGCCCCTGTTGATTACCAGCGCAATCTGGCTCTGTACGGTGCCTCGCTGATGGCGGTGCCGCCGACAGAGGTCATCACGCCACCGAAGCGCGAGGTCGACGAACCGGACGCAATGCGTCCGAAAACCCGTCAACCGCCGGTCTATGAAAAAAGACATGGTCCCCGGACACAGACCCATCCTGTCGCCGCAATCTGGCATCCGCCCGCGCCGCAAGCGGCAAGTCCCGTTCATACGCAGGCATTGCCCGATATCGCAGGCGCCATCAGTATGCAGGCACATTCAAACGATGCCGGCGCGCATCATCTTGATATCCCGGCACGCCATGTCGTCAGCCTGTATCAGCCCCATGCGGAACCACCGCAAGTGAGCGTCGAACTCTCGGCATGAAATGAAAAATGGCTGTTGAGGGACGCCTTTAATCCTTAAGCGACATTCTATCGAACGCGATCTTTGGGAAAAGTGACCGTTATCTCGGTGCCTTTGCCCTTCTCACTTGTCACCACCATTGTACCGCCATGCAGTTCCATCAAACCCATGGTCAGATGCAACCCCAAACCGGTTCCTTCGTGTTTGCGGTTAAGGCCACTGTCGACCTGCCCGAACACGGCTAATGCTTTTTTGATTTCTTCTTGATCCATGCCGATACCGGTGTCTGCAATGGAAATGGACAGAGATCCGTCGTCGTTCAATGCGGATATGACGGCAACTTCCCCTCCCTCTGGCGTAAACTTGACCGCATTGCTGAGCAAATTGAGAAAAACCTGCTTCACCCGCCTTTTGTCGGCATAAATCATTGGTGTTGCGGGATCGACACTCGATGTCAGCGTTAACTTTACGCATATTGCCCTTGAAATTGATGACATTGAAGCAGTTCAGCAGCAACTAGCCGCTCATGCGATCACAATCACCGAGACCGTAGAATTGCCGGACGGAACGGTTTTCTTCTTTGTTCGAGACCCAGATGGGAACGTCATCGAACTTCATAAACCAGCCTGAGAGAACTCAAAGAGAGACCGCTTTATCTTAGACCGACGAAAGTCCGCTTCTGGCTAATAATGGACATTGGCCACCTGCCAGGAAAACGTCTGCTCTTGTACGTTAAACGGATGTTCGGCGCCCTGACTTCAGCTATGGAATTCTAACATTAAGCTGTGAATTCTCATTCTTAAATGGAACTGACAACAAAAAAGGCCCCCTTTAGGGAGCCTTTCTTGCTGGTTGGGACGGCAGGGATCGAACCTGCGAATGGCGGCATCAAAAGCCGCTGCCTTACCACTTGGCGACGTCCCATCAAATTTCTGGCGCGAACATAGGGGCAAACAGGTTCCGGGGCAAGCGCTGGGGAGGGCTATTTTGGAATGTCTCAGGCCCCCGTCGCATCGGTTTGCAGCGAGGCCGTCTTGATCCACCAGTCTGGTCTATCTTGGGCAATCGATTGGGCGGCCCGGTCGGCATCGCCGGGATTTCCATAGAGCCCGAAACAGGTAGCACCGCTGCCGCTCATGCGGGCGAGCAGGACATTCTCGGTCGCCGTCAGTGCCCCCAGCACATCGCCGATCACCGGCCCCATCTGTCGGGCTGGGGCCTCAAGGTCGTTATTGCGCTCGCTCAAAATCGAAGCCAGTTCACGGGCATCGGCTGGCGCATGATCGAAATGCCCGTTGGCGGTTGTGAAATTTCCATCCAGCATCTTGAACACCGCCGGGGTCGATACGGCGACGCCGGGATTGACCAGTACCAGCCAGGCCGCGGGCAGCGCCGGGGCCGGGGCGATGGTCTCGCCGATGCCCGACATGAATGCCGTCCGGCCGCCCAGACAGACGGGAACATCGGCCCCCAGCGCCAGCGCCAGCGCGGCCATCACTGCGTCGTCAAGGTCAAGATTCCACAAACCCGACAATGCTCTCAATGTGGCGGCTGCATCAGCCGACCCGCCGCCGATGCCCGATGCGACGGGCAGTTGTTTCGTTAAGGTGATGGCGGCGCGGGCCTCGATCCCCGCTGCTGTGGCCAACGCCCGGGCGGCACGGATTACAAGATTATCATCGTCGCCCGTGAGGTCCTGGGCGAAGTCTCCACCAATGGCGAGGCTCAAGTCGTCAGACGGGCTGACCGTTATTGTGTCGTGCACATCGGCGAAAGCAACAAGGCTGTCGAGCAGGTGATAGCCGTCGTCGCGGCGCGCGCAAACATGCAGATACAGATTGATCTTGGCGGGCGCGGCAGATGATTGAAGGGCAGGGCTCATCGCCGCTCAGTCGGCCTTGTTGTCGGCCGTGTCAGCAGGCTTCAGGCCGTCTTTCAGCTTGTCGCGCACCTGCCCGGCAACGTCGTCATCGGGGTCCAGGGTCAGGACATGCTGCCACTGGAAGCGGGCTTCGTTGAAGCGTCCGACCCGCCAATAGGCATCGCCCAGATGGTCGTTGATGACCGGGTCTTCAGGGCGCAGGGAAACGGCGCGTTCCATTTCCTTGGCCGATTCTTCGAAATTTCCAAGCCGGTAATAGGCCCAACCAAGGCTGTCGGCGATATAGCCGTCCGTCGGCCGCAGCTTGACGGCCTTCTTGATCATCTCTGTGGCGCGATCCAGATGCAGCCCCTTGTCGATCCAGCTGTAGCCCAGATAATTCAGCAGCATCGGCTGGTCGGGCTCGAATTCCATCGCCTGCAGGAATTTAGCCTCGGCCTCGTCCCATCGATCAGATCGTTCCAGCACGATGCCCAGCGCATAAAGCAGCGACCAGTGATGGGGCTTGGGCTCGCCGATGCGCTCCAGCGCCTGATTATAGACGCCGACGGCGCGTTTGAATTCTTCGTGCCCGCGCAACAGGTCGCCAAGCCGGATCAGCGGCGTCGCCAGCTCGGGCTCCTCGGCTGCCATGGCGCGCAGATATTCCTCGGCTTCCTTGACCTGGCCCATATCGTCCAGATTTTCACTCAGGTTCAGGCGCGACGCCCAGCTGTACGGTGATTTCAAACTGACGGCGGCGTACATCTTGTTGGCGTCTTCATATTGCCCGTCGTCCTGCAAAATATTGCCAAGCAGCATCTGCATGACCGGGAAGTCAGGCCTGAGGTAAAGCGCCAGGCGGCCAAAGACCAACGCCGTTTCCTTGGCGTTTTGCTGACTCAGCGAGGTGGCGATGCCAAAGAAGGCCTCGGCCGCACCGTCAAAGGCGTTGGCGACAATCGGTTTGGGCACGGTCCCGGCGGCGACCCTTCTCAGACCCAGTCTGGAATGAGACGACCGCGGGCTGGTCTTCTGGTGTTCCGTGTACAGCTCTCGCGCCAGCTCGGACTGCCCGGAGCGTTCATACAGATTGCCCAACAATTCGATCAGCCGCAGCGATGGCCCACCCTGTGCCGTGATTGCCGCCTGATAATCCTTCTCGGCCTGCTCGGCATTGCCGGCAATATCGTTGATGATGCCCTTGTGCAGTTGATACAGCGCCTCGGTGCCATCTTTTTTCAAGGCCCCCAGCCGGGCGATGGCGTCTTCGGTTTTCTCTGCCGTCGCAACCCCGGTCCAGGCATCCAGCAGCGGCGCCATATAAACGTTCAGCCCGCCCTTCGGCAATTTCTCGATGGCTTTCAGGGCATCGGGGTACCGCGCCTGAACAATGTCATCGACGGCAATGACCAGCCCGGCAATGGTCGCCTTGGCGTTGTCTTTCAGTATACCGGCGGCCATCGCAATGGCCTTTTTCACGTCGCCTTCGGCCAGCGTCAGCAGAAACACCCGACGCGGCAGGTCGACCACCCCTTTTGATGGTTCCATTTCTATCGCCTTGCCCAGGAAGCGAGCGGCATCGGCCATATGGCGATTAGTCTGGGCGTGGCGTCCGGCCAGATAGTTCCCCGACAGCGATCCCGGAACAACAGGCGCGGCCTTCGATGCCTCAACCTGGGCGACCTCTTCGGTGGCCTCGGTCTCGGGCGCTTTTTCCACCGGTTTTTCGGCGGCCTTTACCGGCTTTGGTGGCGGCGTGGTTTCCTTTGTCGCCTCGGGCGGCGGGTCCGACGGCTGCATCGAAACACCGAACAGCACCACAAAGGACGCGGCAATGGCGATGAACACCCATTTATAAAAGGGCGACGATGGCGTGCTGGGTGGGTCGGATTGTTCGGACATGGGGTTCTTGGTGATTCCTGTTTGCAGAGGGTGCGGCGAGTGTAGACGAGTCCTTGTTTGATTTACATGTTCGGATAGTTCGGCCCGCCGCCGCCTTCCGGCACCGACCAGTCGATGTTCTGACTCATATCCTTGATGTCGCAGGTTTTGCAGTGGATACAGTTCTGGGAATTGATGCGGAACACAGTCTCGTCGTTTTGTTCTATGAATTCATAGACACCGGCAGGGCAAAACCGCTGCTCCGGGCCGTCGTATTCGACCAGATTAAGTTCAAGCGGCAGGCCCGCGTCTTTCAGGCGCAGATGGCACGGCTGACCCTCGGCGTGGTTGGTGTTCGATACGTGCACGGAACTCAACTTGTCAAACGTCAGCACCCCGTCCGGCTTCGGATAATCTATTTTCGGGGCGTCCGACGCCTTCTTCAGCGCCAGATGGTCAGCGTGGTGGTGCAGGGTCCATGGCGCGTGACCGGCAAACAAGTACGTGTCGATGGCCGAGTACGCAATCCCGGCCCACAGCCCCCAGCGAAAGGCCGGGCGAATGTTGCGGGCTTTTTTCAGCTCGCGCCCCAGCCATGATTTCCTCAAGGCCTTCGGATATTCCGTGAGTTCCGGTGTGGGCGCTTCTCCTCCCAGCGCGGAAAAAGCCGCTTCGGCGGCCAGCATGCCGGACTTCATGGCGGTGTGCGAACCCTTGATGCGCGGCACGTTCAGGAACCCCGCCGCGCACCCGATCAAGGCCCCGCCGGGAAACGTCAGTCCCGGTATCGATTGCCAGCCGCCTTCGTTCAGGGCGCGCGCGCCATACGATATGCGGCGTGCGCCCGCAAACACCGGGGCAATTGCCGGGTGGCTCTTGAAGCGTTGCATTTCCTCGAACGGGCTCAGGTGCGGGTTCTCGTAATCCAAACCGATAACGAAACCGACGGCGACCTGATTGTTATCCAGATGGTACAGGAACGACCCGCCATAGGTGCGGTTGTCCAGCGGCCAGCCGATGCTGTGCATGGTGCGTCCGGGGCGGTGGTTGGCCGGATCGATTTCCCACAATTCCTTGATGCCGATACCGTATGTCTGCGGGTCGCTGTCACGGCCCAGGTCGAATTTCTCGAACAGGGATTTGCTTAATGATCCCCGGCAGCCTTCGGCGAACAGGGTATAGGTTCCCAGCAATTCGATGCCGGGCTCGTGGTTCGGCCCCGGGCTGCCATCTTCGTTCAGGCCCATATCGCCGGTGGCGACGCCTGTGACCCTGCCGTCGTCGTCATACAGGACCTCGGCGGCTGCGAAACCGGCATAGACTTCGGCCCCCAGCGCCTCGGCCTGACTGCCCAGCCAGCGCGCCATGTTGCCCAGACTGATGACGAAATTGCCGTGGTTCTTCATTTGCGGCGGCGTCGGCAGGCGATGCGCTGATTTCTCGCTCAGATACAGGAATTCATCTTCCGTCACCGGGGTATTCAGGGGCGCATCCAGTTGTTGCCAGTCGGGCAGCAGTTCATTCAGCGCAATTGGATCGAACACCGCGCCCGACAGGATATGGGCGCCAATTTCGGACCCCTTGTCGACGACACAAACGCTGACCTCGCGGTCTTTTTCGGTGGCCAGTTGGCGCAAGCGGATGGCGGCGGCCAGCCCCGATGGCCCGCCACCGACGATGACAACGTCAAATTCCATAGATTCGCGCTCAAGCGTCTCAACCATATAAAAGAATGTAACGGGCGTTTCGGTGCTGTGAAAGAGGATGTTTCCTGTCATCGACAATGTTATTGTCTGGCCCATGCCTGAGAATCTTTCAGCATTGGAAAGTTTGCGCTGGCAGCTCGACGCCGGTATCGACGAAACCATCGGCAACGAGCCGCACAATCGCTTTGCCGAGGTCGCCGATGCACCGGTCACGCTGACTGAGGCACCGCCGCCGACCCCCGCGCCTAACGTTGCGCCAAAGCCCGCCGTGCCCGCCAAACCAGATCCGACCAAGGCCGCCGTCAAGGCCGCCGCTGTCGCCGAAGACCAACTGCATGACGCCTGTCAGCTGGCCGGGGAAGCGAAAAACCTGGATGAGCTAAAACAGGCGCTGGAAAAATTCGATGGCTGCCCTTTGAAAAAAACTGCCACCAATCTGGTTTTTGGCGACGGGGCCGAAGACGCCAAGGTGGTTTTCATTGGTGAAGGGCCCGGTGCCGAAGAAGACCGTCAGGGCTTGCCGTTCGTCGGCCCGGCCGGACAATTGCTTGACCGGATGATGGCGTCTATCGGGCTTTCGCGCGAACAGGCGTTTATTTCCAATACGGTTTTCTGGCGACCGCCCGGCAATCGCACGCCAACAACGGCAGAAGCCGCCGTCTGCCTGCCCTTCGTCGAGCGGATGATTGAACTGATTGACCCCCAGATGCTGGTCGTTCTCGGCGGTCCGGCGGCGAAGTCATTGCTGGCGGAAACCGCCGGGATTGGACGTTTGCGGGGGCGCTGGTTTGAATACGCGACGCCACGGCTGTCGCGCCCGGTGCCGACCATGGCGTTGTACCATCCGGCCTATCTGCTGCGGTCGCCCAGTCACAAGCGCGAAACCTGGGCCGATTTGCTGGCCATACAGGAAAAGCTGGCCGAATAAAAATCCGGCTCCTTATAAATGGCTTTATTTGGCGGCTGAAATCATCCGACGCGCCCAACGAACCGGGGGAATAACATCATTTCCGTGGTCGGTCGGATATTCGCGGTCAAGCATGGCATCGGTCAGCGCTGCGGCCAGCCCCATGGAGACCATCGCTACCCAGCCGGTCAGCGCGAACACGGAGCTTCCCGACACGGCGGAACCAACGGCGCAGCCACCGGCCAGCATGCCGCCAAATCCCATCAGCACGGCACCGACGATATAACGGGGCATCGGCCGGTTTTCGACACTGAAGCATTCCAGTTTCAGCTCGCGGCCAAATGCTGCGGCCAGCAGGGAACCGGCGAACACACCGGGCACCAGGGCCAGGTTGAAGGTTATCGGCAGGGAACGTTCGGTAATGAAGCCCATCAATGTGTCGGCGGAAGGCCCGATGAAATTAACGCTGCGCACGGCCACCGGGTCGAATGACAAATGCGACAGGGCGTATGTCAGCGCCCAGCCCAGGGTAATGGCGACACCGACGCCGATGGCACCGAAAACGACCCAGCCACGCATCTTGACGTGGATAGCAAGCGAGATGGCGGCGACAAGGATGGCAACGCCAATTACAAACGGAGTGTATCCCGACAATCCCAGAATAGCGCTCAGGTCGCGCTCCGCGCCGCCCGATACGGTCCACATATCGGCGATATATTCACGCAACGGCGACAACAGGCCGCTGTAAGACGCTTGGGCAACAATGGTCAGGACCAGCCCGGTGACCAGCATCCTCAGATTGCCGTTGGCCGATAAAATCAGAATTCGGCTGGCACAACCGCGCGCCATGACCATTCCGGCCCCAAACATGGCACCGCCGATAATGGCACCCGACAGACTGCCGCGTGATGCCAGTTGACGGACCTCGGCGACGTCCAGCATGCCGGACAATATCAAGCCCTGGGTTCCGGCCAGGGTCGCGCCAAAAGCCAGCAGCCAGACGGCGGTTTTCTTGCCGGCGAAGCCGTGGGACATTTCAAGGACGGCGGAACGGAAACAGAATTTGCTGCGCTGGGCGAAAATGCCGAACAACAGTCCGGTGATCAGGCCGATTGCAAGGATGGTGATGTCCTCGCCCCAGAAGTCGAGAAACTCGGTCATGCCTATCATCGTATTATTGCCTGCATCTGGATGTTCCTTTGAACTTAAGCTTCGGAACTATTCTATGTAACCAATGTAGATTAGAAAAGACTAATATAAAGTGAAGACAAAATCAAGGGAAATGTTGCACTGCAACACAGACGGGCAAGCCCGGTTGCCGCCGATTCGGTGATGCTTTATAAGTGTCGGCGCGTACAGTCCCAACGGGTGTGGGGTAAAGCCTTGGTTTTTTTGATGAATATGCGGCGAATCGCACGTCACTTGATGGTCGCGACCATCGGGGTTGTTGCCGTTTTGGGCGCGCCATCGGTTTTTGCCGCCAACAGCGATACAGATGAAATCTCCTCGGTTCCCGCCGCCTCGGCCCTTGCCGGGGTGCTGCCGCAGCCGTTAAGCCCGTCTGACGCCGTCCTCTACCGCAAGATATTTGATATTCAGGTCAGCGGCGACTGGCGAAAAGCCGACAAGCTGATCAAGCAGCTCGAAGACAAGGCGTTGATGGGCCACGTCATGGCCCAGCGTTTCCTGCACCCGACGAAATACCGTTCCAAGTACAAGGAACTGAAAGCCTGGATGCAGGACTATGCCGATCATCCCGATGCCGGACGCCTGTACAAGCTGGCCCTGAAACGACGCCCGGCCAATTGGCGTCACCCGAAAAAGCCGTCCGTCGGCAGGATTGTCATCAAATCGTCGGCGACCAAGGAAAGGCCGCCAGGCAAGAAACTCAGCCGTTCGCAGCGCCGCGAAGTCCGCAACCTGAAGCGCAAAGTCCGGGGCTTGCTGCGCCGGGGCTGGACCAAGGCGGTGAAAAAGCTGATCGCGACGAAGCGCGTTAATAAGCTGTTTTCCAATTTCGATATGGATCAGGCCCGTGCCCGACTGGCCGCAGGATATTTCGCCGCCGGTCGCGATCAATGGGCGCTGGACTGGGCGTCCAAGGCCGCCGTACGGTCCGGGCGTTACCTACCCGAAGCCAACTGGACAGCAGGGCTGGCCGCGTGGCGACTGGGCAAGACGACAACAGCCGCCAAACATTTCGAGGCCGCGACCGTGCTGGGCGATAATTCCGAATGGTTGACCTCGGCGGCGGCTTTCTGGGCGGCGCGAGCGCATCTCGTCAGCCGCAATCCCGAAAAGGTCAATCATTGGCTGACCAAGGCTGCCACCCACACCCGTACATTCTATGGCTTGCTTGCCCGGCGCATGCTTGGGCTTGAGAACACGTTCACATGGGCGTCCCTGGAACTGAATGAATCGACAATCGATGATCTGGCCGCCTCGAAGGGCGGGCACCGGGTTCTGGCCCTGATGCAGATTGGCGAGGCACGCCGTGCTGAACGCGACCTGCGCGGCGTTGCTGCCCGTTCGAAACCGGAAATGGCGAAGGAAATTCTGGCCCTGGCGAGCCACACCAATATGCCCGCGTTGGCCCTGCGCCTTAACTCGGCGCTGTATTCCGACGGCGGCTTCGATGGTGCCGCCTATCCGTTACCCGACTGGAAGCCTGATGGCGGGTACAGTATCGACAAGGCGCTGGTGTTTGCCGTGATCCGTCAGGAATCCCGTTTCAACCCGATGGCCAAAAGCTGGGCCGGTGCCCGTGGGCTGATGCAACTGATGCCACGAACCGCCAGTTTTGTTGCCCGCGACCGGCGCTTCCATCGTTGGAACGCTACCCGCAAGACCCTGTTTGAGCCCGACGTCAATCTCAGGCTGGGTCAGAAGTACATCAACATTCTGCTTGGCGACAAAAAGATCAAGGGCGACCTGTTCCTGCTGGCGACGGCGTGGAACGGCGGGCCCGGTAACCTGAACAAATGGCGTCGGGCGACCGACGACATGAACGATCCGTTGTTCTTTATTGAAAGTATTCCGTCGCGCGAGACCCGTATTTTCGTCGAGCGTGTACTGACCAACCTGTGGATCTACCGCGACCAACTGGGTCAACCGTCGCCGTCTCTGGATGCCATCGCATCCGGTAAATGGCCGACCTACAAGGCGCTCGATGATGAAACTTTGATGGTGGCTGATAATGTCGAAAATAGAGGGCTCTCGGGAATTCCTGCCCGTTAATATCGCCGTCCTGACGGTATCGGATTCACGCACATTGGAAGACGATAAATCGGGCAATGTGCTGGTTGAACGGATCGAAGCCGCCGACCACAAGGTGGCCGACCGCGACATCGTCAAGGACGAAGCATCGCTGATCGAAGCCCGGCTGAACACATGGATCGCAGACGATGCCGTTGATGTGGTGATCTGCACCGGCGGTACTGGCTTGACCGGGCGCGACGTGACGCCAGAAGCGTTCAGCCGTGTTTGCGAAAAGGAAATCCCCGGTTTTGGCGAGTTGTTCCGCTGGATCAGTTATCAGAAAATTTCGACCTCGACCATTCAATCGCGCGCGACCGCCGGGGTTGCCGGTGGCACCTATCTGTTTGCGCTGCCCGGATCGCCCGGGGCCTGCAAAGACGCATGGGATGATATTCTGGTGCATCAACTGGATGCCCGTTACAAGCCGTGCAATTTTGTCGAGCTGATGCCACGCCTTAAAGAGCACCTGTAATCAGCTTCTCATAAGCCGCCCCGTCGTCGATGTCGTCGAGCGGGTCCAGCAGCGCGACTTTCTTTCCATTCAGCTTTGTCAGCGTGTCTTTAAGCGTGCGCGGCGTTGACCACGTGATGCCGCCGAACAGGTCGGGCACGACGGGCCTGCGCCGGGCCCCGACAAGCCAATACCCGCCGTCACGGGCCGGGCCGAAAACCGCATCGTTGTTGCCCAGCGCGCGGAAGGCATCGGTAATATGGGCGGCGCGTATGCCCGGCACATCGGTGCCGACCAGCACCACCGGGCCCGGCGGCAAGTCCTGAAACACCCGGTTCATGCGCTCCCCAAGATCACCCGGTCCCTGGCCGATGGCATTGAATGGACGGGGCCAGAAACGATGACCATCGACGGCGCGGTCTGGCGTCACCGCCAAATGACAGGTCCAGCGTCGGTCAGATGCCAGTCTTCTCAGCACATCGTTAAGCGTGCGGCGATAAAAACCGCTGGCGGCGACGGGGCCGATATCGGCGGCCAGACGCGTCTTTACATTTCCCAACCGGGGGGCCTTGGCGAAGACCACGAGATGTTGTTTTGCCATCATCCGTACAATTTATGGATCAGCCGCGTCGGCACACCAAGAAAATACAGGGTCAGGCACAGCAGGTTGCGCAGGGGCCTGAACATATAGCCGTCGCGCCGGTAACGGTCCGACGAGGTGACGGCGTCGATATCGAAATGATGGATGGATTTCCCGCCGATACGCCTGACCATGTCGACGTCTTCCATCAGCACGATTGGCATATACCCGCCGATGTCGTGATAGAAATGTCGGCTGATCAGCAGCCCCTGGTCGCCGAACGGCAATGACAGAACTTTGCTGCGAAAGTGAACCAGAGCTTCCAGAATCGACGCCGCCCAATCGTCGTCGTCCAGCTTGAAGCGAAAGGCGGCGGCCTTGTAAAGGTTGTTCGGGTTATCCATGAACTCCTTAACCGCCCCCCACCAGCCGGGATCAAGCGATGTATCGGCATGCAGAAACAACAACCAGTCGCCGCGGGCTTCGGTTGCGCCGGCGGCCAGTTGCAGGCCGCGCCCGCGCAGTGTGCGCACGACCTGACAGCCGATGGCGTGGGCTTCTTCAAGGGTGGCGTCGTCTGATGCACCGTCCGATATAATGATCTCGTAGGCCACGTCGGGCGCGTCCTTTTGCAAATCGGCGACGCAGGTGAAAAGGTTCGCGGCCTCATTCAGGGTCGGGATGATGATGCTGAGGACGGGCTTTCCTCCCTTGAAACCGGGAAGCGTCATGGTCGGGTCTCCTCAAATAAAGCTCATCTGTTCATAGCACGTCGTGGTCGTGATAGCATTGACCTCATGCCGGATTTCAGCCTCGAAAATACTGTCATCGACGAAGGCTATGCCATTGTTTGTGGCGTCGATGAAGCCGGTCGGGGACCGTGGGCAGGGCCGGTGGTCGCCGGTGCCGCCATCCTCGATATGGCCAGTCTTCCAGAGGCCCTTAAATATGGCCTCGATGATTCGAAAAAGCTGACGGGGGCCAAGCGCGAAACGTTGTTTGGCTTGCTCGAACAACATGCACGCACCGGGGTTGGCATCGCCAGTGTCGATGAAATCGATACGGTCAATATATTGCAGGCGACGATGCTGGCCATGGGTCGCGCCGTCTCCGATTTAAGCAGGGCCGGTCTTGGTATCGTTCCTGATATGGCGCTCGTTGACGGCAATCGGGAACCGGCGCTCGACTGTCCGGCACGTGCCATCGTCAAGGGTGATGGGCGGTCGTTGTCGATTGCAGCCGCTTCCATTGTCGCCAAGGTCACCCGTGATCGGATGATGGCGGAACTGGCTCTGGCACATCCCCAATACGGCTGGCAGAACAATGCCGGATACGGCACCGCGCAGCACCGGGCGGCGCTGGATGAATTTGGCGTAACGCCGCATCATCGCCGCAGCTTCAAGCCGATCGCCAGGATTCTTAGGTCTACATCTTGAGTCGAGGTGAATCCGGGGCTCTATATCTGGTAGACGAATATCTTATAACCCATTGAATCCATTTAATTCTTGACGGCGAGTCCCGGCTGAATCAGACTGCCTTCAATCACTGGGCAGGGAAAGGCGGCACTTCAAACAGCCGCCTTATAAAAAAACATGAAAACCGCAAAAACCTCCTTGGGGGGGAAAATTCTGCAGGGAAACTGCGTCGAATTGATGAACGGATTGCCCGAAGCTTCCGTTGATCTAGTCTTTGCCGATCCGCCATATAATCTTCAGTTGGAAGGCGACCTGACGCGACCCAACAATTCCAAGGTCGACGCCGTCGATGATCACTGGGACCAGTTCGCCAGTTTTCAGGCGTATGACGAATACACCCGCGAATGGCTGACCGCCGCGCGCCGCGTGTTGAAGCCGAATGGTGCACTGTGGGTAATCGGCAGCTACCACAACATCTATCGGGTCGGCGCGATCTTGCAGGATCTCGGCTACT
>JABHGV010000026.1 GCA_018671895.1 Rhodospirillaceae bacterium | reverse complement strand
GACGCATCTATTCCGACGTGATCGCTCGCGAACGGCGCGGTGATTATCTGGGCGCGACCATTCAGGTTATTCCCCACATCACCGATGCAATCAAGGAATTCGTGCTTGCCAATGTCGACGATGAAGATTTCATCCTGTGCGAGATCGGCGGCACCGTCGGCGATATCGAGGCACTGCCGTTCTTCGAGGCGATCCGGCAACTGGGCAACGATCTGGGCCACGAAAGGGCCATGTATATCCACTTGACGCTGCTGCCCTATATTCCGACGGCAGGCGAGTTAAAGACCAAGCCGACCCAGCACTCGGTCAAGGAATTGCGCAGTGTCGGTATTCAGCCCGATTTATTGATGTGCCGTGCCGATCGTGAAATTCCGGCCGACGAGAAAAGGAAAATCGCCCAGTTTTGTAATGTTCGCCCGGAAGCCGTCATTTCGGCTCTTGATGTGGAAAGTATCTACGGGGTGCCGATCAGTTATCACAACGAAGGCCTGGACGAGCAGGTTTGCCGCCACTTTGGCCTGGATACAACGAAGCCGGATCTGGAACGCTGGGAAAGCATTCTGCACCGGGTGCTGAAACCGGAAGGCGAGGTCACCATTGCCGTTGTCGGCAAGTACACCGGCCTTCTGGATGCCTATAAGTCGCTGGCCGAGGCCCTGACCCATGGCGGCATCGCCAATAACGTCAAGGTCAAGCTGGACTGGATCGATTCTGAGATTTTCGAGAAAGAAGATGCGGTTCATCATCTGGACGGGGTCAACGGCATTCTGGTGCCCGGCGGCTTCGGTGAACGCGGTGTCGAGGGCAAGATTTCCGCGGCCACCTTCGCGCGCGAGCACGAGGTGCCCTATTTCGGTATTTGTCTGGGCATGCAGATGGCGGTCGTCGAGGCGGCCCGCAACATGGCAGGCATTAAAGGGGCCGGGTCCAGCGAGTTTGGCGATTGCAAGAACCCGATCGTCGGCTTGCTGACCGAATGGGCCAAGGACGGCAAGGTAGAGGTCCGTTCAGAAGACGGCGACAAGGGCGGCACCATGCGTTTGGGAGCGTACGAGGCGCACTTACAGGCCGACAGCCGGGTCCATCAGATTTACGAAACCGACGTCATTCACGAGCGTCACCGCCATCGTTACGAGGTTAATCTGGATTTTGAAGCCGAACTGGCCAAGGCCGGTATGGTGTTTTCCGCCAAGTCGCCCGACGGCGTATTGCCGGAAATCGTTGAAATCCCTGAACATCCGTGGTTTATCGGCGTACAGTTCCATCCTGAACTGAAATCGAAGCCGTTTGATCCGCATCCGTTGTTCCGTTCATTCATCGCCGCCGCCGTCGAACGTTCGCGGCTGGTATAGGGTTCCAAGACCATGACCACCGCCAATCACGTCACCGCCGGTTCGGTTACCTTTGGCAATGATTTGCCGTTTGCCCTGATCGCAGGGCCATGCGCCATGGAAAGCAAGGCGCATGCGCTGGATATGGCGGAAAAACTTAAAGGGATATGCGAAAAACTGGGCCTTGGGCTGGTTTTTAAGACATCGTTTGATAAAGCCAACCGGACCAGTGCAGACAGTCCACGCGGTGTCGGCATCGACGAGGCGCTGGCCGCCTTTACCGACATTCGCGATAAATTGGGTCTGCCCATCCTGACCGACGTGCATTCGCCCGAACAATGCGGCGTTTTGGCCGCGAGTGGTGTCGTCGATGTGCTGCAAATTCCGGCTTTCCTATGCCGTCAGACCGACTTGCTGGTCGCGGCCGGTAAAACCGGGCTGGTCATCAACGTCAAGAAAGGTCAGTTTTTGGCCCCATGGGACATGGCCAATGTGGCGGCCAAAGTGTCGGGTACCGGCAACAACAACGTCATGGTCTGTGAACGTGGCGCCAGCTTTGGCTACAACACGCTGGTATCGGATATGCGGGCCCTGCCGGTGTTGGCAAATACCGGCTGCCCGGTAATTTTCGATGCCACCCATTCGGTGCAACAACCGGGCGGGCAGGGCGGAACGTCCGGTGGTCAGCGCGAGTTTGCCCCGGTGCTGGCGCGCGCCGCCGTCGCCATCGGTGTTGCCGGGGTCTTTATCGAAACCCACGAAGACCCGGACAAGGGCCTGAGTGATGGGCCAAATATGATACCTGTCAACGAGTTGTCAGGAATACTTGAAGTTTTAATTGAACTGGATCGGACGGCCAAGGGGCATCCGGTCAGCATCTGAATAGAGGAAGGTTGAGAGTAGAAAAATGACCGCAATATCTGATATCCACGCCCGCCAAATCATCGACAGCCGAGGCAATCCGACCGTTGAGGTCGATGTCACTTTGGAAACCGGAGCCTTCGGCCGTGCCGCGGTGCCGTCAGGCGCGTCGACCGGCGTTCACGAAGCGGTCGAGCTGCGCGACGAGGATACGTCGCGTTTCGGCGGCAAAGGTGTGCTGAAGGCATGTGCCGCTGTAGATGGAGAAATCTTCGACGCCCTGTCCGGTTTCGATGCCGAAGACCAGTTGATGATCGATACCACCATGCGCGAGCTCGATGGCACCGAAAACAAATCGCGGCTCGGCGCCAATGCTATTCTGGGCGTCAGTCTGGCAGTCGCCAAGGCGGCGGCCGACGAGGCGGCATTGCCGCTGTACAACTATATCGGCGGGGCCAATGCGCATTTGCTGCCGGTGCCGATGATGAACATCATCAATGGTGGCGCGCATGCCGATAATCCCATCGACATTCAGGAATTCATGATCATGCCGGACGGTGCGACCTCTATCGCCGACGCCGTGCGCATGGGCGCTGAAATTTTTCATGCGCTCAGGAAAGCCCTGCAAGATGCCGGTCACAACACCAACGTCGGTGACGAAGGCGGTTTTGCACCCAGTCTATCGAGCACTACCGAGGCTCTGGATTTCATCATGAAGTCTATCGAGGCCGCCGGATACAAGCCCGGTGACGAGGTTTCGCTGGCCCTGGATGCGGCATCGAGCGAGTTCTACAAGGATGGCAAGTACGTGTTGGCGGGTGAGGGCAAGACCCTGGATGCCGGTGGCATGTGCGATTATTACGGCGATCTGGTGTCGCGTTACCCGATTATTTCCATCGAAGACGGGTTGGACGAGGACGACTGGGACGGCTGGAAAGCCTTGACCGACGCCATTGGGTCCAAGGTGCAACTGGTCGGCGACGATTTGTTCGTAACCAACCCGGTGCGCCTGAAACGGGGTATCGATGAAGGCATTGCCAATTCAATCCTGATCAAAGTCAATCAGATCGGCACCTTGAGCGAAACCCTGGAAGCCGTGGAAATGGCCCATAAAGCGGGCTACACGGCGGTGATTTCGCACCGCTCCGGCGAGACCGAAGACGCCACCATCGCCGACATCGCGGTCGCCACCAACGCAGGCCAGATCAAGACCGGCTCGCTCAGCCGTTCGGACCGTCAGGCCAAGTACAATCAGTTGATCCGTATCGAGGAACAACTGGGCTCAGCGGCGCGGTTCGGAAGGGCTTAAAAGCTCTTCCTTCTTTGTTGCCGCCCTGCGGGGCGCGGCCTCTGGAAGCCAGATTATATTTTTTGCAGGAGCCATGTTCTCCCAAGCCCGCGACTGCGGGCCGCCGATCGTTCGGCGCAAGCCAAGGGGCGAGTAGCCCCGCCCGGCGCATGAGGGGCAGCATAAAAAGCGGCCTGACTCACTCCGCGACTCGTTGGAATCACTAGAGTCCTAACGTCTTGTTAACACATTGCCCTGATAGTGGTTATGGGAATTGTGGCTGTTGAAACAGCGTGACGCGCCAGAATGGCGCACGAGGTAAGATGTGAGTCTGTTATCGGAACTGCGGTTACGCGCCCGGCATATTGTCGGCCCAGTGATTGCCATCTGTGCAACCGGATACTTTGCATTTCACGCCATAAATGGCGATCGCGGATTGCTGGCACTGCGTCAGTTATCCCAGCAAGTCAGCGTCGCACAGGTCGATTTCGACACCATCCGCGCCGAACGTGAAATCCTTGAAGGCAAGGTTCGCCTGCTTAGCCCTGACAGCCTCGACCCCGACATGCTCGACGAAAGGGCGCGGCTGATGCTGAATTTTGGTTACGAAGATGAAATCGTCGTTGTTCCCGATGTCACCGTTATTTATTCAGAGCCATCCCCAAGCCCACGACCGATGACCTTGAAACAGGAGAAATCCCAATGAATCAGGTTGCTTCAAGACTAGCCAATACGCCGCCGCCACCCTATTACGCGGTGATTTTCACCAATCAACTGTGCGATGACTGTGACGGTTACGCGACAACGGCGGACCGCATGGTCCAATTGGCCGCCAAGGCTCCGGGCTATCTGGGCTATGAATCCGTTCACGATGATGAAGGCGTTGGTATTACGGTGTCGTACTGGCAGAACTCGGAAACCATCGAGGCCTGGAAAAACAACGCCGAACACATGGAAGCCCAGCGTCTTGGCAGGGATAAATGGTATCGGGCCTTTTCCGTGCGCATCGCCAAGGTGGAACGGGCGTCACAGTTCCCGTAGAATCGGTCCTGATACAGTCCATTCGCCCCATATTCTTAAGGGAGCAGGGCCAATGACCGACTACGCCTGGACCATAAACCGCCGCACTTTCCTGGCCTCTTTGACGGCCATGGCTCTGATGCCCGCTGGCAAAGGGCTGGCTGCGCAAATGCGGGCCAAGCCGATCCCGGCGACCGGCGAGCTATTACCCTGCATCGGAATGGGGTCGTGGATGACGTTTAATGTCAGTGATGGCACGGGGCTGCGCGACTTGCGAATAGAGGTGTTGCGTGCCTTTTTCAATGCCGGCGGCGGAATGGTCGACTCATCGCCCATGTACGGGGATTCTGAAGAGGTCATCGGCTATTGCCTGGGCAAGTTGCCTGACGTTTCGACCCTGTTTTCGGCAACCAAGGTATGGACGCCGATGCAATGGCATGGAAAGCGTCAGATTGATACTTCAGAACAATTATGGGGCGAGAAACGGTTCGACCTGTTGCAAATCCATAATTTGCTGAATTGGGAATCCCATCTGGAAACCCTGCTGCAATACAAGGCGGACGGTCGTGTCCGCTACATCGGCGTGACCACCTCGCACGGTCGCAGGCACGATGAGCTTGAGCATATAATGAAAACACAACCCATTGATTTTATTCAATTAACCTACAATATGATCGACCGTGAAGCAGAGCAGAGGTTGCTGCCACTGGCCCGTGAGAAGGGGCTGGCCGTCATTTGCAACCGGCCTTTCCAGCGCGGCGGGCTTTTCGATCAATTTCAATCCCATCCGCTCCCCACATGGGCTGCGGAAATAGAGTGTGCCAACTGGGCCCAGTTTTTCCTGAAATTCATCGTCTCGCACGACGCCGTCTCCTGCGCCATTCCGGCGACGTCCAGGGTTGATCACATGCGCGAAAACATGGGGGCCGGTTTGGGAATTTTACCCGATGATGCCATGCGAAACAGGATGATCGGTTATATCGAAGGGCTCTGATTGCCTTGATGGTGTGATGAGATAAAAAATAATGGGTGCTGGAAAATTGCTGCATTTGCGAACGCTTTTGCAGGGCATTTTTACTTTTCTTTCGCAATCCCGCACCCCAATTGAAATATAACTACAACCGTAGTCGGGGTTGATGTACTTATCGTTCTTAATGATTAATTGAATTTGAGTTAACTTAAATTTATCCTTGATAAACAAAGGCTTTGCGCGAAAATCCTGCTTGTCAGGTTCGGTTATCAGGCGTACGGTCGTTGTAGTTTGAAGCCGAAGACAAAGGTTAGTTCACCGATGCCGAAAGCCACGAAACGTAAAAGCCCGCCCAAGAAAGCCCGCACCAAGCCGGGACGCAAGAAACCGGCGAAGCTCGCCGCCAGTTCCGAAGAACTGCTCGAATACTATCGCCAGATGTTGATGATCCGCCGGTTTGAGGAAAAAGCCGGTCAATTGTACGGCATGGGTCTGATTGGGGGGTTCTGCCACCTGTATATCGGGCAGGAAGCCGTCGTTGTTGGCATGCAGGCGGCATCGGAACCTGTCGATACGGTGATTACCAGTTATCGCGACCATGGACACATGCTGGTCTGTGATATGGACCCGAAAGGCGTGATGGCCGAACTGACGGGCCGCATTGGCGGGTACTCCAAGGGCAAAGGCGGCTCCATGCACATGTTCAGCCGTGAAAAGAACTTCTTCGGCGGCCACGGCATCGTCGGTGGGCAAGTGAGTTTGGGCACCGGTCTTGGCTTTGGTCACAAATACAAGGGCGACGGCGGTGTCTGCATGGCCTATTTCGGCGATGGCGCCATCAATCAGGGACAGGTTTACGAGTCATTCAACATGGCCGAGTTGTGGTCGTTACCGGTGGTCTATGTGGTTGAGAACAACAAATACGGTATGGGCACATCTATCGAGCGCGCATCGGCGACGACCGAGTTGTATCAGCGCGGATCAGCCCACGGTATTCCCGGAGAACAGGTCGATGGCATGGATGTTCTGGCAGTTCGAAAAGCGGCTGAAAAGGCATTGAAATACTGCCGTTCCGGCAAGGGTCCGTACATTCTTGAAATGAAGACCTATCGATATCGCGGCCATTCCATGTCTGACCCGGCCAAATACAGATCAAAAGAAGAGGTCTCGAAAGTACGTAAGGAAAGCGACCCCATCGATAACCTGAAGGATCTTCTGCTGGTCAAAAAAATCGCCACCGAAGAGGCTCTGAAAGAGTTCGACCGCGATATCAAGGCCGTCGTGACCGAGGCCGCGACCTTTGCCCAGGAAAGCCCGGAACCGGATCCGGCCGAGCTTTATACCGACATTCTGGTGGAGGTATAAATCATGGCTATTCAGGTATTGATGCCCACACTATCGCCAACCATGACCGACGGCAAGCTGGCCAAGTGGCATATGAAAGAAGGCGACGCGGTCGAAAGCGGCGACGTTTTGTGTGAAATCGAAACCGACAAGGCGACGATGGAGGTTGAAGCGGTTGATGAGGGTGTGTTGGGCAAGATCCTTGTTGCCGAGGGCACCGAAGGAGTGCTTGTGAATGCGCCCATCGCCGTCATTCTGGAAGAGGGCGAGGACGCATCGGCCGCTGATAATGTCGCTGCAGCGGCTCCTGCTCAACCGGTGCCAAGCCAGATTCCCGCCGAGGGAAACATCCCCGAGGCGCAACAAAGTGCGGGAAACATCCCCGAGGCGCAACAAAGTGAGGGAAATGTCACCGAGGCGCAATATAATGGCCCGACCGTCACCCTGACCGTACGCGAAGCCTTGCGCGACGCCATCGCCGAAGAAATGCGGGGCGATGAAAATGTCTTCCTGATGGGTGAGGAAGTCGGCCAGTATCAGGGCGCTTATAAAGTATCCCAGGGCTTGCTCGAAGAGTTCGGCGAAAAGCGCATCATCGACACCCCGATCACCGAACACGGTTTTGCCGGCATCGGTGTTGGTGCGGCGTTTTCGGGTCTTAAACCAATTGTCGAGTTCATGACCTTTAACTTCTCTATGCAGGCCATCGATCACGTTATCAACTCAGCGGCCAAGACCCTTTACATGTCGGGCGGGCAGATGGGCTCGCCGATTGTTTTCCGTGGCCCGAATGGTGCGGCGTCACGCGTCGGTGCCCAGCATTCGCAGTGTTATGCATCGTGGTATGCCCATTGTCCGGGCCTCAAGGTGGTCTCGCCTTGGTCTGGTGAAGATGCCAAGGGATTGCTTAAATCGGCAATTCGCGACCCGAACCCGGTGATCGTGCTGGAAAACGAATTGATGTACGGCGAAAGCTTCGAGGTCCCCGATGATCCGGACTTTACCGTTCCCATCGGTCGCGCCAAGGTCGAACGAGAAGGCTCGGATGTGACCATTGTCGCGTTCTCGATCATGGTTGGAATGGCGCTGAAAGCAGCAGACGAGCTGGCTGCAGAAGGCATCTCGGCGGAAGTCATCAACTTGCGCACCCTGCGTCCGCTAGATACCGACAGCATCGTTAAATCGGTGCAAAAGACCAATCGTCTGGTTTCGGTCGAAGAAGGCTGGCCGTTCGCCGGTATTGGTTCGGAACTGGCCGCCCTGATGATGGAACGTGCGTTCGATTATCTGGATGCGCCGCTGGTCCGTGTCCACGGCAAGGACGTACCGATGCCGTACGCCGCCAATCTTGAAAAGCTGGCGTTGCCACAAATCGAAGACATCACGGCGGCGGCCAAGTCCGTTTGCTACAAGTAAGGGGAGGGAGAAACCATGACTGTTCAGGTTCTGATGCCCGCCCTGTCGCCGACAATGACCGACGGCAAGCTGGCCAAGTGGCACATGAAAGAAGGCGACGCCGTTGAAAGCGGCGACGTGTTGTGTGAAATCGAAACCGACAAGGCGACCATGGAAGTGGAAGCGGTTGATGAAGGTGTGTTGGGCAAGATCCTGGTTGCAGATGGCACCGAAGGGGTACTGGTCAATGCGCCCATCGCCATCATTTTGGAAGAGGGTGAGGATGCCAGCGCCATAGACGATGCGGCTACCGTTACCCTTGTTGCTGCACCTCAACCGACATCTGAGCCTGCTGCCGCACTAGCGGCTCCTGCTTCAGCACCTTCAGTACCAAGCCAGGCTGCTGCCTCAGGGCGCTCCCCTGCTAAGGGAGAACGTGTTTTTACGTCACCACTGGCGCGTCGCATCGCCGAACAATCGAGCATCGATATCAGCCGCGTTGCTGGTTCTGGGCCCAACGGTCGTATCGTCAAGCGCGATGTCGAGGCTGCGGTCTCTGGTGGACTTCCAGCCCTGATGCCCGCCGAGGGAAGCGTCACCAAGGCGCTAGCTACAGAAGGTATGGGTGGCTACACCGAAGTTCCCAATTCGACCATGCGCAAGATCATTGCCCAGCGCTTGCAGGAATCGAAACAGACGGTTCCGCATTTCTATCTGACCGTCGATTGCCAGATCGACTCTTTGCTCGGTATGCGCAAGAAATTGAACGCTGCCGCGCCCGAGGGCGATGGTGCCTACAAGATTTCGGTCAATGATTTCGTCGTTCGCGCCGTTGCCCTGGCCTTGCGTCAGGTGCCCGAAGCCAACGCCACATGGACCGAAGAAGCCATTCGCCTTTACAACGACGTCGATGTGTCCGTTGCGGTGGCGACGCCCAACGGTCTGATCACGCCGGTCGTTCGCAATGCTGACCAAAAGGGGCTGGCGACTGTGTCGGGCGAGGTCAAGGACCTGGCGGCGCGAGGCCGCGATGGCAAACTGATGCCCGAAGAATATCAGGGTGGCGGTTTCACCATTTCCAATCTGGGCATGTATGGGGTGAAGGATTTTGCCGCCATCATAAATCCACCGCAGTCGTGCATTCTGGCCGTCGGTGCGGGTGAACAGCGCCCGGTCGTCACCAACGGCGCACTGGCCGTTGCCACTGTCATGACGTGCACCCTGTCCGTCGATCATCGCTCCGTCGATGGTGCCGTCGGCGCACAGTTCCTCGCCGCATACAAGCGGATCATCGAGGAACCGCTGACCATGATGTTGTAGGGGGGGACGGGCATATGGCAGACACCAATTTTGATCTGATCGTCATCGGCGGCGGCCCTGGCGGCTATGTCTCGGCAATCCGTGCGGCGCAACTGAAGATGAAAGTGGCGTTGGTAGAACGTGAACATCTGGGCGGCATTTGCCTGAACTGGGGCTGTATTCCGACCAAGGCACTGCTGCGGTCAGCCGAAGTCTACGAGAATATCAAGCACGCAGAGGCCTATGGCGTCAGCGCCGGAAAGCCGGGCTTCGACTTGAAGAAGATCGTCGAGCGTTCGCGTAGCGTCGCCAATCAACTGAATGGCGGCGTCGGCCACTTGTTGAAAAAGAATAAAGTCACTGTCTTTGATGGCGCGGCGAAATTGGCCGGGGCTGGCAAGGTGCAGGTCGGCAAGACGACCCTGAGTGCCAAACACATAATTCTGGCGACCGGTGCGCGTGCGCGAACTCTGCCGGGGCTCGAGCCCGACGGCAAACTGGTGTGGACGTACAAGGATGCGCTGGTGCCCGACGATGTTCCGAAAAAGCTGTTGGTCGTCGGCTCAGGTGCTATCGGCATTGAATTCGCCAGCTTCTTCAATTCGCTGGGGTCGGACGTTACCGTCGTTGAAGTCATGGACCGGGTGCTGCCGGTGGAAGATGCCGAGATTTCGGGCCTCGCCCACAAGGCATTCGAGGGTGAAGGCATGACGATTATGACGTCGGCCACCGTCAAGGCCTTGAAGAAGGGCAAGAACAGCGTCACCGCGACCGTTGAAGCGGGCGGTAAATCACAAGACATCAATGTCGACCGGGTGATCCTCGCCGTTGGCATTGTCGGCAACACCGAAGACCTGGGGCTGGAAGGCACCAAGGTCAAGGTCGACCGCACGCACATCGAGACGGACGAATGGTGCCGCACCGGTGAGCCAGGCGTGTATGCCATCGGCGATATTGCCGGGGCACCGTGGCTGGCCCACAAGGCGTCGCACGAAGGTATTATCTGTGTCGAGAAAATCGCCGGGCTGAAAGACGTTCATCCGCTCGATACGTCGCGCATTCCCGGCTGCACCTATTGCCGTCCACAGGTTGCCAGTGTTGGCATGACCGAACAGGCGGCGAAAGACGCCGGCCATACGGTCAAGGTCGGCCGCTTCCCGTTCATGGGTAATGGCAAGGCGATCGCGCTGGG
>JABHGV010000025.1 GCA_018671895.1 Rhodospirillaceae bacterium | reverse complement strand
TTCCCTATTTCATGAATGCTACGCCTGCCCCACTTCGGAAGCACATCACTCTTCAGTATCCTCGCAGTTTCATTCACGGTCCGATTTTGGGAAGCATATTTATCTATGAAATCAGCAGCGATGTCGGCGAACTTATCTGATACGGCGCGTTGTCTTTCTTGCTGCCGTTCCAATGCTGGATCGCGCCCTTCAGCACGTAAACCAAGTATTCTTCGCGCTTCTTTCTGTGCCTTGTGAAGTGTTACATCCCCGAATGGCCCAATGCGCATCTTACGAGTAGGTGTCCCGCGACCGCCAGGGCGATATTGGACAAGAAAGGTCTTCTTTCCTTTAGGCGTAACTTTCACAGCCAAGCCAGTGATGCCCGTGTCCCAATAGAACTGGTCCTTGTCCATTGGCTGCAATTCGTCAATGGCACGTTTGGTTAGCTTGATCTTTGGCATTGTGTGTTCCCTTGACGGTGCTCCCTAGGACCATTATAGGGATCACGAGGGAGCACATCAAAGGAATATTGAGATATGTTAAGGAATTTAATTGTCACACAATCTGTTGTATATCAACGGTTATGGAATTATTCAGAAAATACAGGAATTATATATTACCTGACTGTTAATCAGCTTGTCGCAGGTTCGAGTCCTGCTGCCGGAGCCAGTTTCAAGAAAGGGTCATCCTGCGGGGTGGCCCTTTTTTTGTTAGGCTCTGCCCGTGTCATTCCACGATAATCAGCAAATGAACGTCCTCCGCCCCCTCGCCGCCCTTGTTCTTGTTTTAATTGTCGCGGCGTGTGCGACGCCGGACGCCCCCCGGCCCGGCTGGCCGCCACCGGGGCCGTGCGCCAATCGCGATCATGAATGGGATTATCAGCGCAACGAAATCCTGCGTCTCAATCCGGGCTACGGGTTCAACGTTATTTCGCCGCATCAGGCGTTTGTCGATACCTTTAACGCCGAACCACCGAAATCCAACCGGCCGATGCCCGACATGGCCGGGTATTTTTCAAAACCCGGCGACGAGGTCGCCATTCTGGCGTTCGTCAAGGCTGAATGCGTCGTGCTGCTGGAAATCACCAGCCATACATCGTTGCAAGTCCTGATCCGACGGTCAAATTCACCTTAATCGGCGAAGTCGAGGCGCTCCTGTGGGCCTTCCAGCCCCTTCATGGCGCATTCTTCATCAAGATCACCACCGGGCGCACCGCTGACGCCGACGGCCCCAACCAGTGACCCTGCGGCGCGGATTTCAACACCACCGCCGAGCACCATAATGCCGTCGATACTGTTCATTTCTTCCTTGATGTCGGCCCGGGTCTCGCGAAAGACGCCCGAATTGACGTTCGACAGGATCACGGCGTTGGCCTTGCCCTCGGCAGCCAGAATGGTGAAACGGTTGGCCAGAGTGTCACGCATGACGGCCTGTATATTGCCGGTGCGATCGACGACCACGGCCGAAGACTGATAGCCCTTTTCCCGACATGCCAGCACGGCCCCCCTGGCGATCTCGGCGGCCAGTTCCATGGTCATCCGGCGCACCGTAATGATATCGGTTGTTTCGGAAAAAGCCGGGGCAGCGGCGCTGACCCCAAGCAAGACGACGGCACTGGCAGCGATCTTTTTCAACGACATGTTTTTCTCCCTGATTGTCATTTGAAAGACAGTCTAACGCTCTTGGGTTAGATGAAAAGCAAAAGTCGACAGCACCAGATCGGCAACGGAAACTTGACGACTTCGCCATAGCTGGCGACACTGTTTGTAAATGAGGAAGGCTGGGCAAAATCATATGACTGCCAGAACAAAAACATCCGCGGCAAAAGCCGCAAACGATCAGAATCGGGATACCGATCTGACATCCCATGCCCAGCATCAGATGGATGTCGAGATGCGTCACCTGAAGAACACCATCGCGGCGCTGCGCGACAAAATGGAAAGCGTCCACTTTCAAAAGGACGAAGAAGTCCAGAAGGCCGTTGCCCTGTCCAACGATGAGTTGGTGCAACTGCGCGCCACCGTCGGCGCGCTGCGCGATGAACTGGAAAACATGCGTTTCCAGAATGACGAGGAAATACAGAACGCAGTCGCCGTCGCCAACGATGAAATCGTGCAGTTGAAAAATACCGTCGGCGCCCTGCGCCAGAACCTGGAAGACCTGCGATTCGAAAAAGACGAGGCGGTGCAGGACGCCGTTTCCACCGCCAACGATGAGATTATCCAGTTGAAGGACACCGTTTCGGCGCTGCGCGAACAGCTTGAAACTCTCAAATACGACGACGAGGAAAGAATTCAGGCTATAGAGCGCAATGCGCGCGACGAAATAGCCCATCTGCACGACACCATCACGACGCTGCGCACGAAACTCGAGGGCGGGCCGGTAAAGAAGAAAAAAACAACTGCAGCCAAAAAAACCGCAAAAGCCAAAAAACGCAAATAGGGAAACGTCATGGCCAAGAAAGCAACGCCAACAAAAAAACCAACCGGTCGCATGAGCGCCGGGGAAAAACGCATGGTCCAGGCGGAAATGCTGCTCGACGTTTCGCGCAAGATGGCGGCTATTGAATCCCTGGACGAAGTACTTGGCACATTGATGGAAATGACGACGTGGGAACTGGGTGCCGAGCGTTCATCATTGTTCATGAACGACCCACAGACCGGCGAGTTGTATACCCGCTTCGCCCAAGGCAACTTCCAGCGCGAAATCCGCATTCTGAATGATCACGGCATCGCCGGACACGTCTTCCAGAATTCCAAGGGAATGCTGATTCACGATGTCTATAAAAACAAATGGTTCGACCGCAGCGTCGATGAACAGACCGGTTTTAGAACCCGCAACATGTTGTGTGTGCCGATCAAGACGGTAAAGGGCGAGACCATCGGCGTCGCCCAGACCCTGAACAAGAAAAAGGGCCGCTTCACGAAAGATGACCTGGCGTTGCTTGAATCCATGACCACCCAGGCGTCAATTGCCCTGCAAAGCACCCAGTTCGTCGAGAAAATGAAAGTCACCCGCCAGAAGGAAATGGAATTCCTGGACGTGGTGTCGGACGTGACGTCGGAAATCGATCTGGGCGCGATGCTGGCCAAGGTGATGCAAGAAGCGACCAAGATGCTTCAGGCCGATCGTTCGACCCTGTTCCTGAATGACGAGAAAACCAACGAGCTGTTTTCCCGCGTCGCCATGGGTGATTCCATCGGCGAAATTCGCCTGCCCAACCATCTGGGTATTGCAGGCGCGGTATTTACCAGCGGCGAGACCATCAACATCCCGTATGCGTATGCCGACCTGCGCTTCAACCCGGCGTTCGATAAACAGACCGGTTATTTCACCCGCTCGATTTTGTGTGTGCCGATCATCAACAAGGACGGCAAGACCATCGGTGTGACCCAGACCCTGAACCGGCGCGGCGGCCCGTTCACGGAAGAAGACGAACAGCGGCTGAAAGCGTTTACCGCACAGGTCTCTATCGGGCTGGAAAATGCCAAGCTGTTCGACGATGTCCAGAACATGAAGAACTACAACGAAAGCATGCTGGAAAGTATGACCAACGCCGTCATCACCACCGATGACGTTGGCAAGATCGTTACCTGCAACGCTGCGGGCCTGAAAATTCTGAAGGTCCAGGGCGAAGATATTCTAGAGATCATGGCCGAAGATTTCTTCACCGGCCCCAACACCTGGATCATCGACAAGATGAAACAAGTCGACGAGAGCCAGGAATCGGACCTGTTCATGGATGCGTCGATGGAAGTCGGCAGCGAGGAAACCGAGGACGAGGAAGACACGCGTGAAACCCTGTCGGTCAACGTCACCTTCCTGCCGCTTGTTGATGCCGAACAGAAAAAGCTCGGCTCGCTGGTGATGATCGAGGACATCAGCACCGAAAAGCGCATGAAATCGACCATGTCGCGCTATATGGACCCGGCCCTTGCCGACCAGATGATGGCCGGTGACGACGGCAGCGACATGATGGGAGGCCTGGATACCGTCGCCACGGTGCTGTTTTCAGACATTCGCTCATTCACAACAATTACCGAGACCCTGGGTGCCCAGGGCACCGTCGAATTTCTCAACGAATACTTCGAAATCATGGTCGACTGCATCACATCGGAAGGCGGCATGCTCGACAAGTTCATCGGCGACGCCATTATGGCGGCGTTCGGTATCCCGGTTGGCCATGAAGACGACGAAGACCGTGGCTTGCGTGCGGCAATTTCCATGATGACGCGGCTAAACGATTACAACCAGACCCGTCTGGACAAGGGCTTGTTGGCTGTCGATCATGGCATGGGCCTGAATACGGGCAAGATCGTCGCCGGCAACATCGGCTCGAAAAAACGCATGGACTACACGATGATCGGCGATGGTGTGAATCTGGCCGCCCGTCTGGAAAGCGCGTGTAAGCAGTATTCAGCCCATATCCTTATCAGCGAATACACCATAGCCAAGCTGAAAGGCACATACCGCACCCGTTATATCGACGACGTGGTGGTCAAGGGCAAGACCAAGCCGGTCGGGGTTTACGAGGTGCTGGATTACCACACCGACGAAACCTTCCCCAACCTGATGGACAACGTCAATTACTTCAACGAAGGCCGCAAGCACTACCGGGACGGCAATTGGGACAAGGCCATCAAGTCGTTCCAAGAGGCATTGAAGGCAAACCCGAACGATAAACTGGCCAACACTTACATCGAAGATCGCTGCAAGTTTTTGAAAAAGAAGAACCCCAAAGACTGGGACGGCGTTTGGGTGATGACTTCCAAATAAAGAAAACAAGTAACGAAAATACGTTGAATCAATACATTAACAACCCACGTCAAAAGGGTGAAAAGACTCAACACTTTTGATGCGATGGAGAAACCGGCTTGAAATTATATCTGATCGACGACGACTGGGAGATTTTACAGGCAATGGCCGCGTTGCTGGAAGCCGCCGGTCACGAAGTTGATTCCAGTGTCGATGCGGCAGCGGGTCTGTCAGGCGCCAAGGCGAAACGCCCCGATGCCGTTCTGATTGATCTGGTGATGGCTGATATCGACGGTCTGGAACTGTGCCGAAAAATGAAGGCCATTCCGGAACTGGCAAAATCAAAAATTATCATGGTGACGTCGAAAGACCATGGCCTGTGGCAAGACAAGGCCGACGAGGCCGGGGTCGATGGATTCCTGACGAAACCCGTCAATGCCGAGACCTTTGCAGCGGAAATCGCTGCTATCGTCGAGGGATAGCTTGTCCTAAAGCAGTCGGGTCAGGCCGTATTTAAGCCCTGATTCCTGGGCCTCGCGAAAATCATTGATGCTCGGCCTGTGGTCCAGTTCCGGGTAATCGGCAGCCTTGTTTTCGGGACGATATTTAGTCATCAGATTAACGTAGGTATTGACCGAAATCTCCTCGGCAATAAATTTCAGCACGCTATCCGTATCTCCCAGATCACCGGGCAGAATAAGATGACGAACCAGCACCCCCCGCCGGGCCACACCATCGCCATCGACAACCAGATCGCCAACCTGAGCATTCATTTCGCGCAAGGTTTGGCGGTTGACCGCCACGTAATCATTTATTTTCGAGTATTTGCTTGCGATGTCGTCGGAGCCGTACTTCATATCGGGCATGTAAACGTCAATGATGCCATCAAGCAGCTTAAGCGCCTCGAGACTGTCATAACCGCCGCTGTTGTAGATCAATGGCAGCCTGAGACCATCGGCGGCGGCAAGAACAAGGGCATCGATGATTTGCGCAACAACGTGACTGGCGCTGATCAGATTGATGTTATGGGCGCCCTGGTCCTGTAGATCGAGCATGATATCGGCCAGTTCGCGGGCGTTTTTAACGGTCCCCGTGCCGCAATCGCTGATATCGGAGCTTTCGCAGTAAACGCAGCGCATGTTGCACCATGAAAAAGTGATCATGCCGGACCCGCGGATACCGCGGATCGGATCTTCCTCGCCATAATGCAACCCGGACGAAGCGACACCGGCCTGGGGCCCGGAACGACACGCGACGCCGACCATGGTTTCCATGCGATTGACGTGACAGCCACGCCCACACAGGTCGCAGTCTTCCATGTGTTCTCTTGCCAAACGGCTACGTTCGGCCAATTCACCGCTTTCCAAAAGCGCCAGATACGCCGGAGTAAACTCAGCAGCCTTTTTGTCGGGTGCAATGTGCATAGCGATCTATATGGGAAGACTACTTGGTCGTTGCAATGAAAACTCCATCCCAATCGGCGGCGGGCGGATTGACCTTGTATTCGGCAATACGGTCTTCATAGAGGTCACACAGAACGTCCAGATTGATATCCAGTATCCAGGGATTGTTCTCGTCATTGCCCAAAACACGAATTTCCTTGAATAGATCGACAGCCTCGTCGAAACGCTGGTTGCGATAGCTATCCATGGCGGCCTCAATCGTCTCTTTGATCTTGACGAACTCTGGGTTTTTCATCAGTTCGGCATCGCCCATCAGGCCATAAATATAAGTGCCCGAGGTCTTGCCCTTGACCTGAATGAAATCGAGATCAATGGTCGCCAGACTGTCCTTGACCGCCTCCCAGGTGGTCGGGCCCAGCACCACATTCATGCCATAACTTTTCGACTGGCCTTCCAGCCGTGCTGCCAGATTGACGCAATCACCCAGCACCGAATAATCGAAACGCTGATCAGACCCCATGTTGCCGACCACGCCAAGCCCGGTATTGAGGCCAAGACCGACCTTCAACGGGATGTGCTTGCGCCCTTCCTCCTTGGCCTCGACTTCCAGCCGATCATTCAGCGGCCCCATTTCAGCCAGCATGCCAAGCGCCGAAATACAGCCATTATAGATATGGTCCTCGTCATCCAGCGGCGCGTTCCAGAACGCCATGATGCAATCGCCCATATATTTATCGACGGTGCCATTGTGCTTCAGAATGACATTGGTCAGCGGCGTCAGCAGCTTGTTGATCAGCGCCGTCAAGCCGACCGCGTCGAACTGTTCCGATATGGTGGTAAAGCCACGCACATCGCAGAACAGCAAAGTCAGTTCGCGCGCATGGTGTTCATGCCAGCGGCTAACAAGATCATGCAACGTGAACAGATTATCCGTTTCCGCAATTATCTGGTCTGCGAAGGGTTGGTCCTGCTCGCCGACCGCAAAAGCCCGCGCTATATCCAGGACAAGATGAACAGTTATCTGGACCCGGCCATTCACTTCAACATCGACAAGATGAAAAGATAGCCTGACCGGCCCACAGAGGGACGTCGAACGATGCCGCCAAAACCACCAGAGCAACAACCCGAAGACGAATCGTGGATGACGACGTATGCCGACGCCATCACCCTTCTGATGGCCTTTTTCGTCATGTTGTTGAACTTCTCGAAAATCGACATCCCTCGCTTTGAAGAGGTCGCAGCCGGTATCGCCAATGAAATCGGCATGGGCACCAAAGAAGTCATGCCGATCTCGATGATGCAGGAGAGCATCGTCGACGTTGTTTATGAAATGCAGGCCGATGAAGTTGTCGATGTGCAAACCAGCGACGAAGGCATCACCATCGAACTGGCCAGTTCAGCGTTTTACAAATCCGGTTCCGCTGATTTCCGCGAAGAGGCAATCCCGGTGCTGACGAAAATCGGCAAATTGCTGCTGGCTCCGCGTTATGTTGCCTACATGATCGAAATCGAAGGCCATACGGACGACGACCCCATCCATACGGCCATGTATCCATCCAACTGGGAGCTGTCATCCGGACGCGCAACGCGGGTCGTCAGGTTCCTGATCCAGATGGGGATGGACTATCGCAGGCTATCGGCCCTCGCCTATGCCGAAACACGGCCTAAATACCCGAACCGCAATCCCGATGGCTCACCGAACATTGAGAACCAGACGGAAAACAGGCGCGTTATCATCAACATCAACCCCATGTCCCTTGAGGACCGGGCCCAGATCTTTGGCGATGCCAGTTATGGCCTTGCCGAACAATCGCTGGAAAAGGATGGTCAGAAAAAGACCCCCAACACGGTGACGGGATTAGAGAAGAAATAACCCCCGTGTAGACGGGGGTCCAGTCTTGCTGGCTGCTTTCTGGATTCTCGCCTTCGCGGGAATGACGGTGAAGAGTAGAACTCCTGTCGCTAATTTAGGTCTGGCTTCCAGAATCATCGCCGCCGTTAGGCGCGCCAATCAAGTTCCACAGTCATTCCACTCACTCCCCTATTCTTCCATTGGAAAAGAACCGGCCAGCCGTTAGAAAGCGGTATGGAAATTGGCCAATGAATAGACGATAATCGCTAGCCAGGGCCTTTGCAGGCTCTGTATCGTTTTAAACTGTGATCGAGTTTCACCAGGGATAGAAATGTGACTTCCAATATCGACGGTAACGACACACAGAGATTTCGGATTCTTGTCTGCCTGGATGGATCTGACGAATCGTACCGGGGACTGCGCTATGCAGCCAAGCTGGGCAAAGGCGTCGATGCGGATATCATTTTACTTTATATCCGGTCCGTTGACCCGTCCCTGAACACCGAAAAGGTGAGCGATCAACCCAAGGCCGGAAGCCTGCTCAGCTGGGGCAACGAAGTGCCCGGAGTGAATTACCTGAAGGATGGGCGAGACCTGCTGGTTGAACTGGGTATCTTGTCCATGGACTGGTCCGTCGAGACCGGCCACGATTCGGTCGAAGGCGATTCGGTCGGCGATAACAAGGTCACCTACGAAAGTGCTCAAGGAAAGCAGGTCGTCCTCAAGCTCAAGGTGGCGGAGAACATTGCCAACGGCATCCTCGAGCAGACCAAGATCAACGATTACAACTTAGTCATCCTCGGCGCCGCCCATACATGGCGGGAGAGCAACCTGACCGGTTTTTGGGACAAATCATTGTCGGAGAAGGTCGTGACCGAAGCGCCGTGTTCAGTCCTGGTGGCCCGCGATCTGGAAATCGGGCAAGGGCACCTGATCTGCACCGATGGTTCTGACAAGTCGACCGCCATGGTTCGCCACGACGCAGTCCTCGCCAACCGTTGCGAATGTCCCGTCTCGATCATATCCGTCGCTTTTGACGAAGCGAAAAAGACAGAAGCCCAGCACCATGCCGAAAATGCCAAGGCCATGCTGGCGGAGATGGGAATCGTGGTCCAGCATACCCTGACCCCGGTGGGCGATCCGGTGAGGGAGATCGTGGAGGCGGGGCCGGACTATTCGCTGATCGTTTTAAGCGACACCAGCCGAACCGGGCTTCAACGGCTCATCGTCGGCAGCGTCTCCATCAAGATCCTGAAGGAAGCCCACAATTCAGTCATGGTCGTCCGTTAACCGGCCGCCGGTTCCGTGGCCGTTTTTTTCGTATTCGGCAGAAGAGGACGGTCTTCCCTGTCGCCAAGCCTGTCGTAGATCGAGGCCAACGCCATATCTTCGGTCGGGAAGATATTGGCATCGCCACCGATGATCATAAACAGCTCCGTACGATGCATGACGTTGAGCACTTGTGGGTTAAGCCCTGAGAAGACCATGCTGACACCGTTGCTTCTCAGGCGCTCCACCAGATGGTGGATCACCTCGACGCCGGACGCATCGATTTCATTGATTCCGCTCCCGACCACCAGGATGTATTCGGCGCTGGGCTTGGCGGCAACGGATTCGAGGATCATGTCCTCGAAATAGGCGACATTGGCGAAGAAGAGTTCGCCGTCAAAGCGGATCAAAATGATCGAGTCGTCCGTCGGCAATTTAGGATAAATCCGGATGTCCCTCAGGGTACCGTCCTTGAAACGCCCCAGAGTCGAAACCCGTGGACGCATGGCGCGGAACAGATAGAGGAAGATCGCCAGACCGGCACCGATGATGATCCCCTTGTCTAAATGAGGGGCGAAGGCCATGGTCGCGACGAAGGTCACCACGGCGGCCAGGCTGTCATGCCAGTTGGCTTTCCAGATATGAACGATGGTTCTCAAGTTCAGCAGCCCCAAAACGGCCATCATGATCACGGCAGCCAGAACCGCTTGCGGAAGGTGGTAAAGGATCGGGGTGAGGAATAGCAGCGTCACCATGACCACGAGAGCACTGAATATCGACGACATGCCTGTTTTGGCTCCGGTACTCAGGTTCACTGCCGAGCGTGAGAAGGAACCCGAAACGGGATAGGATTGGGTCACGCAACCGACAAGGTTCGAAAGACCCTGGCCGATGAATTCCTGATTGGGGTCGATCCGGTCCTTGGTCTTCACGGCCATGGCCTTGGCGATCGATATGGCTTCCACAAAACCGACGAGAGAAATCACCACAATACTGGGTAAGAGCTCAAGCATGATCTCAAAGTCAATGACCGGCAATGAAACTGATGGAAGACCGGCCGGAATCTCGCCGATGACTTTTCCGCCCATCGCCTCGAACCCGATAAGCCAGCTGGCGATTGTGGTCAGAAAAACCGCCACTAGGACATTGGGAACTTTCGGGTAGTATTTTTTCAATCCCAACATGATGGCAAGCGCCACGACACCAAAAATCAACGTCGGAATATGGGTGTCGGGGATCTGTACGATGACGCCCCAGATATCATTGGCGAAGATATCGCTTCGACCCATTTCGACGCCGAAGAGCTTGGAAAGCTGCGATAGCCCGATGATGATGGCCGCCGCATTGGTAAAGCCTAAGATGACAGGTTGAGAGAGGAAGCTGACAACCGCGCCGAGTCTAAATAAACCCAGGCAAAGCTGGAAAAGGCCGACAAAAAGGGTCATCGCGATGGCCAGGGCGATGAACTGTTCGCCCCCGATGGCAGCGAAAGGCATCAGCGATGAGGCGGTCAACAGGGAGACCACGGCCACAGGGCCGGTCGCCAATTGCTTCGAAGACCCGAACATGGCCGCTATGGCGCCGGGCAGAAAGGCAGCATAGAGCCCGTAATAGGCCGGAAGGCCTGCCAGTTGAGCGTAGGCCATGGACTGGGGTATCAGGACCAGGGCTACCGTAATCCCGGCGATCGCGTCGGCTTGCAGCCATTCCCTCTTGGCTGGAAACCAATCGAGAAAAGGTAGGGCCCTTTTCAAAGAAAGCATTTTATCTCTTTGGCCCCATCGTAAATCCTCTTCCCTTCCCGAAAGCATTAGCCAAAGACTTCATATGGCTTTCGGTCGGCACAATACTCCCGACCTCCTGTATCATCAAGAAGATCAACGAGCACGGCCGAAAAAAAATAGCCGACCGGCACTATTTGAGCGTCACATTCACATACTTAGAATCATTATTGCGTGTGTTAAAAATTTGCCCGGGATTGTCAGATTAAATCGGGTTGAGCTGCGAGTTTTCAGCTTCTAGTCTTGAGAAATGACAAATTCCAACCTCTTCCGTTATCTCTAAACCTCACCCGAGCTTGACTGTCTAGCGGTGATACCTCGAGACCGCTTGTGGCTATTAGCAGAAGTCTTATCACCTCTTGCCAAAGGTCCGTTCTAGGGTTGTAAACAGGCCATCGGTAACCGCTTAAGACATTCCATCATTGATAATAGACTGGATTCCCACCTGCGCTGGAGTGACGATTTCGTTCTTGTTGATGAGGTTCGCCTTGAGCCTGATAGCGGACCAACATGACAGCTTGAGTTCAGGTCTGCTTTTGACCCAACTCGGACATTTGAGACTACAGGATATCTATATAATCGACGACCTTTTGAAGGGTATTGGAAAGATTTGATGCTGCCATATCAATTTCTTCCCAGTTTTCTGCCTTGCCCGCCGCTTCCAGGGTCTGGCACAAATCAGCCAGATCATTGGCCCCGACACTTCTGGCAGAGGATTTGAGTTTGTGTGCGGCCTTGGCAACGCCATCTGCTGAACGATCACTGTAAGCCGTCTCGATCTCACTAACGTTGGATGACGCAGGTTCAACAAATTCCTTGAGGATTTCAATGAAGGTTCCTTGGTCATCGCCGAAAACGCTCTTCAGGGCAGATGGATCAATAGCGGTATTAATGTTGGTGTCGAATTTTTCGTCGTTTGCTATTTTAGCGGTGGCGTCAACGTCGGGGATTAGCTCTGCTTCGGTCATAATATTCACAGGCAACGGCATCCATTTTGAGAGCATCGCCTTTAGATCATTCATTGCCAAAGGTTTGGAAAGATAATCGTCCATACCGCCCGCTATACATCTCTGCGCCTCTCCTTCAAGAGCATTGGCCGTAACAGCTATAATTGGGCTTCTAATACTTGTTCCCTCTTCATCTTTACGAATGGCGGCAGTCAATTCGAATCCGTCCATATTTGGCATGTGGCAATCTGTAAGCAGCAGACCATATTTTCGCCCGCGCCATGCTTCCAATGCAAGTGCACCATCGTCGGCAATTTCACAGGTATACCCCAACATATTAAGCTGACGACGAATTACATTTTGATTGGTAAGATTATCTTCGGCCAACAAAATAAGAGTGCCCTGAGCGAATGCCTCTTCGACCGGTAGAGCCGAGACCTTGGCGCTGACCTCCTCATCAATATTAGAATTTACAAATGGGCTGGCGCGGCCAACAGCGACGGCCACCGCATTTATCAATTGCGATTGACGCAACGGGTTACCATCCAAGGAAATAATATTTGGGCCTTGGATACGGGCACTACGACGTTGCCCATTTGACAGAATTAGAAATCTTGTATTCTCACTCTCGAACTTCTCGAGAATATCCTTTTGGCGGTCTTCACCGAGATTAAAGTCAATACCAATTAGATTTGGTGATTCACTTCCATTTTGAGTATTTGATATTATTTCTTCGGCTTCTGCTTCACTTGAAGCGATTTGCGCTGAGCCACCCCAGTGTTTCAAATATTGTTTCACTGTAAAACCAAGCATTTCGCTTTCAGTGATAAGCAAGAGGCTGACCCCATCCAGTTTACAATCGATGGGTTTTAAATGATCCTTATTTGCTGGAGGTAGATCTATCAATATTGAAAACGTTGACCCGGATCCAATTTTGCTTTCGACAGTAATCCTGCCTTCCATCATGTCGACCAAACCCTTGCAAATTGTCAGCCCGAGCCCCGTCCCGCCAAAACGCCTTGTTGTGGAAGTGTCGGCCTGAGAAAATGCTTCGAATAAATTATTCTGCGCCTCTTCCGATATTCCAATACCGTTATCAACAACGGAAATCTTGATCCCCATGCCTTCTTTATCTGTTGATATCTTATCGGCTCGAACGATTACCTCTCCTTCCTCTGAAAATTTGACGGCATTTCCTGTCAGGTTAAATATGATCTGACGAAGTCGTACCGGGTCACCAAGTAGACTGTCGGGAATATCCGGATCAATATATGTGATGACATGGATATTCTTTTGTGAAGCGGTAGGTGAAATCGTCGCGGCAGCCCCCTCAAGGACATCACTGATTGAAAAGGGGATGCTTTCAACATCGAGCTTACCTGCTTCAATTTTCGAGAAGTCGAGAATATCGTTAATAATCGTCAGCAGCGAATTGCCTGAATCGCGCACAGTATCGAGCATCGTCCTCTGATCTTCAGTCAAATCTGTTTGAGAAAGCAGGTCTGCCATTCCGACGACACCATTCATAGGTGTTCTGATCTCATGACTCATTGAGGCGAGAAATTCTGACTTGGAACGGGCGGCAACCTCTGCTTGATCCTTGGCAAGGCTGAGTGCGATTTCTTTGTTCTTCAGATCAGTAATGTCGTTGATGACCACGACAGTGCTGCCATCAAAAACTTTTCTAAAACGGAACTCCAGTTTGCGCCCACTTGGGTTCTCAATGTTTACTGCGGCACTTATGCCATCCTTGAGGATTTGCATGCGATTTTCGAGATAAACATCTATATCTTCGATATGGCCAAAGTCACCACGATGAGCCAGGAAGCGGATTACTTCTTTCAACGGCTTTCCGACTTGAACTAATTCGAGAGGAAGCTCTAACAGCACGGGATAGTAGTCATTGAACATGACGTAGTTAAAATTCTCGTCCAGCACATATAAGGCGTTCGACATGTTGTCCAGCGCCAGAGACAGCTGATCCATGGCTTTCTCAGAGGCCTTGTTGGCTTCTTGTGCAAGGAGTTCGGCCTCTTTGCGCTTTAATACCTCATCCTCCAAACCTTTAATCGTTTCCAGGTACTGACCCAGGATTGATGCGGCTAGAGTCAACGCCGCCAACATCAATGTGACTGTACCAATGCCTGCAGCCAAAACTGTCGGTGCAACACCAAGTGAATCAGCGGAGTTATCGCCTGCAGGAATGAAATAAGCCGCTTCCATCGCAATGTAATGCATCCCTGAAATGGCGATACCCATCAGCGGTGCACTAAGGAAAGAAAGCGTCCAGCTTGAATCGCTGGATATCTTATCGCGTAAGCCAAATTTGATATAAAGAGACATAATGGCAAGAACGACGGCGAAAAGAACCGATATGGCGAACAACGACGGCGAATAATAAATCATCGCGTCCAAGCGCATAGCGGCCATGCCGGAATAGTGCATCAACCCAATGCCGCTTCCGACAAGAACACCACCAACCAAAAGCATTCTAACTGAAACACTGGGCTGGGAAATTACCCAAAGCGCAACCGCACTGGCCAAAATGCCAGGAACCATTGACAACAATGTTACGAAAGGATCATAGGAAATGCCGCACGGCAGGCTGAACGCCAACATACCAATAAAGTGCATGGCCCATACGCCGCCGCCTAGTACCAACGCCCCTGGAATAAGCCAGACAATTTGCCCGGAAAGGGTTTTGGCAAGGGCAATGCGATCAGCCACCTGCAGAGATACGAAGGAGCCGCCGATGGCCGCCAAAACAGATAGCACAACCAACGAGGGGCTATATGTACTTTGATAGGCTAGGGATAAGTTCTGGCCCGGATTCGTGAATTGAATAAAACTATCCATACGGCATTCGTTTCATTTTCGTTACCTCTAGCCTGAATAGCCACATACAATATATGTATATCTCTCTATTCTTAACGACAATATTGAAATGGCGTGTGTCCGATATTGGCTATTAGCAAAAGTCTATCACCTAGTGCCAAAGGCCCGTTCTAGGGTTGTAAGCAGGCCATCGGTAACCGCTTAAGACATTCCCTCTTTGATGAAAGACTGAACCCCCGCCTGCGCGGATGTGACGATTTAGGATATAGCTCCTGCCGCCAATCTTGTCTTGGCTTCCAGAGTCCCAAAGAGCCAAGGGGCGAGGAGCCCCGCCCGGCGACTGAGGGGCGGCAACAAGGTGCGCCTAATCCAACTCCACAGTCACTCCCTCGCGGGCAACGAAACACGAGGCCCATTCCTTTTGAGCCTCGACCTCGATTCCATCCATAATGTCGTCCGTGTGTTCCGGTTCATGGTGGAAAATAGCCAATTTTTTGGCGTTTGCTTCCCGGCATAACTTGACGCCTTCGTTCCAGGTGGAATGCCCCCAACCAACCTTGGTCTCGTATTCTTCTTCGGTATACATGCTGTCATAGATGACCAGATCGCTGCCTTCGATCAGGCCGAGAATATTCTGATCCAGTTCGCCGGCCACATGTTCCGTATCGGTGATGTAGCAAACGGATTTACCTTCATATTCAATGCGATAACCGGTCGCCCCGTTAGGATGATTAAGGGCGGCCGTACGGACATGAACGTCATCGTACAGATCGAAAGAGTCTCCGGCCTTGAAGTCTTCAAATCGCAATTTCGCCTGCATCGCTTCCAGCGGCACCGGGAACATGGGGCTGTCCATTTGTGCCGACAGCGCCCCTTGAATGCCGCCTTCGCGTTCGTTCAGGTGCCCAGCCATGATGTGTATGGCCCGTTTTGGATCATAGGCAGGAACGAAAAACGGAAAGCCGTTGATATGGTCCCAATGGGTGTGGGTCAGTAACAGATGCGCTTCGCGGACATCGCGTTTCAGAAACTCCTGACCGAGGCCACGAATTCCGGTTCCGGCATCAAGCACGAAAATACGGTCGCCGACAGAGACTTCGATGCAACTGGTATTGCCGCCATACTTGATATGCTCGGTCGACGGGCACGCAATCGAGCCCCGTACTCCCCAGAAACGAATATCGAACGTCATTCAGTTACTCCGCAACTTCGGCAACGAATCTATGCAGTATATACCTATTCATATGGGTGGAGAGTGACAGAGGTCACAGGTTTTTTAAAATGAATAATCCTGCATGAATAAAAAAGGACGCTGTTTAACCAGCGCCCTTTTTCGATATTTATTGGGTTGGCAATCAAGCCGCGCCTTCCACCTCGGCTGCTGCGGCCAGCATCGCCTTACTGACTTTCTCAAATGCCCGAACCTCAAGCTGGCGTACCCGCTCGCGGCTGATGCCAAATCGCTGGCCCAAAACTTCAAGAGTCAGCGGCTCCTCACTGAGCCGACGCTCGGTAATGATCTCACGCTCACGCTCCGATAGCCCATCCATGGCATCGACCAACAGTTCCCGGCGGAACGACAATTCCTGACGGTCTGCGGTCAGGGCCTCGGCCAACGGCCTTTCATCGACCAGAGTGTCCTGAAACTCAATACCCTCGTCATCGCGCGACAAAGGTGCATTCAGGGATGCATCGCGCGCCGACAGGCGGCGGTTCATATCGCGGATTTCTTTTTCCGAAACATTCATGGCATCGGAAAGGGCCGCCGTCTGTTCGGGGTCCAGTTCGCCATTATCGATAATGTTGAGGCGGTTTTTCATCTTGCGCAGGCTGAAAAACAGCTTCTTCTGCGCCGCCATGCTGCCCAGTTTGACCATTGACCAGGAACGCAGCACATATTCGGTGATCGACGCCCTGATCCACCACATGGCATAGGTCGACAGCCGGAAACCCCGTTCCGGATCGAATTTCTTGACCGCCTTCATCAAGCCGATATTGCCTTCAGAGACCAGATCGGCGACAGGCAGGCCATAGCCGCGATATCCCATGGCAATCTTGGCGACAAGGCGCAGATGGCTGGTGACCATCTTGTGTGCGGCCTCGGTGTCGCCGTAATCGCGCAGACGCACGGCCAACATGTATTCTTCTTCCTTGCCGAGAAGCGGGAACAACCAAGCCTGTCGGAAATAACTCGACAGACCGCCTTCAACAGGAACTGTGGGTAATGATAACGCAGCCATTTCTTTCATATCCTCCTTCAGAAGCAATATGCGTTTTGATGACCGCCCTTTCCGTCAAAAAAGACGTTTATAAAAGGCGTCACATGTTCAAGGTGCCTGGATCCAACCAATCGGTCTGGAAAAACACCCATACGCGGCCCCATACGGGCACCGCTTTGAATATATTAACAAAAGCCTGAGCAAAGTCAAGGGTTACCGCTAAACCCCTACTAAAAACAAGGGGTTAAATCGTTACAGCAATAAATTCAAAGAGATAGATCACACCCTACCGGTTATAAGCATTTTGCGATGCTTCCGGCGTTATCGCGCTTAAATCCGGAATCGGCGGCAGATCAATGGTGGAACCGTTATTGATCTCTGACATGCGTTTCTGGCGGTACATGGAACGAATGGCGGCATAGTAATCGACCGAGGTCTTCTTCACCTGTTCCAGCTCATCCATGACACCGCTGTAGGTGTCCAGGGCGCCAAGCCCCTTGCGCGTCCACAAGAAAGCATCATTGTCGGTATTCGACGCCCAGTTACCGACGGCATCAAAGTGGCCATCGACAAAGAACTGACCAACGGCATCGCGCGGGTTGGACGGCCCGAAGACCGGCAAGACCAGATACAGTCCTTCGCCGACCCCCCATTTACCGAGTGTCTGGCCGAAGTCCTCGTCATGGGCCTCGATACCAAGGTCGCTGGCGACATCGGCCATACCACCGATACCGGCGACAGAATTGATCATGAAGCG
>JABHGV010000024.1 GCA_018671895.1 Rhodospirillaceae bacterium | reverse complement strand
GTGAGTGAAAGGCCGCGACCAATTGCGGCAGCGCCGTCATGTTGATCTTCAGTGCGACCACGGTACCGATGGAACCACCGATTACCATTGCCAGCAGGATCATTGAATAGCTGATGACGCCGGGTGACATCAGCGTCGTCAGGATGGCGATCACCATACCCGCGATACCCAACATATTGCCGGTACGCGCCGTTTCAGGCGACGACAGCCCCCTGAGGGCGAGAATGAACAGTACCGACGAAATCAGATAGGCAAAGCCTGTTAAAGTTCCAGACATCACGCGTTCCCCTTAGCGGTTTCTTTGGGCTTTTTCTTTTTGAACATGGACAGCATGCGCTGGGTGACAATAAATCCACCGAAGATATTGACCGAAGCAAGCATCACCGCCATGAAACCCATGGTCTTGGCGAAGTCCATTTCGGCCGGACCGGCAGCCAGCAGGCCACCGACGATAATCACCGATGAAATAGCGTTGGTGACGGCCATCAGCGGCGAATGCAACGCCGGGGTGACACTCCAGACAACGTAAAAGCCGACAAAGCAGGCCATTACGAAAATCGTAAACAGCGACAGGAAGGTATCGCCGCCCACTGCACCGGATGCGGCGACCAATTGCGACGCTTCGCTTGCCAGTTGCAGGGCTTGATCGGCGAGCCTGCCGGCTTCATTGGCCAGTTCGGTTGCGCCTTCGGCTATGGATTGTGCACTCATTTATTTTTCCCCTTTTTGTCCGTCTCCGGGGTCTTTTTCTTGGCGGGTTCTTCAGCTTTCTCTTTTTTCTTGGGCTTTCCGCCGAGCATCGGATGAACCATCTTGCCATCGTGGCAAATCATGGTTCCCGATACGGTTTCATCTTCGAAGTCCAGTTTCAGGGTCTTGCTGTCTGAATCCACGTGCGGCGTCAGGAAATTAAGCAAGTTGCGCCCAAACAGCGAACTGGCGACTTCCGGCAAGCGGCCCGGAACGTTGGCATGGCCGACAATCTTGACGCCATCGACATCGACGATCTCGCCAAACTTGCTTAGCGGACAGTTGCCACCGGCCTCGACCGCCAGATCAATAATGACCGAACCCTGCTTCATCGTCTTGACCATTTCCTCGGTGACCAGCACCGGGGCCGGGCGTCCGGGAATCAACGCCGTGGTAATGACAATATCTTGCTTGGCAATATGCTCGGCGACGACTTTTTTCTGTTTTTCGAAATACTCGGGCGGCATTTCCTTGGCATAGCCGCCTGCGGTCTGGGCGTCTTTTTCCATTTCCGGGTCAACCACCAGAAATTTACCCCCCAGGCTTTCGACCTGTTCCTTGGTTGCCGGGCGAACGTCTGTTGCGGTAACAACGGCGCCCAAGCGCTTGGCCGTGGCAATGGCCTGCAAACCGGCGACGCCAACACCCATGATAAAGACTTTGGCCGGGGCAACGGTGCCCGCCGCCGTCATCATCATCGGGAAAGACCGACCATAAACGTCTCCGGCATCAAGCACCGCCTTGTAACCGGCGAGGTTACTTTGCGACGACAGGATATCCATCGACTGGGCACGGGTAATACGCGGCATCAATTCCATGGCGATGGCGGTGATGCCTGCCTTGGCGATGGCCTTCATTTCCTTTTCCGACGACAACGCCTGCAGGCTGCAAATCAGGATTGCACCTTTTTTCATCATCGCGGCTTCGCTGTTATCCCCACCTGTCGACGGGCGTTGCACCTTCAAGACGACATCGGCGTCTTTCAGTGCCTGTCCGGTATTTTTGGCAATCGATGCACCGGCCTCTTTGTAAGCGGCATCAACAAATGATGCTGTCGCACCGGCACCGGACTCGACGATGACATCGAAGCCAAGGCCGATCAGCTTGCCCACCACTTCCGGCGACGCGGCGACCCGCGTTTCGTCGGATTGGCTCTCCTTCGGAATAGCAATCTTCATAGTCGGAAATTCCTTGTTTTCCCTAGGGGTATTTACCCGAACCTCAGGTCGCGTTATGCACCTTTCAGGCACCTTCCACAAGACCCGCAACACATCAAAATCGAAATTTTATCACAGACCGGATCAGGCCAATTTTATAGCCGTCCCGTTCGCCGTAACCATCAACATGGACTTGTCGCCACTGCCGATGGATTCATAGTCCAGATCGACGGCAACGATAGCATCTGCCCCCAGTTCTTCGGCTTCTGCCTGCATGGCTTCCAGGGCCAGCGTCTTGGCGTTGCGCAGTTCTTTTTCATAAGAACCGGAACGACCACCAACAATATCGCGGATACTGGCGAACATGTCGCGAAAAATATTCGTGCCCATGACGGCCTCGCCGGAAACAATGCCGGAATAGGCAGAAATGCTGCGGCCTTCAATGCCGTCTGTCGTGCTGATTATCATTTATTCGTTTCCTTCCAATTCATCGATAAATCCTGAAACCATTTTCAATCCGCGCTTCCAGAAATCCGGATCCGAAGCGTCCAGACCGAACGGGGCCAACAATTCCTTGTGCATGCGTGTACCGCCACCAGACAGCATTTCAAGATACTTGGCCTGAAAACCGGGATGGCCGGATGCGAATACATCATACAGGGAATTCACCAGACAATCGCCGAAAGCGTAAGCGTAAACATAAAACGGCGAATGAATGAAATGCGGGATGTAAGACCAGTAAGACCGATAATCATCATCAAGACGAATGCCGTCGCCCAAACTGTCGCTTTGCACCTGCATCCAGATGTCGCCCAGACGCTCGACCGACAATTCACCCGCCGCCCGTTCGCCGTGCACCAGCGTTTCAAATTCATGGAAGGCGATTTGCCGGACCACCGTGTTGAGCATGTCCTCGACCTTGCCAGCCAGCAATATGCGCCTCAGCCCCGGATCATCTTCGGCATCCAGCAAGGACCTGAAAGTCAGCATTTCACCGAACACCGACGCGGTTTCCGCCGTCGTCAGGGGGGTGTCGGCCATCAACGTGCCTTGGCCCGCCGCTAGAACCTGATGAACACCGTGACCCAGTTCATGGGCCAGCGTCATCACATCGCGCGCCTTGCCGTGGAAATTCATCAGGATATAGGGATGAGCTGAGGGCACCGTGGAATGAGAGAAAGCGCCGGAATCCTTGCCCGGGCGCAGGGCCGCATCAATCCAGCGCTTATCAAAAAAGTGGGTGGCAATATCGGCCATTTCAGGATCGAACTGGCCGTAAGCATCAAGCACCGTTTTTTGCGCCATGTCCCAGTCGTATAATTTTGCGTCATCGTCGGGCAGTGGTGCGTTGCGATCCCAGTAATCCAGCGCATCGACGCCAAACCACTTTGCCTTCAGCTTGTAATAACGATGTGACAGGTCCGGATATGACTCCTTGACCGAAGACACCAACGCATCGACGACATTGTCTTCGACCTGATTGGACAGGTTGCGACTGGAAATCGGTCGCCGATAGGACCGCCACGCATCTTCCGTCGCCTTGTCCTTGGCCAGCGTATTGGTGACGAGCGAAAACAGCCTGGAATTTTCAGCAAGCCCCTTGCCCAAAGCTTTCGCCGCCACCTTGCGGGTATCTGCATCCGGTTCCGACAATCGGTTCAGTATGTCAGACATGGTCAGGTCATCGCCGTCGACGGGGAAACGCATGGCGGCTTGCGTCTCGTCGAACAGGCGGACCCAGGCGTTGGAGCCACTGACGGATTTTTCGTGTAGCAGCTTTTCCAGATCGTCTGACAGCTGGTGCTCGCGAAAGGCCCGGACATCCCGGATCCACGGGGCGTAATGGGCCGCTTTCGGGGATTTTAGCTGGCCTTCAAGAATTTCATCATCAAGCCGGTTCAGTTCCAGCTGAAAAAACAGCGTCTTCGTCGAGATATCAGTAACGCGTTCCTGCATGGTCTGGTGAAAACGCGCGTTGTCTGCATTTTCCACGTCGGCTGCGAACAAAAGCTGGGCATAGCTCATCACCTTATGGAGAATTTCCGTCAACGTTTCGAAATCGGCAATAGCCGCGCCCAGAGTATCGCCGTCCAGTTCTGCAAGCTTGCCTTGATACTTCCCGGCGAAGACCTCAGAAAGGCTGTCGGCCCGTTTCAGGTCCACTTCCAGCTCTTCCGCCTCAGGGCTGTGATACAAATCGTCCAGATTCCATTCCGGCAACTCAGCAGTTTTATTCTCGGCAGTCATTAAATTCTCCATTGCACACCGGACGCATATAAGGCTGGATACTAACCAGCACAACCACGAAGAAACAGTATTGATAATGAACACCGCCGAACAATCACAAAATCTGCTTAACCTGTTTTTCGAAAGGGTCGAAGACAAGGGCGAAGCGCCTTTCCTGTGGGCCAAGAAAGATGGCAATTACCGGGCCATGACCTGGCGCGAAACCGCGGCCCAGGTCAGTGAACTGGCACGTGGGCTCGCGGCACTGGGCATCGAAGCCGGTGACCGTGTCGTTCTGGTTTCTGAAAATCGCCCGGAATGGCTGATTGCCGATCTGGCGATTATGGCGATCGGTGCCATCACGGTGCCTGCCTATATCACCAACACCAAGGACGACCATCTGCACATTCTCTCCGATAGTGGTGCCAGACTGGCCATCGTTTCGACGGCAAAACTGGCAGAGCGCCTGCTGCCCGCCGCCGTTCAGGCATCTGCCCTTGAAAGCGTCATCGCCATCGAACAGCCCGACATCGCCCAGAACATCGGCATCGAAATCCATATGTGGGGCGAGGTTCTGGCGATGGGCGCGGCGCGCCACGAAAACGTCGTCGAACAGGTCGCGGGGATTAAACGCGATGATACCTGTTGCCTTATCTATACATCGGGCACCGGCGGTGTCCCCAAGGGCGTGATGCTGTCGCACGGCGCCATCCTGCACAATTGCACCGGGGCCCGGGATGCCTTGCAGGAAATCGGTCTGGGCGATGAAGTATTCCTGTCATTCCTGCCGTTGTCACATTCCTATGAGCACACGGCGGGGCAATTCTTCCCCATGTCCATCGGGGCCGAAATCTATTACGCCGAAGGGGCCGAGACCCTGGCCGCCAATATGATCGAAGCCCGCCCGACGATCATGACGGCGGTACCGCGCCTGTACGAAACATTCCACCTGCGTATCAGCCGCGGCGTTAAAGCGCAGGGCGGCATGAAGGAAAAGTTATTCATGCGGGCCGTCGAACTGGGCTGTAAGCGGCTTGATGGCACCACGCCCCTTAGCCTCGCGGAACGGCTTGTCGACGGTATCCTCAGTATTCTGGTGCGCAAAAAGGTCAAGGCCCGCTTTGGTGGCCGCCTGAAGGCGTTGGTATCGGGTGGCGCACCCCTGAACCCCGACATCGGCAGCTTCTTTCTGGCGCTGGGCTTGCGCATCCTGCAAGGCTATGGCCTGACCGAAACCGGCCCCGTGATCAGCGTCAACCGGCCGAACCAGATCAAAATTGACACGGTCGGTCGCCCGATGACTGCGGTCGAAGTGAAAATCGCCGCCGATGGTGAAATCCTGGTCCGCGGTGAATTGCTGATGAAGGGTTATTGGGGACGCGATGAAGACACCCGCGAATGCATCCGCGATGGCTGGCTGCACACCGGCGACATCGGCCATCAGGACGACCTGGGTCGCCTGCTGATCACCGACCGCAAGAAAGATATCATCGTCAATTCCGGCGGCGACAATATCGCCCCGCAACGCATCGAAGGCGTGCTGACTTTGGAGCCTGAGATATCCCAGGCCATGGTTTATGGTGACAAACGCCCGCACCTGAGCGCCATCATCGTTCCCGATCCCGATTGGATACATGAATGGGCGAAACAGTCCGGCGGCTCGAACGAACTGGCCGATTTGGTCGATAACACCGATTTTAAATCCGCCGTCGGAGAAATTGTCGACCGCATCAATCAGCGACTGTCTAACATCGAGAAGGTTCGCCGTTTTATCATCGCAGACGCGCCGTTCACCATCGACAGCGGTCTGTTGACGCCGACCATGAAAATCCGACGTCACAAAATTATCGAAGCCTATGATGCGGCCCTGAATTCGCTTTATGGCTGACGGCGAACCGGGGGTCTATATCACGTACCATAACAAGGCTGGCAACGTCGCAAACGATATCAACGTCGACAGCACGACCATGCCGGCGACCTCTTCCGGGTTATGTTTGTAGCGTTCGGCAAACAGGTAATTAAAGACGGCCACAGGCATCGCCGACTGCATGATGATGATACCCCGTTCCAGCCCTTCGAAACCGAAGCCCCAGGCGACGCCATAACCAACGGCAAAGCCCATGACCAGCCGCAGCAACGACATCAACAGACTGCGCTTGAAACTGGCGACCCGTAGCCGCCCCAGTGATACGCCAAGGGCAATCAACATCATCGGGATGGTCATGCCGCCAAGCAGTCTTGTCGTATTCAAGATAACATCCGGCGGAGTGACGCCACTGGCGATAACCGCGACGGCGGCGAATATGGCATAGAGCATCGGAATTCTGGCCAGGCCGCTGACAGACATTTCACCCGACGCGATACCGACACCGATGGTGAACTGGAAAACCGAAGATACCGTGAAATAGACGATGGCCAGCGCCAGACCCGGATCGCCAAACGCCAGCAGACTCAGCGGCAGCCCCATGTTGCCGCAGTTGGTGAACATCATCGACGGGATAAAAGCCCGGATGTTTGAACCGGTCGCCTTCAACACTACCCCTGAAATTATCGTAAACCCGGCGATTGCCGCCGCCGATGCCCAGGCCATGGTGGTGAAGGCATCGAAGGTCATCTCGACTTCGACAAGGGTGATGAAGATCAGGCTCGGCGCGCCAATGTTGGTCATCAGCGCCGTCACCAGATCCATTTCAAAGGGACGGTCCTGCTTGACCCAGATATAGCCAATACCAGCACACACAAACACCGGCGCAATAATGGCTAGAAGGTCACCGAACATTAGAGATTATTCAACCCAGGCTATTCTGAGAATGTTGGTCGCGCCGGGCGTTCCAAACGGCACCCCGGCGGTAACGACAATGGCGTCCCCGGCGACAGCAAATTCCTGTTTATCCGCCGCCGTCACCGCAATGTTGACCATTTCCGTAAAACTGGTCAGATCTGGCGTTTGCAGTGAATGCACGCCCCAGGCAATGGCCAGGCGACGCGCCGTTGCGACATTCGGCGTCAGGCCAAGGATGGGAACATTCGGGCGTTCGCGTGCCGCACGCAAGGTCGTTGACCCAGACGAGGAAAACGTAACAACGGCTGCTGCACTGACGGTTTGCGCCGTCTGTCGGGCAGCCGCAGAGATCGCATCGGCGGCTGTAGCCTCCGGTTCGCGTCGCTCGGCATCGGTAATCTTGCGATAGATCGGATCAATTTCGACGCGGTTGATAATGCGGTCCATCATGGCGACGGACTCGGTGGCAAATTCGCCAACGGCGGTTTCTGCCGACAACATGACGGCATCGGCACCATCGTAAATGGCGGTGGCAACGTCAGATGCCTCGGCCCGGGTCGGGGTCGGAGTATGAATCATCGATTCCAGCATCTGGGTCGCGACAACGACCGGCTTGCCGGCTTGCCGACACGAATAGATGATTTGTTTCTGGATAGCCGGAACGTCTTCGGGCGGCAATTCAACGCCCAGATCGCCACGCGCCACCATCAACGCATCGG
>JABHGV010000023.1 GCA_018671895.1 Rhodospirillaceae bacterium | reverse complement strand
GGCAGCACCCGCTCGATTGTCGAGGAGCGCCGTGCCGAGCTTCAGGAAATTGCCCGTGAGCTGAAAGAACTGGGTGATGTTGAGTTTTTGGACGATCCCCTTGGTTGGGGTCGCAAGGTGGCATTGGAGCGCCAGCTCAAGGAAAAGGCAGCCATCTATCGGCAATGGTCGACAAAGCTAGCCTGGATGCAGCGGGATATGGGTGGAAAACCCGATCCAAAAACCAACACCCCCACGCCTGATGACACCGTAGAGATTGATCTCAAAGCTGCACAAGTTAGAGCTGACCGCATCACCAAACTTGAAAAAGACCTGCAGCGACAACTGTTCACCCTGACCCATCAGGGGGCGGAGCGTATTCGGGCTGAATATGAACAACTGGCAAAAGACGTTGAGGCCTTGCTTGCCCCGGATGGCAGCAACCAGTCTCAGGTTGATGCCCTGATGGACCAGGCCGCCTCTGTCCGCGATGCCAAGCTGGCACGGCTTGCCGCCAAAGCACAGGAAGCGGCGAACCGAATTACTGAGGCCAATCGCAAGGTTATAGATGGATTACGCGCCGAGCACGATGCGTTGGCCATGACCGACAAGCAGCGCTTTGTCTCTCAGGCCCTGCGTCGACTGTCGGCTGAGGCCACGGATGTTCAACAACGCCAGGTGCGCGAACTGGCCGGAGCCTTGTTTGAAGAACAACAGGCCATAGAAGCCCGCAACAAGGCGGAAGAGGATGCGATCAAGCTGCGAGAGAAGGGAAAGTCTCTCACGATCAGTCTGCGCACGGCGCAAGAATCCTACAAAGCCGAAATTGCCGATCTGAATAAATTGTTGGCCGAAGGAGCCATTGCCCAGGAAACCTTCGCCCGAGCATCCGAACAAGCCTATGAGCGCATGCTGAACGCCAGTCAAGACTGGTCGGCAGGTGTTTCCCGGGCCTTGCGTGATTATGGTAAACAGGCCGGTGACGCGGCACAGATGTTTGAGGATGTCACCTCCAGCGCCCTGAAAGCATCAGAAGACGCCTGGGTCAACTGGGCCCGGACCGGCAAGCTTTCGGTGGGAGATTTCTTTACGTCATTGGAAGAGGCAGCACTCAGGGCGGCCTATCGGCTCTTGATCTTCAAACCCATGGAAAGCTTTCTTGAAGGTCTGATTGGCAGCTTCAGTTTTGATTTTTCCAGCTCATCCGGCCTGACAGCGTTCAATAACGGTGTCGGGCTGGCCCCTCAGTTTCGCAGCACAGCCTTTGCCCATAGCGGCGGCATGATCGGTGTGACGCCGCTTGCCCATCGCCCGGTCGACCCGGCGGTGTTCAATAATGCGCCCCGATTCCATTCAGGCGGACTGGTCGGCGGCGAAGTACCGGTGATTGCCAAGAAAGGTGAAGTCATCGGCTGGCCCGGCCAGATGCGCGAGGCCTTTGGTTCTGAAGTCGTGGTTCAGGTGATCGATCAACGCGGGACGCAGTCGGCTTCAATCGAAACTTCGTCTACGCGCGGGCCGTCAGGCGAGGAGTTGATCCGGATTTTGGTACGGGACGCTGTAGAACAGGAATTCGACAGCGGTGGGGCTGATCGAATGATGAAGCGCAACTATGCCGCCAGCCGGGCGGGGATTCGCAGGGAGTAGAAAATGGTCAATGCAACATGGCCGACAGACCTGCCCAGGTATCTTCTGGTTGCAGGGTTCGACCGGCGTTTCCGCAAGAACAAAATCCGGACCCAGATGGAATACGGTCCCGTCAAGCAGCGGCGGCGCGGGACGTCGGCGCCAGCGCCGATCAAGGGAGCCATCCAGCTGACGGCCGCACAGGTGGCGACGCTGGAAGCCTTCCACGAAACAACCCTGGTCGACGGCACGTTGCCTTTCGACTGGGTTGAGCCGATCAGGCAAACGGCCGTTACCTATCGTTTTGTTGGTGAGCCGGCTGTGACGGGTGGGCCGGTGATTTTTCGAGCGACGCTGGACCTGGAGATCATGCCGTGAGGACGATTGGCGTCTCGTTGCGTGAGGCCCTGATGGCGCAGGAGACCGGTGAGGCTATCCTGTCATTGATGACAATCGATCATGAGGACATCAATCCGCCCATCCGGGTGGTGCAGAACGACACCGACATTGTGTCGCGCGGCAACACCTTTGTGGCTTATCCATTCGATATCGGCGTGCCGGGCGACGATCCGGACCGGTCGACTGAATTGTCCCTGACAATCGACAACGTTGATGTGACAATCTTGCAGGGATTGCGGGCAATCGTTACGCCGCCGGTTATCACCCTGGAGCTGGTCGCCGCCAGTGCACCGGATACGGTCGAGCTGGGGCCGATGGAATTCAAGCTATATGGTGCCAAATACGATGCCATGACGATTACAGGTCAGCTTCGGACCCATGATATTTTAAACGAAGCCTTCCCAGGCAATACTTTCACGCCTGGCAACCACCCTGGAAAGTTCAGCCGATGATCGCGACCTGGGCCAATTCCTATATCGGTATTCCCTATGTCGATCGCGGTCGCGATCGCATGGGCTGTGACTGCTGGGGCCTGGTCCGCCTTGTCTTTATTGAACAGTTCGATATTACGTTGGAAAGTCTGCATGAAGACTATCCATCATCGGCCGATACCAGGGCCACGGCAAGATTGATCGGAAGACATCTGTCGCCGTGGGTGTCGATAATGACGCCGGATCGGCAAATGGCTCCACCGCAGGCCGGTGACGGTATTCTGATGCGCCGGATGATGCGGAATTGCCACACAGGCATTTTTGTTGGTCCCTGTCATTTTATCCATGCAGAGGAAAAAATTGGCGTCGTTCTGGCGGAGTTGGGCTATGGACGGGATGCCCGGCGCTGGACCGGTATTTTCCGGCACGAACAACTGGCATGACCTTACCCACAGTGAGGCAACATGGGCAACACCAGGGGCGACAGGAAATCCTGCCGCCGTTACCGTCTGAGGCGAACGATGTTCGCGTTGTGGGCCTGCCTAATCCGTTTTCCTTCGATGGTCGTGTTGATCTTGCCGTTAAGGCAGGCGGCTCGGTTGCAGATATGATTGCGCTGGTCTGTGGCGCTGAAGTTGACCGGGCGCAGGCTCATGTCAAGATCAACGGTGAGGCCGTGCCACGCCCTCTCTGGCGGCACGTGCGCCCGAAAAAGGGCGTGCTGGTGGAAGTGCGCGTCGTGCCGGCTGGCGGGGGTGGGGGCGGTCAACGAAAAAACCCGATCGCCACAATATTGACGGTTGCGGTAATGGCGGCATCCGTTTTTATACCGGCGATCCCGGTTGTGGCGGCGGCTGCCGGCAATATCGGACTGTCTCTGGGCATGGCGCCGGCGACGGCGTTGTCGTTCGGGCGCTTTCTGGTTTCGACGGCGACGACCATGGGCGGCCGGTTGCTGGTAAACAGCCTGGCACCGCCGCCGCAACAAAGCCTGGGAGCCCTGGCAGCGACTCCAGGCACGGGATCAGGGATGGGCGGCAGTTTCGTCGGCGGTCCACGGTCCTCACCGACATTGTCCCTGACCGGATCGCGTAACCGACTGGCGCCTTATGAGGTGATTCCAGTGGTTCTCGGGAGGCACAAAGTGTATCCGCCGTTGGGGGCTGAGCCTTATACCGAAATCGTTGGTGATGACCAGTATCTGCGGCTGTTGTTTACAGTCGGTTATGGTCCGCTGCAGCTAGACAATCTGAAAATCGGGGAGACGCCACTGTCCTCTTTTGACGATGTGGAAACCGAAATCCGCCACGGTTACGACAGCGATGCCCCGATCGGCCTGTTTCCAAAGGACGTGCATGAGGAGCCGGTCGCCGCCTTCCTGGATGGGGTGATTTCGGGCAAACCAGGATTGGCGAGCTACGTTCAGCGGCGCAGCGAAGCGAACGCCGATGAATTGTCAGTGGATATCGGGTTCCCGACCGGCGTCGTCAGCATCGAGGATGACGGCACCTATGCCTCACATACAGTGACGGTGTCGGTGGAGTACCAGGATACTTTGGGTGGCGGTTGGATGTCTGCCGGCAATATCCCGGTCACGGACAACCGCGCGGAAACCATCCGGCGTGGGCTACGCTGGTCGGTGTCGCGAGGGCAGTACGATGTGCGCCTGCGCCGTACGACGTCGCTGACGGATAGCAATCGGGTCTATGAGGACTGCAGCTGGTCAGTGCTGCGCACGATTACCAATGAGGCGCCGGTGCAGATGTCGGGCCTGGCGCAAATTGCCATGCGCATCAAGGCGTCGGACCAGCTGAACGGCGTCGTCGATCAGTTGAATTTGGTCGCAACGTCGATCTTGCCATGCTGGAACGGAACATCCTGGGTAGAACAGGCCACCGCAAATGTGTCGGCGCTGGCGCGGTTTGTGCTCAGCGGCAAGGCCAACGCGCGACCCATCGAGACGGCGAAACTGATCGATAGCAGCTGGCAGAATCTGTACAACAAATGCCAGAACACCGGTCACCAGTTCAACGGTGTCATTGATTTTTCGACCACAGTGGGTGAAGTCGTCAACGACGTTCTGTCGGCTGCGCATGCGTCGTTGTCAAAGCGTGATGGCAAATACGGTGTCGTGATCGATGAGGCAAAATCAACGCCGGTGCAGATGTTCACGCCGCGCAATTCGTGGGGCTTTCGGGGCGACCGCGTTTTCCCCGAGACGGTGCATGGCGTGAAGGTCAGGTTTGTCGATGCGGCCTCGGGTTACCGGGAATCAGAACGCATCGTCTATGCCGATGGGTACGGCGCCAACAATGCCAAAAAGTTCGAAGTTCTGGAACTTTGGGGGCAAACCTCGGCAACAGAGATATACAAAAAGGCCCGACGTCATTTGGCCGAGGCTGTTCATCGCGCGGAAACCTACGAGCTGAATACTGATATCGAACACATAATCTGTACGCGCGGTGATTTGGTGCGGGTCACACATGACGTGCCGGGCTGGGGGCTGTACTCAGCCCGCATCAAAACAAACAGCCTCGATGGTAGTGGCGATTGCGACGGCGTGACACTGGATGACGCCGTGATTATGGAAGGCGGTAAAAGTTACAGCGTACGCATCCGGACCGAGGCGCATGGAAGCCTGGTGACAAACGTCGTCACGGCGGCCGGCGAGACCAGGACCTTGAGTTTTCTCCCGGTCATACCGGCGGCAACCATGCCGACAATCGGGGATTTACTTTCTTTTGGCGAAGTTGGCCAGGAAACGGTGGAGTTGCTGGTTAAAACCATTGAGCCGGGTCCGGAGATGTCGGCCAGGCTGACGCTGATCGACTATTCGCCGCAGGTGTTTACCGCGCATGAGGTTCCGATTCCCCCCTGGGATCCGCAGGTCACCGGGCGACCTGCGAGCAATCCAGAGCCGCCAGCGAAACCGATCGTGGAGACCGTGCGATCGGATGAGACTGTCC
>JABHGV010000022.1 GCA_018671895.1 Rhodospirillaceae bacterium | reverse complement strand
TTGGCCATTAGAGAGAGATTTCGGTGATTTTGGATTAAAAGCGGGTCAACAGCTTCACTTAAAAAAGGGTGCAGAAGCTGGGAATTCTGGCAGAAACCGCTTCGCAGAGAGACTGTTGTCAATAGAATAGTGGCGGAGGGAGAGGGATTCGAACCCTCGATACGGTTTCCCGCATACACGCTTTCCAAGCGTGCGCCTTCAGCCACTCGGCCACCCCTCCATATGTGTCCCTCAAGCGGCGGTCCGCAGTCGCGGGCTTGGGAGTCAACGTCTTGACCGACAGGTAATTGCTGTGTGACCAAGGCCGCGAAAATTAACCGAGGCGGCGTTCGCGCGCAACGGTTAAGATGCTTTCATGCGTTTGTTATTTTATTTCGGGCTGTCCATGCTTGGCCTGGCTTTCGTCGCGGCGGCGGCTGAGACCGTATCCCATGCCATGCCCGGCGGGGAAAACAGCTTCATCATTCCGGCCCGCGACCTGTGGTATGCGCTGTGGCCTAAAAGCTTCCTGATCGCCGAAATCCGCGCCGAGCGCATTGCGCCCTGGCTGTGGGATCCTGTCATCTTGACGATTCTGCAGCTTCCGGGCTGGGCGGTTCTTGGCATTCCCGGCGGCTTTATCGCCTGGTTTACCCGGCCCAACCACGGCACAGGCGGAGACCATGACGTTGATGAAGTGCTTGCCTCGTTCGACCTGTACGACGAGCTGACACGCGAGGCCTTGAAAACAAACGACCCTGACGAAGAACACGGGCCCCAGGACATACACCCGGACGACCCCATCGAAGGGGATATCGTCACCGATCACAGTTACGAGCCGTACACATTGCCGCCAAAAAGGAGTGATGGGGACGATTAAAACGCCCGTCGCCCATTTAAAGTCTGACTTCCAGAGAATGCGCCCCGCAGGGCGCTCACAAAAACGATTGATCGCGTCTGCGATTAATCGTCGGTCATTCTGAGGGCTGCAATAAAGGCCGACTGTGGGATTTCCACCTTGCCGAACTGACGCATCTTCTTTTTGCCCTTCTTCTGCTTTTCCAGCAGCTTTTTCTTACGCGTGATGTCGCCGCCATAACATTTGGCGGTGACGTCCTTGCGCATGCCGCTGAGCGTTTCCCGCGCAATGAACTTGCCACCGATGGCAGCCTGAATGGGAATTTTGAACAACTGACGCGGGATCAGGTCTTTCAGACGTGCACAAACGCCGCGCCCACGGGTGTCGGCCTGACTGCGGTGACAAACAAAGCCCAGGGCATCGACCTGCTCTGCATTGACCAGAATCGACACCTTCACCAGATCGCCTTCGGTCATGCCGTCCATTTCATAATCGAAGCTGGCATAACCGCGCGAGATCGACTTCAGCCGGTCATAAAAATCAAACACCACCTCGTTCAGGGGCAGCCGGTAAATGGCCATCGCCCTGCTGCCAGCATAGGTCAGTTCGATCTGTTCGCCGCGCCGTTCCGTGCACAATTGCAGGATCGAGCCCAGATATTCATCGGGCACCATAATCGTCGCCTTGATCCAGGGTTCCTGAATCATCGCGATTTGCGTTGGCTCGGGCATGTCGGCGGGGTTGTGCAGATCCATCGAGGTGCCATTGTTAAGCTCGATATGATAGGCGACGCTGGGTGCCGTGGTGATCAAGTCGAGATCAAATTCGCGCTCCAGACGTTCCTGAATAATCTCCAGATGCAACAGGCCTAAGAACCCACAGCGAAAGCCAAGCCCCAACGCCATCGAGTTTTCCGGTTCGTATTCGAAACTGGCATCGTTCAGGCGCAGCTTGGCCAGGCTGTCGCGCAGGTCTTCGAAATCGTTGGCATCCGCCGGGAACAGCGAGCAGAAAACCACCGGCACCGACGGCTTGAACCCGGCCAACGGTTTATCTGCCTGACGCTTGTCTTCGGTAATGGTATCGCCGACATCGGTATCGGCAACGGTCTTGATAGACGCCGTAATGTAGCCGACCTCGCCGGGGCCAAGTTCATCGGTACGCGTTGCCTTCGGATTGAAATAGCCGACTTGTTCGACCTGATGCAGGGTGCCGCTGGCCATCATCCGGACCTTCATGCCCTTTTTCAGTACCCCGTCCTTGACGCGCACCAGAATCATGACGCCCAGATAGGGGTCGTACCAGCTGTCGACCAGCAATGCCTTCAAAGGTGCCTCGCGGTCGCCCGTCGGCGAGGGCAGGCGTTCGATCAGGGCTTCGAGGACATCGGCGACGCCTTCGCCGGTCTTTGCCGAAATGGCCAGCGCGTCCGACGTGTCCAGCCCGACGACGTCTTCGATCTGCGCCTTGATGCGATCCGGTTCTGATGCCGGCAGGTCGATCTTGTTCAAGACAGTGATAATTTCATGGTCGTTGTCGAGCGCCAGATAAACGTTGGCCAGCGTTTGCGCCTCGACGCCCTGGGTAGCGTCGACAACCAGCAGCGAGCCCTCGCACGCCGCCAGCGACCGGCTGACTTCATAGGCAAAGTCAACATGGCCGGGCGTGTCCATAAGGTTCAGCTGATAGACCTCGCCATTTTTCGCCTTGTAATCGAGTCGCACCGTCTGCGCCTTGATGGTAATGCCGCGCTCGCGCTCGATATCCATGGAATCGAGAACCTGTTCCTTCATCTCGCGTTCTTCGAGACCACCGGTCATTTGAATCAGGCGATCGGCAAGCGTCGACTTGCCATGATCGATGTGGGCGATAATGGAAAAGTTACGGATATGTGAAAGGTCTGTGCTCATGGGTGCGCCTTGTATCATCGCCACGGACTTTAAGGAAGTGGCAATGGCGAGATGCCGATAACGGCCTTGTGCGCCCACAGCAACACGCCATACACAACAACGGTGCCGATCGTCGTCGGCCAACCGATTTCGTCCCATTGAAGCCGTGCCCTGCCGGCAATCAGGGCGGCTAACGGAACGTTCGATGTCTCGGCAACCAGGGCCAGATCACGAGCATCGCCATCGGTTTGTTGTCGCCGGTCCATATGAATGGACCCGAAAACCGCCAACGCCGCCATTGAACCGAACAGTATCCACGCCGCCCCATAGGGGTTGGCCGCCATGTGCATCACCGCCCAGATCGCCAGCGCCCACAGCACTGGATGGCGGGTGATCTTCAAGACCCCCGGAACGATGCCGCCATCACGTCGGCGAAATGCACCGACCACAAGCAGGCAGACCGGCAGCATCAGGGCCAACGGCAAGTGCCGGAAAAAGGTGATGGGCTCGAACAATACGACATCGGGGCTGTGCTGATAGACCACGATCAACCACCACAGCAACCCCACCGAAAGCACCGAATAAAGACCCATGAACGGCCACTCGCCAACCATGCCGACCAATGCCCTGCGCAGCGGACGATGCGATGGAATCATATGAGACGCGATGAACACGACCATCGCCAGGATCAATTCTCCGAAGCCTCCGAACCAGACGCTCATGACGTCAAATCGAGCCGATAAAATTTCGTGTCGACCTTCATCACAGGGAAGCCTTCGGGTAAATCATCTATGTCGATTTCCTGAAAGTCATTCTTTTCATAGAACGCGTGGGCGCGCGGCATGACCGACGTGGTGCCCAGACAAACGTCGGAAAACCCATTATTTCGGGCATGCGTCACCAGGGTTTCAAGCAGCCGGTTGCCGATGCCAATGCGGCTGCCGCGAAACATGCTGGCAACGAACATTTTCATCAGCGCTCCATGGCCATTGCCTAAGTCAACGAGCGCCAGCGTGCCGATAACCTTCCCGTCACGGGTATGCGCAACCCAGAAGTTGCCATTGTTTTTCTGATACACACCCGGAATGTCGTCCAGGTCCGGCTGATCATCCAGGGTCAGTGGCAGTTCAAACTCGTCACGTTGAATTTTGATGATCAATTGCCCGACAGCATCCGTCATGTCGGGAGTAAAAGACCTGATATCGATTTCCACTTAGGGTCCAATCTCACTCAATATATGGCTTTCGCGGGACCTAAATCTCCGGAATATCCAGATCATTTTGCAAGCAGGTCGCAACCAGTGTGTTGCGCAGCAAGCATGCGATGGTCATCGGCCCAACACCGCCCGGCACCGGCGTGATGGCCGAGGCGACCTGTGACGCCGCATCAAAATCGACATCGCCGACCAACCGGGTCTTGCCCTCGCCCTTTTCCGGCGCATCGATGCGGTTAATGCCGACATCGACAACCACCGCACCGGGCTTGATCCAGTCGCCCTTTACCATGTGCGGGCGACCAACGGCGGCGATCAGAATATCAGCATTGCGACACACATCAGGAAGGTCTTTGGTCCGGGAATGGGCGATGGTGACGGTGCAGTGCTCACCCAGCAGCAATTGCGCCATCGGCTTGCCGACGATGTTCGAGCGACCCAGCACCAGCGCCGTCTTGCCGGTCAAATCGCCTAGCGTATCTTTCAACATCATCAGGCAACCAAGCGGCGTACACGGCACCATCGCCGAGGAATCGCCGGTCGCCAATTTGCCGACATTAATAACGTGGAAGCCATCGACATCCTTGGCCGGGTCGATGGCGGCGAGCACTCGGGCCTCGTCGATGTGATCGGGCAGCGGCAATTGCACCAGAATGCCGTTGACCTTGTCGTCCTTGTTCAGGCCATGGATCAGGGTCAGCAGCTCATCATTGGTAATTTCATCGGACAGTTTGTGCTCAAACGAGTTCATCCCCGCATCGATGGTCTGCTTGCCCTTGTTGCGGACATACACTTGGCTCGCCGGGTCCTCGCCAATCAGCACCACCGCCAGTCCGGGCACGTGTTCATGGGCATCCTTCAGGCGCGCGACCTCTTGGGCAACCTTGTTGCGAAGCCCTTCGGCAAAAGCCTTGCCGTCGATTATTTTTGCATCAGCCATCAATTCTTTCCGTCTTGCGGCGCAAACAGGTCATCAGCCGAACTTCATCATCATCTTGATCAACACGTCGTGAAGCAGGACAAGACCCAGAATCAAGATGATAGGCGACAAATCGAAGTTGCCCATGGCTGGCAGTATGTTGCGGATTTTTTGCAGCGGCGGATCGGTCGCCCGGTGAATGAACTCCCCGACTATATAAACGAAGCGGTTCGATGAATTAATGACATTAAAGGCAACCAGCCCGCTTAGAATCACCCCGATAACGACGATCCATATGTACAGGTCGATAACGGTAATCAGAAGCTTGGCGACGGGCCCGAGAAGAACATCCATGACTGTGGCTCACTTGTTGGTTAACAGCGGCGATAAAGTAGCCCTGTCGGAAGACTGGCGCAAGGGCATGAGACAACGCTGCCATGCCGCCCCATGAGCCACCCCTTGACAGGGCAGAGGTCGTGGTTCCATAACACCGCCGCAACCCATTAAAGGGGCCGTAGCTCAGTTGGGAGAGCGCCACGTTCGCAACGTGGAGGTCAGGGGTTCGATTCCCCTCGGCTCCACCAGTTTCAAAAGGGCTTAACCGAACATGGTTAGGCCCTTTTTCTTTCCGGGCAAGAACCCCTGAGTCTTGTTTGCCACATGCGGCTGCGCCGCTTCGCAGGTTTTGGGTTCGATTCCCCTCGGCTCCACCATCGAGACCCGTAGTTAAAAGCTGCGGGTCTTGTTTTCTCTCCTTACAACAGAAAATCCCGCCTGTGACGTATGTCACAGACTCACCCCGCATCGATTTTCCATAATCAGGCCAGCATTAACGAACAGGACACCGGTCTTTAATATATGGTTGATTCGATTTCCCTAGGCGCCGCCCAACAGCTGTCATTGACGGCGCGCAGCCGCATTGCCGATGCCCGCGACCAGGCCGCCAATCATCTGGCCACCGGGCGCAAGATTTCGAAGATCACCGAAGACGCGCAGAAATTCCTGTTATCGAAGGGCCTGGTTGCCCGCGTCGACACCCTGAACACCGCCAAGGCCAATATCGATCAGGGCATCAGCGCCCTGCTGGTCACCGAGGCCGGTCTGGATGCCGCCGACAAGCTGGCCCAGCAATTAAAAGGCATCGCCACGCAAGCACTCAGCGCCGAGGCCGATGACCGCGCCAACCTGGCCGCACAGTTTGATGTCGTGCGCACGCAACTGAACAATCTGATCGGCGATACTTCTTATAAAGGCGTCAACCTGCTGTCGAATCCGTCCGACACCCTGCGCGTCAATATCAGCGAGCAGCCGAGCGAAAGCCTTGATGTTGCCGGTTCCGCCAGCGACGCAAGCGGATTGGGGATTGGCACGTCGGCGGCCGCTTACGGCAGTTTCGCCACCACCACCGACATCAACAACGCGCTGACTGCTTTGGACGATGCGCGCTCGCAAATCCGTTCAACAACGTCGAACATCGTTGGCAACGCAGCCATTCTGGGTGTCCGCGAGGAATTTTCCGAAAACCTCGCCAACATCGTGCAGGCTGGTGCCGACAAGCTGGTCGAGGCCGACCTGAACGAAGAAGGGGCAAAATTATTGTCCGCCAATGTGCGCGACTCACTCGCCCAGGAAGCCCAGAACATTAGCAATCAATCGGCGCAATTGGTCGTTGGTCTGCTGGAGCGGGCTTAAAACCATGTCCCCTGTCGAAGCATATGCCCGCACCCGTTCGGCGTCCTTGCACGGTATGTCGCGCGACGGCGAAGCCCTGATCAAGGCGGCCCGGTTGTTGAACACCGCTCGCATGCACCCCGAAGATACAAAGTCCCTGGCCGAGGCACTGGATTTCAACACCACCCTGTGGACGGTCTTTCAGGCGGACCTAAGCGGCGAGGAAAATAC
>JABHGV010000021.1 GCA_018671895.1 Rhodospirillaceae bacterium | reverse complement strand
CCCGACAACATCAAGCCCGGCTTCACTAATCTGGTGCCGATAGGACTCGACCTGACCCGGCGTGAGGCCTGCCCATGTGTCACGCCAAACTCTCGACGGCGCGATTTCCAGACCCTGCAAGCCGAACTCAGCCAGCCGGGCAAGCTCATCGCCATGGTCGTAAGGACTGAGCGCGATGTTTGAAACGGCATGTTTCATATGAACGGTCAGATAAAGTTGGCGTGGGCTGGGCGATGTTCAATGATGTCGTGCAAATAGCGATTAACTTTGTCCATGCGACAATTGACCCGACATTCTTTGATGTCCAAATCGTTCATGACGAAGCGATGGTTTTCCTTGCGCGCATCGCCGGTCCAGATTTCTTCGAACGTATTGTCATTGATGTTGCCGAATTCGAACCGCTTGTCTAGCAGGTAGGCGCTGCACCCCGAGACAATGCCGCTTGCCATGATATAGCCCCACAGAAACGGCACCGAATAACATTTGTCATAACGTTCTTCGGTTCCGTGGTCGCGCATCGCCTTGCCGCGGAACACCAGACGGAAATCATCGGTGTTCAACTTTCCCAGGTCTTCTTCCATATGCAGAAAATCTTCGTAGTTAACACCCTCGTATTCTGTCGTTTCGCTAAACATGTGCTGGGAATAGGGTTTGACGACCAGATAATCTAGGCCGATCTCGTCACGACAAATCTTCGCCAGGGTTTCGACCTCGTGGGCGTTTTCCGGCAACAGCAGAATTTGCGCCCCGATGGTGCATTCGTACCCGTTCTCTTTACGGGCGGCGACAATGGCCTTCAGATTGCCGATCACCTTATCGAAATCGCCGGGCTTGCAGCGGTGAACTTTCTCGTAGGTTTCTGCCGTGCCGGCATTCAGCGACACCTTGATCCACGAAACATGCTCCAGCGCATCATCGGTAAAGCGCTTGGGCAGAACAGAGGCGTTGGTGGTGAACGACACATCAATGCCGGACGCCTTGGTCGCACAAATAATATCGTTGATGCGTTTGTGCAAAAGCGGCTCTCCCTCGCCTGCAAACATAATGCTGCGAACGCCTAGGCGCCCCATTTCCGCAACCCGGTCCTTGAAAATATCGACGTCCAGCATAACCGGCTTGTAGCCGATGTAATCGACGGCGCAGAACGTGCAGCGATGGTTGCACGCACCAACCGGCGAGACCTCCATATAGATGGGGTAGATGTCCTTGGCCATTTGCCAGTCGTCGCGCGATTTCAGCAATTCGGCGACGCGGTCTGGATGGTAAGTCAGCTTGTGGCTGTCGATGCGATGAGGATCGTTCATGTATTCGCCGTATGTTTGTTACTTAACAGGTTGGAAGTGGTCGGCATTATTTCAACAACGTTGTAATAAATCGCATCAGCGGCACTTTCTCGACGGAACTGCGATGGCCAAGAATGCCGACCTTCATGGCCCCCGCCGCATTGCCGATAAAGCCGATATGTTCTGAGTTTCCGCCCACGGCAGCCAATGGCGAGGTCACCGCCAGAAATGCATCGCCGGCCCCAACTGTGTCGACGACGGTCTTGGTAAAGGCTGGGATTCGTACCGTGCCTTTTTCCCTATCGTAAGCGACGCACCCATACCTTCCATGGGTCACTGTGAATTTTGGACAATCGATTTTATCTGCCAATTGTTCAGCAATAACGACATCCAGCTCACTGGTCCTGTCGCCGACGGCCAGCTGCGCCTCCGGTGCATCAATGCAAATGTAATCGGCACTAGGATATCGGGTAATCAGATTGTAGCCGATATTAGCACTATTGGTCTGAGTATTGACGGCAAGGAATTTTGCCTTGTCACGCATTACTTCGATTGTCGATGGCATAATCATTCCGTGACCGAAATCGGCAACAATAACCAGGTCAAAATCCCCGGCACGCTCAGCAATCAGGTTGTTAATGGACGCTTCGAATGCCGCATCGGGCGGTGTGTCGTCAAAATAATAAACTTCGAAAAGTTTGCGCATATAGGCTGGGTCAATCTGACGGCATTTTCGTGTCGTCGGAATGCCGTCACGATGGAGCGGCGTCAACCTGACATTCGGCTTCAGGGAATGCCTGATTATTTCTTCCTGACTATCCAGATTGCCCAGCACGGTGATGACTTCAACTTCCCGACACAGGCTGGCGACGTGATTGGCTGCGGCAATGACGCCGCCGGCAAAGACTTCCTTGTCCTTGAAGCGGGTCGCAATCATGCTTTCCTTGGCCGACTTGCCCATCGGCACGACATATTGGTATTCGTCAATGATGGTGTCGCCGATCAGCAAAACCCTCATGTCAGCAACCGAGTCGATCAGGTCAATAATTTCCTGTGCCGCCGACGTGCCGCGAAGACCATTCAGGTAATCCTGCAAGGGGCGGTCATAAACACCCAGATACTTGTTGATCAACTCCGACGAACTGAAAGTGATGTCACGGGTGAAAACCATCTGTCCGCCGTGCTTTTCGACCGCTTCGCGTTCACGTGCGATGTTGCCGGTAACGTCGTCTTCCGGGTTTTCGTAATCGGAACCCTTGACGTAAACATCCGGCTTGATGGTGTCGAGAACAAATTCCGATGTCTGGGTATGGTTGATGGCGACCCAATCGACATATTGCAGGGCAGCCAGCATTTCCGCACGAAGCGCTTCGGCAAAGATCGGGCGCCCGGGCCCTTTATTTACGTGGGCATCATCCGTCGTGGTGACGATAAGGACATCGCCTTCTTTTTTCGCCTGCTCCAGATGGCGAACATGACCCATGTGGACAAGGTCATAGACGCCATGACAAAGGACAACTTTCTTCCCCTCTGCATGCAGCGCCTCAACAATATCCGCCAGCTCCTCGACCGTCTTGATCTTGTCGCGGGCCGATAATGTAGTGCTGTCAGGTTTGCTCATTTGTCGTCGCCCAGATACTTGAACCAATCGGCCGTCGCCTCTTCGATACCATCAACAGTCCACACTGGTGCTTCACGCCAGCCTTCGATGTTTTCAAGAATAATGGAAACGCCTTGCTCGAACGAAATCTTCGGGTTCCAGCCTACATCGCGCTTGATGGCGGTAATGTCTGCATAAGTCGAATCCGGTTCGCCCGGGCGTTTCGGGATGTGAACCACCTCGCCGCCCAGCAGCTCGACCAAATGATTAATCGAATACGTACCGTCCGACCCCAGATTGTACGCCCGCCCCGAAACGCCTGACTCGGCGGTTTTAACGAAGGCATCGACGATATCAGTGACAAACGTGAAATCGCGCGTCTGGGAGCCGTCGCCAACAACCGTCAGCGGCTTGCCCGCCAGTTTTTGGGCCAGGAATACACCAAACACGGCGCCATATGTGCCGCCGGTACGATGGCGCGGACCGAACACATTGAACATCCGGAGCGACACCACTTCCATACCATAGGTCTTGCCCCAGTGATGTGCGTATTGCTCGCCCACATACTTGGTCAGGGCGTAAGGGTACATGGGCCGCGCTTCGGCCGTTTCCGGCGTTGGAGTGACATCGGGCATGCCATAACAAGATGACGAAGCGGCGTAAATGAAGCGCTTGACGCCCGCCTTGCGGGACGCCTCCAACACCGCCAGCGTGCCGTTGACATTGGCATCGTGATAAACACCCGGATTTTCGATGGACGGCACGATGTCGGCCATTGCCGCCATATGAAACACCCAGTCGACCCCGTCGAATATGGGGGCGATTGCAGCGGCATCCGAGACGCTGGCCTCCAGAACCTCAAGACGACCGGTTTCTTGTGCTCCGGCCAGATTTTCATGTCGGCCATTAACAAAATTATCAATGACGCGCACGCAATGGCCATCGGCCAACAGCCGATCGACAATGTGACTGCCGATAAAACCGGCGCCGCCGGTGACAACACAGATAAGTTTCTTGCTGGACGTCATTAAAAGCTCCCAAAGGCACGATTAGCCGCGGATAGTAGTGTCATGATTTGTGTTGTCAATTCGCTAACTCGGGCCGTTCTGGTTCATTTCCTGAATCCAACTGGTTGTCGGGCCTGATCTCGGCCAACTCGACCATGCGGCGGAACTTTTCATTACGGTCAAGCAATACATCAAAGCTGCCACAATCTTGGATTTTTCCGTCTGCCATTAACACCAGCCTGTCGCAATGGCGCACGGTACTTAGACGGTGAGCGATAATAATAAGGGTTTTGTCGCCCTTCAGGTTGTCGATGGATCGGGTAATTTCCTGCTCGGTTTCATTGTCCAGCGCTGAAGTAGCCTCGTCCATGACCAGAATGCCGGGATCATTATAGAGGGTACGGGCGATAGACACGCGCTGACGTTGACCGCCCGATAACCGCACTCCGTGCTCGCCAAGCGCCGTATCCAGACCGTCCGGCATGTTTTCGATCACTTCGGTCAGTTGCGCCATATTCATGGCGCGGATGACGGCGTCTTCCTTAATGTCCTCATCTTCGACGCCCAGCGCTATATTCCGACGTACGGTGTCGTCAATCAGAAATGCCTCTTGGGGAATATAGCCAATTCCCAGGCGCCAACCTCTGAGGTTGCTGGCAATATCGACGTCGTCGGCAAGGATTTTTCCTTTTGACGGATCGAGCAACCCTAGCAACAAATCTGCCAACGTCGATTTCCCCGCCCCGGACTCGCCGATCAACGCAACGGATTCGCCCTGCTTGATGGTCAAGTTGATATCGTCAAGAACCGCACCTTTGCCGCCTTCGTAGGAGAATTCGAGATTTTCAATCTGCAATTCGCGGCTCATGTCAATTCGCGTCGCCTCAACTGTCGCTCCTGCTTCCTGCTTCGGCGGCATTTTTCTGAGATCGTCGTAGACTGTTTCAAGCGATGCCGCCCCCATCTTCAGGTTATTGACCTGGGTGATGATGCGACTGACTGTCGGCAACACCCGGATCACGGCAAGGCTGAAAACACCGAGCAGTGGGATCAGTTCCGTCAATTCATCGCCACGTAGCAAAATCGCAGCCAGCGTTAGCAAGATGCCGCCTATGGCCAGCACTTCCAACACCGCGCGCGGGATCATGCTGAACACCCCGAACCATTTAAGACAATAAGAATTGTCATGCGCGCTGGCCCCAAAGGCGCGCGCGAAATAGCTTTCCCGACCCAGTGCCTTGATCTGCTTCAGGCCGCCGAACGCTTGATTTGGCCATAGCAGCATGCCCTGACGCGCAACATGGACGCGATGGCTCCAGTCCTTGAGGCGCTCGCGCAGGGTCATATTGAAAACGACCCCCAAGACAATAAGCAAAATTGTCGCCCCGATCGTCACCAGTGGCTGCAACCACATAAGAAATGACATAATAGCCAACGACGAAATAATATCCGTGGTGACCTTAAGTATCGGCATCAGCATGCCGCCAAAAATGCCCTGCATTGAAAAATTTATATTGCGTAGAAGCAGCGAAGAATTGCGCTGAATATGAACGACATAGGGGGCGTGTAGATAAGATAGAAACAAGCGAGTGCTATAATCTGCCAGCAGATCAAAAACATACCTGGACTGTATATAAGTCATCCAGACGGTGAATGCGTTTTTCAACACATAAACCAGGAATACCAGAAGACAGACCGCAATCATCAACCCGGTCGGGTCATCGAATTTCAGCGCTTCGTATACATATCCCAGCACTGGCTGTTCGCTAATTCCCTTCTCGGGATCAATAGCCAGTTGCAGCAGTGGTAAAATCAAACCAACTCCAAGAACGTCGAGTCCTCCGCTGAAAATCATTGCCACAAGCACCATAATGGCTCCTCGACGAGCGGCAGGGTCAAGAATTTCCCATAGTTGAACAACGTAAATCGGTAGAAGCTTCATCGAGAATTCCTGTTTGGAAAATTATAGAGAGACAAATAAGATGAAGAGGCCGCTTTGCTCAGTAAAGACGCAATCTGACAAACGGCATTATTCTAGGTCTGCAACTGAACCTTGCGGTCAAGTGCCGCCGTTCCATCATCAAATTCGCGAGAATGGGTGTAGCCATGTTCACGGTCGTACAGATCGAAGACCTTGCACACCTGACGCTGATAAAAACGCCCCGTGTCAGTAATACGGATTTCATCTGCATCGATTTCAACAAGTCTATCGGTGACGAATTCTGCCAGCTCTTTCAGTTCGGGCGCAAAGTATTCATCGAAGTTCTCGACGCCGTACTGATCGCGGAACTTGGCCTTGCTGATTTTTTCATACAACACAACATCGAACATGATCTCGCGACGCAGCACGTCATCGTCACTGGCGACAAAGCCACGTACAACCGGCAGCTCATCCCGGTCCAGCGCCTCGTAATAGGACGGCAGGGTGTAGTAATTCTGGAAATAGTGATCGCCAACAATGCCCATGGATGATGGCCCGACGCCGATGATGTCCGATGATCGGCCCGGGGTGTAACCGATAGCATTCCGAAACAGGGTACCTTCTTTCTTTGCGATGGCCAGAACATCCGTCGGCTTTGCCATGTGATCAATGCCGATGAACTCGTAACCGTTTTCCAGAAACTCGTTCACGGCATCAACGAACATGCCGGATGTTTCTATAGAAGCAGCCATGTAGTGTTTGTTGAACGACTGATGGTGGCGATAAATATCAGGCCGGTTGCCAAGCACGTACACGGCCAGACGATCTGGGTTCAGGCGAATGGCATCTTGCACTGTCTGCTTGAAATCTTCGCTCGTTTGACTGGGCAGTCCGTATATCAGATCAAAATTGATACTTTTGAACATGGAACGCACTTCATCAGTGAGCAGCGGCTCCAGCATTTCCGGTGGATTGACCCGGTTGATAATCTTGCCGACATTCGGATTGAAATCCTGCACCCCAAATGAAATACGGTCGACGCCCATGTCATGATAAAAACGCATGCGGTCCACGCTCATTTCATACCGCGGGTCAATCTCGATGGTGCACTCGTATAAATCTTCGGCCCTCAACATTGGCTCCAGCGCCTTCCATATGCGCCGAAAGTCATCTTCGCTGATAATCGATGGCGAGCCGCCGCCGAAATGCAGTTCACGGAAGTTGGGCTTGAACCCCCGTTTGTCGAAATGCTGTTGAAGGATTTCTAGTTCTTTCAGCATGTAGTCGATGAACTTTCCGTGATCATCCTTGTCGCCGGAAATCACTGTGAAACAATGACAAAACAGACACTGCTTCATGCAGAACGGGAAATGCAAATACAACGACAGCGGCGCATCCGGGCGCGTCTCGATCATCTCGTCAATGGCTTCAAGATAGGCGCTGGCACCCGCTTCGTCCTTCCACAATCCGTTCATCGGATAGAACGTATAGAACGAGCCCTGTCGATCACCATATTTTTTGATCAAGCCTTCGTCGGGTGCTTGATATGGTTTCTTTATACTCATTATGCCTGCACCTGGTGATGGCTAAAATTGAGTGTTTTCAGGTCGTCCGGCATCAACGAGAATTCCTCGCAGCGCTCTTTCCAATAGGATGACTGGTCGAGAATTTTTTCCATCTGGGAAATAATTCGGGGATCAATATCGCCACGTGTCTTATATCTCAGGTAGCCTGTGAAATATGTCGCAAATGCATTGTCGGGTGCCACCAGACGCGCGATGTTTTCCACGTAGGCCAGCTGCTGAGCCAATTTCTCCGGACGCTCCTCGAAAAACAGGCGGCGGAAATTGAGGTGAAAATTCATGTAGGCCCAGATGTCGTCAAGCTCTTCGCGTGTCGGCACCGCATCCATATCGACACCGGAAAAGGCATCCTTGAAATCCGCCGACAAGGGATCGCGCGAGGCCTCGGCCATCTTGCGATGCTTGCCGTACTGACCCGAGTTATAGCGAATGTCGGAAAAGTCGATATCGCCGATCAAGCCCTGATCCAGCATCGCATCGAAAATTGGCGTGTTCGGCAACGGCTGTAGAATCGTGACGTTATACCAGTCCAGACCCATCTCTTTTGCCACTGAAACGGTGTCCATGATTTGACCATAGGTCTCGTCGGGAAAGCCGATCATCAGAAACACCCGGGCATTAATTTTCTCGTTGTTACGAAATACTTCGGCGGCGTTCAGAAAGTTTTTTACGGTGCCGGGCTTGCGGATTTTTTTCAGCATATCAGCGTTGCCGGATTCCATTCCCAGCGTCAGCCCGATACAGCCACTATCAGAAGCAGCGCCAATCACATCTTCGGTACACGAGGCCGCGATCACACCATTGGTGCAATCCCAGGTCATACCGACATCGCGACGGATCATCTCGTTAAACAATTCGATAGATCGATCCCGGTTGTAGAGGAAATCATCATCCAGCCACATAATGTGTTCGATGCCGAAGTCATCTCGCAGACCGATCATTTCATCGACCACCGAGGTCGCCGAACGACGGCGGACGCTGAGGCCATTGAAATTACGCACACTGCAAAATGTGCACTGGGCGCGACAGCCCCGATTGGCAAGCGCCGTGGTAATCTTAATGCCAGGGGGCAATAATGAATAAAAGCCACTGATCTTGCCGTTCTCGCTCAGCTCCTCGGTTCCCATCAGGTCATGGGCGGCAATCACATCAAGGGTGTCACCATCGGGAATGCTCTTGTCAGCGAAATGAAGCCGGGGGCGGGGGCCATTGAAGGCAACCTGACTCAGGTCTGCAATTTCTGCCCTACCATTGGCGACGGCAATAAAGGTGCGAAATGAAGTGTCAGACTCGTAACAAAACAACAGGTCGGCAACACCTAGGTCATCGAGCAGGGCATCGCGGGTATTATCTTCCATAAAACTGTTGGTGATATGCACGCCGCCAAGCGCTACGGCCAAGTCGGCGTTTATATTGCGAACCATATGGCAGACATCAAGCGCCGAACGATGGGTCTGGGCGAACATGCAGGTCACGCCAAGCAGGTCCGGATCGAAGTCCCCAATTTCATTTGCGAGAGCATGTTCAAGAACATCGGTGAAGGAAAAATTCTCCTCGCCGTCCGCCGCCCGTGCCGCCCTTAGCACCAAATTGTTCAGGTTCAAAATCCGGACGTTGATATCAGCTTTTCTTAAATGAGTCGCCAGAACGCCCAATCCATAGGGCGGATAGTTCCAATAGCGCCCGCGCTTCGCGGTTGCAAAGTCGAACATCGTCGCATCGCCGTCCGGCGGTGCGACTAACAAGACCCGGGAAATGCCATCAGGAAACAGGCGCGCCATTTCCACTGACGCCGCTTGCAACGGGGCGGCGCCATCGACAACCGTTTCTGAGGTGATATTTTGTACGTCCATTTTCAGATCAAACGAATTTTCCATGCGCCGGATCTATGGACATGAATTCATTGATGGTCAAATTCTTGGCGTGGGTAATGCAATGATGCTGACAAGATTTTGACGGATTTAAATGATTGATCCGCTCTTTATTCTCATTGGAAAACCAGAATTCCTTGAACCCCCGGCCTTCTAAGCTGCCGAGCAGGCCGCTGTCCGTATAGGCCTTGTCCTGACAGGCATAAACCTTCAGGTCTGCGCCGATTACCGTCAGGTACTTCAGGTATGGACATGTCTCATATGTCTTTTCAAACCGTTCAGCGAAGTCGTGATAGTGATTCAAAACACCGAATTCTTCGTCGACCAAATCTTCCGCTGCGGAAATCTGGGCCGTAACTGTATCCCGAATTTCGTCGTGATAGATGTTGTTTTCTGTCGGGTCATTGGCGACGCCAACACCCGATAATTTGACGTGACTGGCGCCTGCATCTTTCAACATTTTGCACATGTCCAGAACATGCTCGTGATTGTCGTGGCCAATGATGAAGCTGACACCAAGAACACAGTCCGTTTCCAGCGCCTTGAAATTGGCGATATTGGAAACCATCTTGTCAAACTCGCCCGGCTTGGCACCTCTTGATTTCTGATAGCTGTCGTCGTCCCAGGCATCCATGGAGATGCGGACCCAAGTGCCGTGTTTGGCAAAAGCTTCGGCCATGTTCCCGGCCAGGTTAACGCCGTTGGTCAACGTCGCAACACTAACGCCGCCCGCCGCCAACTTCTCGATGCATTCAGGCAGCGCCTTGTACAACAGCGGCTCGCCGCCGCCGGAAAAAGTCACCGCCTCGACCCCCATATCGACGATATCGTCGATAATCTCGAACATTCTGTCATCCGGAATGCGATCACGCAGGTCGATGCCTTCGCCCAGTTGTACGTTGTCGGATCGATAGGCGCAGTACCAGCAGTTATGATTGCACCAGTTCATCGGCTTAATGCGGACATGGACGGGTGCGACCATCTCGCCGCTGCGAACGGCCGCAAGATGCTTCGGATAATTCAAAAATTTCAGGTTACTATAGTGTCTTGTCATGTGCGTGGTACTTGACCTTGTTCGGTTGTCAGTCTGGAAACCAGTCGGTACAGTCTTGGCATCTTGTTCGAGTGGTGGAATTATTTACTTATGCATGAATACGGTGGAAAAAAAGTCCTGATTACCGGTGCCTCCAAAGGCCTCGGATGGGTTGGGGCCGTCGCCTTTGCCGAAGCCGGGGCCAGCCTGTGTATTTCGGCGCGTGGCAAAGACAATCTGGACGATCTGACCGCCGTCATGCCCAACCCCGGCAACCATACTATTTGTCCCGGTGATCTGACCGACAAAGCAGGTGTCGCCGCCATTATCAATGACGTCAGAAGCAATTTTGGCACCCCCGACATTATCATTCACTGCGCCGGTGGTGGTTTTGGTATGCGCGATCCCCTGCTCGACTGGGACGAGCTTGAAACCCTGATGCGCGGCAACCTGGCGGGTGCTGCGGAAATCAATCGTGGGCTGATCCCCAAGATGCAGTCGGGTGACGGCGGTTACGTCGTTCACGTCGGTTCGACCACATCGACAGAGGCCATCGGCTCGGTCGGCTACAACACGATGAAGGCGGCGCTGGCGGCTTACGTGCGCAGTCTTGGCAATGAACTGGCCGCTGGCAATGTCATCGTTACCGGCATAATGCCCGGCGCATTTACGGCACCGGAGAATTCCTGGGCCCGCATGGTCGATCGTGGTGATGCGGCGGTAATGGATAGCTTCATCGCCGAAAAATTGCCGCGCGGCAAGATGGCCGATGCTGGCGAAATTCTGCCGCTTCTGTTCCTGCTGACCGGGCCCGGTGCATCCATGATGGCAGGCAGTTGTGTGCCTATCGATGCTGGCGAAAGCCACGCTTACAGCTTCTGATTTCATCACGAGAGGATTCAACGTATGGCCTTTTGGGACATTGGTTATTTCGACAGTTCGGTTAAGCGCGCCGTCGAGAAAAGAAAAATCGCCAACCGCATTGTCGCCTGGGAGCTTGGCCAGGAATACTACGACGGTGCCCGGGAAAATGGTTATGGCGGCTTCAGCTATGACGGTCGTTGGAAAACCCTGATCCCGAAAATCATCGACCGCTATGACCTTACGTCCGATTCCGCCGTTCTCGACCTTGGCTCCAAAAAAGGCTTCTTCGTCAAGGATATGAAAGAATGCCTTCCCGGCGTTACCGTCCGCGGCATCGAAAGCCATCCGTATCCAATCGAAACCGGTCTCGACGAAGTCCGCCCCGATATCGTCATGGCACCGTATACCGAGCTTCCATTCCCCGACGACAGTTTCGATTTCGTGCTCGGCTTTTCAACCGTCTACATGCTGAACATAGGCGATGTCATCAAGTGCCTGAAGGAAATCCAGCGGGTCGGTCGCGGAAAAAGTTACATTACCGTTGCCGGGTACCGGACAGCTGAGGAACGTGACCTGTTCATGAGCTGGACCTTGATTGGTTCCACCGTCCTGCACGAAGACGATTGGCTGGAATTATTCGATACCGTTGGATACACGGGTGATCACTTCTTTACCGGGGCGCGATCGCTCAATCTGCAATGGGAATAATCCCCACCTAATCGTCATGCACCGGCTTGACGATCATGTTGGCGCGGAATTCGTCGCGATCCAGGAACGGGTTCATATCTTCCAAAGGTTTTCCGATAAATGATCCATCTTCCAACTTGCGGGTTGTTACTCGCGGACCAAGACTCTGATCTTCGGGCATGCTGATCTCACAAAGCAGCGGGCCATTGGCGGCCATGGCCTGGTCAAGCCCGGCGGCCAGTTCGTCTGAATTACCAATGCGCATGGACGGAATTCCATAGGCTTCGGCAAGCTTAACGAAGTCCGGGCAACTGTATCCTGAGTCCGGGTCTGATCCGACAAGCTGGTTGTAGTGGCCGTTCTGGGTCATGCGGATCGACAGGTAGCCGTTGTTTTCCAGCACGAAGATGGTGATCGGCAAATTGTGATGAACGATGGTCTGCAATTCCATAATGCTCATCTGCAGGCCCCCGTCACCGGCGATTAAATTGACTCGTTCCTTGTTGTTGGCAAAACACGCCCCGATGGCACCCGGCAATCCAAACCCCATGGACGCCAGCCCCGACGACGTGAACAAGCGCTGTCCGGACTTCGGCCTGAAGGCCTGCATGGTACAGGTAAAGGACGCCCCCATATCGGTAGTGATGATCGCCCCTTCGCCCAGGCGATCCGACAGCGCGTCAATAAAGTGAAATGAATTGATCTTGTCCGGGATATTTCGATGCTCGTCTGTCACGACCGGATAGCGCGCCTTCCAGTCGGCACAGGTAGCAAGCCAGTCGGGTCGTTTCTCACCGTCCAGTCGTTTGAGAAGTGCCTGTATAAAAATTCCGGCATCGGCAACGATGGGCAATTCGACATTGAATGACGGCTTGTGCATTTCCGTCTCGTCGATATCGACCATGATGATCTTCGCCTCGCGCGCAAACAGATCGAAGTTATAGCCGGTCTGCGGTATCGACATGCGCGAACCTATAATGATCAACAAGTCGGCGTTCTGCACCGTGAAATTTCCGGCCCGGTCGCCGAGGATACCGCAATGTCCGATGAAAGATTCGTGATCAGATGGCAACAGGTCGGTGGCATTCCACGAGCTGACCACCGGGAAACCCGTCGCATCGACAAGTGCCTGAAAACTTTCTTCGGCACCAGATAAATGAATGCCATAGCCGGAATACAGAACCGGACGTTCGGCAGCGGCAATCATTTCAAGACACTCGCCGACCTTGGACTCAAGGTCGGCCTTATCAGCTTCCTCGTCCGGAGGTGTGAACCCTTTCAGGATGTCGGGATTGATGGTCGCGCCTTGCACATCGACCGGGATTTCCACCCACACCGGACCGGGTCGTCCGGACTGCGCCAACCAGGCAGCCTTTTCCAGATGATAGCGAATATCGTCCGGGTCGCTGACGCAGACTGCATATTTCGTGATCGGGTCAACCATGCCTAAGACGTCCGCTTCCTGCACCCCAAATTGGCGCAGACCACTATCGCCGATCATGTTATTGCACGTTACCTGTCCAGAAATTACCAGCATCGGGATAGAGTCTACCCACGCCCCGCAAATTCCTGTCAACGCGTTACTGCCGCCGGGCCCCGTGGTCACCAGCACGACCCCCGGCTTGCCGCAAATGCGCGCATAACCCTCGGCCGCCATGGCCGCGCCCTGTTCGTGCTGGGTGCAAATGTAATCAATGTCCGGGCGCGTTCCGAAAGCATCGTTGAGGACCATGGCACCGCCGCCAACGACGGAGAACACCTCACCGACACCTAGGTCAGCAATGAAACCGGCAGCATAATCAGCAACTCGCATGTTATCGGTTCCTATCAGAACGGACCTCGAAATGCCGGATTTGGAATATCAGCGGGCAGCGAACCACGTGCCTTATTGATCATAGTGGTGACCTGGTCGCGTTTGTCATCTGGCAAATCGAGCATATCTGCAACACTATCTGCAATATCAAAGGCCCTTGGATAGTAGTCCTTCGCCAATTCTCTGCTTGATGGTGTCGGGTGATCCGACAATCCCAGCCTTCTGGGAGCTGCCTTCAATGCGGTGAGGTTTTGCTCGACAACACGCGTTATTACTTCAGAGCCGATACCATGCTGCATCCAACCACTGTCAACGACGAGCAAATGTCCGGTCTTGCTGACCGATTCGACAATGGCATCGACATTCAGGGGTCTGAGTACGGTCAGGTCGTGAATATCGACTTCGACACCGACCTCGGCCAAAGCCGCTGCCGCCTCGCTGGCTTCGTAACGCATATATGAATTGGCGACGATGGTAACATGCCCGCCGTCGCGCACCTTGGTCGTTCCTTCCAGTGGTACCGTGTAATAACCTTCCGGTGTATCGCCCTCGACATAATGGACCCAGCGATGTTCCAGCATCAGCACCGGATTGGGATCTTCGATCGCCGCGATCATCATCCCCTTGCTCAGTCGGGGGCTGGACGGCATGACAACCTTGAGGCCCGGCACATGGGCAAATATTGACTCCAGACTTTGTGAGTGGGCCGGGCCTTGTCCCCATCCACGCCCGATAATCATCCGCACCACAAGCGGCACCGTATGCTGCCCCCGGGTGACGTAACATGTTTTCGCTGCATTATCGAAAAGCTGCTCCAACGACAGTAGGGAAAAATCTACACGTTGATGGATAATGATCGGACGGCGACCCATCATCGCCGCCCCGATGGCAACACCGGTGAAACCATTTTCGGCAACCGGCATCTCGATGACCCGGTTGGCACCATATTTATCAGCCAACCCCCTGGTCGTGCCAAAAATGGCAGCAGGATCGGCGACGCCCTCACCCATCAGAAAAACCCGGTCATCGCGTTCCATGCACGTGTCCGTAGCCTCGCGGATTGCCTCGGCAACATTCATAATCCGTTTATCAGGCATAGACCAGGTCTCCCGCCGTTTCTGCATCCGGCAAAGGCGAGTTTTCTGCATAGACAAATGCGTCTTCAATTTCCGAATTGATTACCGTCACCATCACCGCCTCGTCATCATCGCCAAATCCATGCTCCTGTTTCAGCAACCGCCGCATGGTTTCTACCGGGCATTTTTCCTTCCAATGCTGGAATTCCCCCTCGCTTCTATAGCCGATATGATTGTCGTAGTTGGGGCCGCAATGCTCACGCCACCGGTAGGTATCAAATACCATCAGCGTCGGGCCGCCACCTGTGCGCGCCCTCTCGATGGCTTCCCTGGCTGCAATGCGGACACCGGCAACGTCGTTACCATCGCCATGGAATGCGGGCATGCCATAGGCCTCGGCCATTTTTTCCAAAGGCCTGTCCGGTTGTCGGTCCGACAGAGATGTGTAGACGGAATAATGATTGTTCTCGATGGCGAAAATCGTCGGCAATTTTTTCAACGCTGCAAAATTCATGCTTTCGTGAAACACGCCTTCTTCCGAGGCCGCATCACCAAAGAAACTGACAGAAACGGCATCGCTGCCTACCTGCTGCATGGCCAAGGCCGCACCAACGGCAATGGGAATGACGCTGCCGACAATCGGCAGGCTTGTCAGGACTCCCGCCGCATCATCGTACAGATGCATGGAACCGCCACGTCCGCCACAACACCCGGTTTCTTTACCGTACATCTCGGCAATCATCGCCCGCAGGTCGCCGCCCTTGGCTAGATAGGGCGCGTGACATCTGTGGGTTAGTCCGATTTGGTCGTCGTTTCGCAACTCCTCACAAATGCCAACCGGCACAGCTTCCTGACCTATGGACAAGTGAACCGGACACCGCATCTTCTGGTTTTCCGGCTTGTCGGCCGGGTATTTATCGGCGATCGCTTCTTCAATCAGTCGAATGCGCAGCATGCTCTGGAACATGGCTTTCAGTTCAGACGCGGGAAAGGTGGCGTGCATACTTTTTAAAGTCCTTTATTCGGGTGTTTTGTCGGGAGCGAAAAGTTCATCAGGAATAATCGCCGAACGATACTTCAGGGCAAAACGTGGACCGATGGAAGGGCCGTACAAATGGTTCTCGAAATTCCGGTATTCCGATTGCAGATATCTGGCGACATCGCGGTCTGGCGGATCGCGGTCCTCGACCCAATCCATCATATCCTGACACAGGTCCACAATGTCGTCCGCCGTGTTGTCGACCCACTCGAGGCCGCGCTCCTTGTAACAGTGGGGCCGAATGTAAATTGGAAAATTATCCTGCGATAACTCGAACCAGTCCATGGCCCGACATTCCGGGAACGACAGCAGTCTGTCGCTTCCAGTCTTTCGCATGCGTTTTGGAATAAACAGCATCGGCATACCCGGAATATCCTGGGCGACAAGCGGCGCCACATTGGCAGTCGCCGTCGGCACCCCAAAAATCAGCGGCACCGCGTACAGACCCGCCGTGCTGCCCATAAAGAACCGGCACTTGGCGCTCAGATATATATCCATGAAATCACTGCGGTGATGACTTGCGTAATCAATGACCTTTGATGCCAAACCATCTAGCGTGTCTTCTGCAACGGCTCCCATGCGCAGCGCAAACCCGCCCTGCTCTGAAATCCAATTCATCGCCGATACATAATCTTTGATAGAGCTGTCGCGAATGGAGTAGTGAGCTTCAACGGTCGCTGCCGTATCTCGGCCCGACATATAGGCAGGATCACGAGAATGGAAACAGACGAACCAGTCGTCGGGGCCAATGCCCATCTCTGCCAGACCCTTGCGGCCCCTTTCTTCTTCTTCCTCGGTAAATCTGAGCACCGGCTTGCCGGCCCAGTTGGCGTAACCCTGATCCTGATACTGGCGGTAATTATTGTGAAACCGTGTATTAACAAGAATTGGCAGGAACACCATGGAAGCACGCCGCACGACATAGTTCTCGATCACGTTTAGATGACGTTTCCACATTTTAAGGAGCTGCTTGTTTGCCGGATTCCAGGCAAGGAAGATATGGGTTGTTCTGGGCGGCATGCCCTTTACCTGAATCAGCCGTGCATAGGCTTCCGGACTCGGCGCAAGATTTCCGATGTGATCTTCAGGCAGCGCTGCGATACGGATGCGCCAGAACGGCTCAATCAGCCATAGCATCGGCAACGCCACACTGATAGTCAGTATGCGAACCGTCATGTTAAATAAAATTACAGAAATCTTCTTCATCTTGCTTCTTTCGTCATTGCGGCGTTGTTCTGGCAAAGTCCTCGTATTCCATTTGCAGAGGAGCCAAGCGCTCATAAACTTCTTCCGTTGTCATCGGCGTGTCGTCGATCAGCGTGTTCAGATCGAACTCTCGAAATCGTCTCTGCCAATAGTCGGACGTTTGTACATTGCGTCGTGCCGACGCGAAATTGTCATTCGCGCGTTCTTCCTCTCCGGTTAATATACGTGCCAGTCCTGCAAACAGCGGCATGTAGGGATTGTCCGGGTAACCGATAAAGACCGCCTCGACCCAATCGGCAAACTTTTTTGCATTGCCGCCGGGCATCAGGTTCTTGTTACATATGTAGTTGGCAACAAGGTTGTATGAGAACCATATCTGGCGCACCTGTTCGCGTGACGGCACCACATGGTCGGCAATTGTGAACACGTCCTTGCCGACGGCAACATTGTCACCTCCAACGACCTCGCGAAAAGCGCTGTCCTTGCTCGGCACAAAATCATTGGCACCGCCCGTGGCGGCATTCTTTTCGGAATTCTCGTTTCCAGTGAACTGATAAACGGTGAATGATGCCCAATCCAGTTTTGTGCGTATCGCGAAGGCCAACGAATCTTTCATTTCGCCCACCGTTTCCTCGCCAAACAGACCCACAATGAAATTAGCGCCGATAAATATATCCGGAACCTTTTGCAAGTCGGCGCACGTCTTTTCCAGCGCCACAATGCTGGCAGGCTTCTTCAGACGTTTCATCATGTCGGCGTTGCCTGACTCGACGCCGATGCGAAAGCCAACGCAACCCGACCGGTTTATCAGGTCAATCATCGGCGCATCCAGGGATGCCGCGATCAAGCCATTTCCCGCCGACCACGTAAGGCCAATGCTTTCGTGGAATCCGGCCATGGCATTCAGAACTTTTTCGACCCCGGAACGGTGTGTCTTTTTACCCAGGAAATCATCGTCAAGCAGTTCGATATGACGAACGCTGCGTTGCTCTACTAAATAAGTCAGCTCGTCGATAACATTTTCAACGGAATTCTGTCGAACGCCGGGACCAACAAATTCCAGAACGCCGCAAAACCCGCAATCGGCTCGGCACCCCCGATTCAGCTGTAGGGTCGAGAAAACCCTGTCGGTGCCGAGCATTCTCGAGAACGGATTTAGGGAGCCGACCTTGCAATAATCCTCAACAGGTATGTCGCCGTATGAGTCGGCCAAACTCGGCACAGACTGAACAACCGTCGAGACACCGCTCGATTGCATCAATTCACCGTCAGCAAAGAAATAAATGCCGTTTTGATCCGGACCACTCGTCTCGCTGCCGGCTATAATATTTATCAGCATCGGCGCCCGGTATTCGCCTTCGCCATCGACGACAAAATGGCCGAGCCCTGATCGCAGGTAGTAATCTCTTTCGTTATTCGCATTGACTCCGCCGGCGATGACGATTGCATCATCGCGTTCCTTTAAATACATCAGCGCTGCGGTCAATGGGAACTCGGGGTTGTCCGGCGTGTCAGAAATACTGATAGTGGTCACACCGACGATGCCGGGCATGAAGTCATCCATGCGCTGGCCTAACAGCGACAACCAGTCTTCGCAATTAAAAGTGTCATCTTCGATGGCACGTTTCAGCAACTCGTAATTGAGGTCAACAATTTTGATCTCGAGATCGTGTTCTTCAAGGGCGTTGCGCACGCATTGCAGGCCTGTCGGTGGATATGCATACATGCCCCGGTCACGGGCGATATCGCGGCTGAAAGACTTCATCTGGAACTGCGGCAACTGCACCAGCAGGACCCTGTCGTTCGGGCTGTAACGCCCCCTTAACTCTCGGGCGTAATTTATCAGCGGTGCATTCTGGCTCACCTCAGGTCGACCTTATCAAAATGCGGCCTGAGCTTCTTTAAATGTGTGCCTACATTGCCGCCATCGACATAATACTCAGGTGTCCGCAGTTCCTGAAACAGCCGCTTAAGCAGCGCGTATTTTACATGCGCTCCATCCGAAAATTGATCGGCGAACCGTGACATGGATTCCACATAGGTCCAGTCGTAAAAGCCGTCAATATGTTTCAAGACGGAGCGCGAGAAGAGCGCGTGTCTCCCAAAATCCAGACGGCCCAAAGTCGCCTCCGGGAACGGCGCCATGAAATATGTGATCGCGACGCCGTGTTGTTTTGCAAAGGCATCGACCTTACTTAATTCACCAACTGTGTCCTCTTGAAAGTCTTGTGGATAGGGCTCGCCGCCAACCTTGCCATCGAAGGTGTTCTCGGAAATCGCCATAAGGTAGCCATCGACGGTGACATAGGACATGTCGGAATCGGTCAGGTTGTTGATAATTTTCTGCCAAGCCAACTGTATCTTGCCCAGGCCCAGACTTTTGATCTTATAGACCAGGCGCTCGACGGTGCTTTCATAATCCACACGATCATAATTTCTCTCGCCGTTAAAAGTGAAATAATCGAGAAGATAATAAATTTCGGTAATATTGGATATCTGCGTGTCATCAAGGCGGCCTAGAAAATCCAGCACCGCATGCGGGTTTGCGTAAATGACCTGCATGTTAATGACGCTGGTGCCGATTACATCCGGCGACAAGTATGCCGATCGCGAAGTGCCGAAAATAACGGCGCTGGGCCGCACCGACAGCGTCTGTAATTGTCTTTGCGCATTGAGGACACTGCTGAAATAATTTCTTTCCAGGCCGATGGAGAAATCGTTCTCGCCTTTCGGGTCAACCAATTCAACGGCAGCGAATGCCAACACGGTCCCGGCGAGGAACAGCGCCCAGAAAGTCATGAAATACGATCTGTAAATTCTGTTCATGTCGATCCGTCAGAACTGAAAATAAAGAAATTCACTTGTCCCACCGAGACTGTAGGCCCCGGCCAGGAACAAAGATGCCACCACAACCCCCCACGCCGCAGACGGCCGCCAGCCCCAATCGATACGCCGTGTGTAGGCCTTTGCAGCCGCCTGCAATTTGCGCCCTCGATGCAAGCTGACGAGTTCCTGTGTGTTGGGTAAGAACCAGACAATGCCAAGCAGGACCGCAAAAAGAAGTATCTGCTTGCCTCCGGAGAACACGGGAATGATGTCGAAGCGCACACCACCCGCAGCCAACCAATCGCCTATCGGCAACAGCGCGTTCAAAGGAGCGAAATGGGTGTAGTTCAACGTCACCCCGTTCAAGCCCACCATCCCCGACAACATCGAGGTCGCCGTCGCCCAGCCCTCGGCCCGAAACACCACCCATGCGACGATGACCGCCAATAAGGTCATGCAGCGCCCAAGATATACCTCTAAAATTCCCGGTTCACATGGACGCACCTGACGCCATCCATGATTGGCTACGATGTAAAGCCCGTGCAACCCGCCCCAGGCGACAAAGGTCCAGCCAGCCCCGTGCCACAAGCCGCCGAGCAACATGACGATCATGATATTTGCAAAATGACGCCTGTTTCCGACCTGTCCGCCGCCAAGCGGAAAATACAAATAATCGCGCAGAAATCTGGACAGAGTCATGTGCCAGCGCCGCCAGAAATCGATAATGCTGGCCGCCTTGTATGGCGAGTCAAAATTCAGCGGCAGGACGATGCCGAACATGAGCGCCAACCCGATGGCCATGTCCGAATAGCCGGAAAAGTCAAAATAGATCTGAAACGTATAGGCGATTGCCGCCATCCACGCCTCAATCAGGGCCGGGGCTGTTCCGCTTGCTGCCGCATCAAAAATTGGTGTTGAGTACCCCGCCACCTGATCTGCAATGCCGACTTTCTTGAACAGACCAATAGAAAAAACTGCCATCCCCTTGGCCAGGTCCCCCCAGTACAGTCGCATGAATCTAGATTGCTTGATTTGTGGAAGAATTTCCGTGTGATGAACGATCGGGCCAGCGATTAATTGCGGGAAAAACACTACGAACAGCATGTAGTGAAGAATATTGTGATCCTCGACCTTGTCCTGGTAAAGATCGACCAGATAGGTGATCTGCTGGAAGGTAAAAAACGAAATTGCCAACGGTAACAAAATTTTCTCGGCAACAAGATCTCCGCCTGAAAGCCTTGCCACCGTGTCTAGAAAAAATTCGTAGTACTTGAAATAACCCAGAACCGACAAATTGCCGACGACGCCAACAATCAACAGCGGCTTGCGATGCGCCTTTGCGCGCCTGCCCATCCACTCCCCGATCCCGTAGTTGAATCCGATGGAGCCGACGATAAGCCACAGGTATGCCGGGTTCCACCAGCCATAGAACACCAAAGAACCAACGACCAACCACGCAATGGCAACGTCCAGCGGCGCATGGCGGCTGAGCAGCCTAAAGCCGATAAAGACAATCGGTAAAAACAGAAAAATAAAAACGTGTGAATTGAACAGCATATATTAGGTATTCCCGCGTCTGCATCATTCAGACAGGCCTCAATCTAGGTCGAATGCATCCTTGTAATTGAGTTTCAGGTCGGGGTCCTGGTCACTTTTGTGCAGAATCGAATTACCAACGACAAGCATCTCGGCTTCTGTCCCCATAAAACATCGAAATGCATCCTCGGGCGTTGCGACGATGGGCTCGCCACGAACATTAAAGCTGGTGTTGACGATCACCGGACATCCGGTCATATCCCGGAAGCGCGATATTAGAGCGTGGTAACGTGGATTGGTTTCCTCGTGTACCGTCTGAATACGGGCTGAATAATCGACGTGGGTAACGGCAGGAATATCCGAACGTGCCACATTCAATTTATCGATACCAAAAAGATTCTTTTCTTCGTCGCTCATTTCCCTGCGCCGCGCCCTGACGACGTCAGCGACGATTAGCATATAGGGACTGTCCCCATCTAACTCGAACCAGTCCGACGCCTCTTCAGCAAGCACCGAAGGCGCGAACGGGCGAAAAGATTCCCGATATTTAACCTTCAGGTTCAGCAGTTTTTGCATTTCTGGCGAACGAGCATCGCCAATAAATGAACGTCCGCCAAGTGCCCGGGGGCCAAATTCCATGCGGCCCTGAAACCAACCGATAGCCTTGCCGTCAGCCAATGCCTGGGCCGTAGCGTCCAGCATCGTTGCCTCATCAAACGTCTCGAACTTTGCCCCGACTGCTGTCAGGCGACGCTTTATATCATCATCCTCGTAGCTCGGCCCAAGATAGCCGCCCTTCATAGCGTCGCCGGAATCTGAAACCTGTCGTTCTTCTCCCAGATGCAGATGATAGGCGGCCAACGCTGCGCCCAGAGCACCGCCGGCATCTCCGGCCGCCGGTTGTACCCAAATGTTCTCGAACGCACCATCGCGCAAGACCTTGCCGTTGGCGACACAGTTCAGCGCTACGCCCCCTGCCAAACACAGGTTTTTCTGTCCGGTTTCCGCCGCCAGAGATCGGGTTAGCCTGAGCACGACCTCTTCCGTCACCGCCTGTACCGATGCCGCCAAGTCCATATGGTGCTGCGTCAACAATTCATCAGCGCCACGGGGCGGTCCGCCGAACAGATCGTCGAACCGACTATTGGTCATTGTCAGGCCGGTGCAATAATCGAAATAACTCTGGTCGAGCCGAAACGAACCGTCATTTTTCAGATCGATCAGATTGTCAAAAATCAACTGCGCATATTTTGGCTGGCCATACGGTGCCAACCCCATCACCTTGTACTCGCCGGAATTGACTCGAAATCCGGTGTAGTAAGTCATCGCCGAATAGAGCAGGCCGAGGGAATGGGGAAAATGAATTTCCCGGGTCATTTCCAGTTTGCTGCCTGTCCCAAAGGCGACCGACGTCGTTGCCCATTCGCCAACCCCGTCCATGGTCAGCACACAGGCATCTTCGAACGGCGATGGAAAAAAGGCACTGGCCGCATGGCTGAGGTGATGCTCGGCAAACAGCAGTTTATTCTGCCAGTCGAAGTCCGGGTCATAAGCCTCAAATTTTTTTCGCAGCAGGCTTTTCTGAAACAGCTTTTCCTTGAGCCATACCGGCATTGCCTGACGAAACGAGGCAAACCCTTTCGGTGCAAACGATAAATACGTTTCCAATAGTCGTTCGAATTTCAGAAACGGCTTGTCATAAAAAGCAACGAAGTCGATATCTTCAAGGCCGCCGCCAGATTCACCCAGACAATACCGAACTGCATTTTCGGGAAACGACGCATCGTGCTTTTTGCGCGTAAAGCGTTCTTCCTGGGCGGCAGCAACGACGCGACCGTCCTCAATCAATGCCGCGGCACTGTCATGATAAAATGCGGAAACACCGAGTATTCGCACAGGCCTTCAGGCTCCTAGAAGATCGTGTAAATAAATGGTGCGACGGCAGAACCCTGACTGAGCACGAGCAGCCCACCGAATAGGGCCATCATAACCAGAATTGGCAACAACCAGAATTTTTTGCGTTCCCTTAAGAACATCCATAACTCACTGATAAAATCCATTCATCGTTTTCCTAAAATTGGCGTTTCATACTTTCTGGTTTCGGCGTTGACCGATGGACCCAGTAACTGTCGGCATTCCTGTCGAAATCCAGATCCAGTGGCTTTTTCCCAAAGGCCCGCATCAACAATCCAATCGGGGTAATGGTCACATAAAACATTAGCCCCATGATCAGCGGGTTAACGACCTTGTGCAAAACCATTCCGAACAGGAACCAACCCCGATTCAACGGCGCCAAGAGGCGGGGCGCAACAAAGGCTAGGGCTAAAAACACCCCCGCCACGGAAATTGCCCAGATGTGTGGCGCGCCACCATCCAACAACGGAAACAGGCCGATGATGGTAAATACGACGGCAAATACGATGCCGAAAGAGCGTTCGGACCCTGCCTTAACCTCATCACCGTGGGTAAGGTCTTCGTGAAATGTTGGTCTCTCGGTCATGTTTATTCCGGTTTTTTGTGTATCAGCGAGCCCATAGAGCGGGCAATGGTATGGCCCGCCATCTCGTAGCCACGTTCGGAAAAATGTCCGCCCTTTGGATAGGCATAGAGCACACGCGAACGGTCAGGTGGGATCAGGCTGTCGGTGAAATCAATAAACAGCGTTTCCTTCGATTCGACAAACTGGCGAACGCAAAGATACTGCAAATTATCGAGCCGCCCTTCAAGGCCCGAGTGAACATCGTGAATGTAGACGAAATTCAGTTTAGCCCCCAATGTGGACACTTCCTTCAAGCCCCGATCGAAAGCATCTTTAAAAAGGCCGAACGACGGATTGCCACAGTATTTTTCTGCATCGACCGCGGTCATGGTGCCCCCAGCCGGCAATGGATTGGCGACGGGATACATCCACTCTGCATTATTTGTCTGGGCCGTCAGAAAGCGCGTTCCAACGATCGTCTGCACGAGGAAACGGGTATTCCTTAACAGCAATACGTCCGTTATGTATTTCTTGAAAAATGCCGCGCGCCGTTCACTGTCGATAAGCGTTTCTGAAATACTGACATTTTCATCTTTTTCGATTCGCATTCCGAATTCCCGATATGAATCATTCAGGAATATTTCCAATCCTTCATCAATCTCGTCCTGACGGCGCTTAAGGTTCTGACTGAATTCCGAATCCGTATAGCGCCTTAGAATCGGGTTTTTCATTTCATCAACGACGTTCATTAAGTCGTTGGCCTCGAAATGAATCCAATAGACATCCCGCAGCTTCAAGCCCGGCAAATATTCCCTGATCACTGCCAGATAGGCCAGCGGCCCACCGCCTGCAACTCCAAGATTGAGAACTTTTTCACCTGTCAGGCCCTGTAGTGTCGCGGCAATGTTGTTTTCACTGGCGACACAGGCACCGGTCGTAAACGAATCCCCGATCAGGACAATCGGTTTGCTTTCAGCGTCCCAGACAGAGTCTTCGTTGTGAAACCCGTGGCGGTCCGTTTTATAGACCATCAACTCACCGGCTTCCTTGCAAAACACGGAAACAACGTTACTGACCGTTCCCAAAGGAAAGATATCGGGCCCGCGCGTGCTTTTAACCGGGCGGTCATAGAACGTCTCGGGATAGCTGGTCGGAAAGGCCCTCTCCCCTTGCCTGCGGTAGCGCTCCATGACCGCTGATTTTTCCTTGAAGCCCTGCGATATATCGGTGCCTTGCCCCCAGACAACGGCCGCGATTTCAATCAAATATAGGCAGACACCAAGTGACACCGTACTCAGAATAACGTTTGAGCGCATATCGTCCGGCACTTGCAGCAGTCCAATAAAAAGCACTAAACCCAGCAGTGGTGTGATTACGAACAAGGTCGAGACCCCGTCTGCAGGTGCGAAGGCATATTTTGATCCGCCGTACACCAAGAGCACCGCCAGAAAGGCAATGATCAGGCCGTGCAGGACAGCCATAGCGCGGCTGATTTTCGCGCCTTCGCTCATTGCTCGGAATATTCCGGCAGTACGCGGCGGACGAACTCAGGAAACTCCTGACCGGTCAGGGTTTTTTCCATTTCGGCCATTTCTCTATTGATATCGGCTACGTGTTTCGGGGTCGCTCCATTTGCCAATATTTCATTAAGCAGTACGTGCCGCTGGTGGCGCGCACGCAGGGCGCGGACAGGCCTGATCTTGAGCGCTAAACGAGCCCCTTTGATAGCCATTTCTTTTAACAAAGGCCTCGGCGCAGCCCGCGCACTTCGATGCTGGAGCCTATCACGATTACGTTCAGCATAAATGTCGGCAAGTGCCTTCTCTGCTTCCTCAATGGGCATCGCATCGGTTTCACAAACGGCCCGCGCAGTTTTTTTAACGAACGTCTGCAAATCCTTTT
>JABHGV010000020.1 GCA_018671895.1 Rhodospirillaceae bacterium | reverse complement strand
TGGACGGCGGCGGATATGTAGAGGTCAACACCCCGGAACTGGTCGATCGTCAGCTGTGGGAAGATTCAGGGCACTGGGAAAAATTCCGCGAGAATATGTTCATCTCGGAGTCTGAGGACAAGATTCTGGCGATCAAGCCGATGAACTGCCCATGCCATGTGCAGATTTTCAAGCAGGGCACGACCAGTTATCGCGACCTGCCGATCCGCATGGCCGAATTCGGCTCGTGCCATCGCAACGAGCCTTCGGGCGCACTGCACGGCCTGATGCGGGTCCGCGCCTTCACGCAAGATGACGCCCATATTTTCTGTACCGAAGACCAGATCACGGCGGAAACCGAACAGTTCTGTGAATTGCTGCTGTCTGTGTACAAGGACTTCGGCTTCACCGATGTGGTCGTCAAGTTCTCGGACCGCCCGGATGTGCGCGCCGGGGCCGATGACGTCTGGGACAAATCCGAAGACGCCCTTAAAGAGGCACTTGAAGAAACAGGTCTGGAGTGGACGCTGAACCCCGGCGAGGGCGCGTTCTATGGTCCGAAACTGGAATTCGTGCTGCGCGACACCATCGGCCGCGAATGGCAATGCGGCACCTTACAGGTCGATTTCGTTCTGCCCGAAAGACTGGACGCCAGTTATATCGCCGAAGATGGCGCAAAACACCGCCCGGTGATGTTGCACCGGGCCATTCTGGGCTCGTTCGAGCGCTTTATCGGTATTTTGATCGAACATTACGCCGGGCGCTTCCCGCTGTGGCTGGCCCCTGTACAGGTCGTCGTCGCCACCATTACCGAAGCGGCCGATGAATACGCAGCCCAGGTCAAGCAAGCCCTGGATGCCGCCGGATTGACCGCAGCGCTTGATCTGCGCAATGAAAAGATCAATTACAAGGTTCGCGAACACTCCCATGCTCACGTACCGGTGATCCTTGTTGTTGGTGGCCGCGAGGCCGAAGAAAGCACGGTGGCCATGCGTCGCCTTGGCGGCAAGGATCAGGAAATTCTTGCGCTCGGTGACGCAGTCGCTAGACTTGCCGACGAAGCGTCCGGACCACACCAGAAGCCGGGCCCGTAACCATAGAGGAGCTATTACAATAGCGAGACGTCCGATGAACCAGCCGCCGGTCCGCAAGGGTCCGCGTGTTAACGATATGATCGACGCCGAAAGTGTGCGCGTCGTCGGAGCCGACGGAGAAATGGTCGGCGTAATTTCCGTTGCAGAAGGTATTGAACTGGCATTCGAGGCCGGCCTTGATCTGGTCGAGGTGTCGCCCAATGCCGAACCGCCCGTGTGCAAAGTCCTCGATTACGGCAAGTACAAGTACGAGGAACAGAAAAAGCGCAACGAGGCCCGCAAGAAACAAAAAGTCATCGAGGTCAAAGAGATCAAGATGCGCCCCGGCATTGATGTGCACGACTATGAAGTCAAGATGCGCAACGCCCGGCGCTTCCTGGACCACGAAGACAAGGTCAAATTCACCATTCGCTTCCGCGGCCGTGAAATGGCCCATCAGGAGCTCGGCATGGACGTGCTGAACCGTATCCGTGCGGAACTGGAAGACCGGGTCAAGGTCGAGCAATTCCCGCGTATGGAAGGCCGCCTGATGATCATGATCGTGGCGCCGAAGTAAGCACGAAGCACTTACTTCGTTCTTGTTTAAACAAAGCCCGCATTTGCGGGCTTTGTTTTTGCCCCTCATCTTGGTGGGCGGGAGCATGTTTAGCGCACTGCGTGGCGCGGATTCTGGAAGCCAGACCATAAAAGTCATCAGGAGCCATATTTATCCCCGTCACCCCCGCGTAGGCGGGGGTCTAGAGATGCTTGACGAAGAGCTGGATTCTCAGCCTGCGGGAATGACGGATGAGAATGAAGCTCCTTCCGACGCTTAAATTTCTACAAGAATCATATTCTTCCAAGCCCGCGACTGCGGGCCGCCGATTGTTCGGCGAAAGCCAAGGGGCGAGGAGCCCCGCCCGGCGATTGAGGGGCATTAATAAATAAACAGGGCTAATGCTTGCAATAGCCCTGTTTGAGCGCTATAACCCGCGCTTCGCGAGCGGTCCGGCAGGGCATGCCCAGCTGCTCAAAATACATTTTCGATCATGTAAGGAATGTAAAATGCCCAAGTTGAAGACCAAGTCCAGCGCCAAAAAGCGCTTTCGCCTGACCGGCACCGGCAAAGTACGGGCGAACGTTGCCTTGAAGCAACACGGCATGAGCAAACGTCCCCAAAAGATGAAGCGTAAAGCGCGTGGCACCATGATCCTGTGTGCTTCTGACGCCCGCATCGTCAAATCCTATATGCCGAACGCCAAGTAGTAGAGGACCGGAACAATGGCACGAGTTAAAGGCGGCGCTTCGTCGCACGCACGTCACAAAAAAGTTTTGGATATGGCCAGCGGTTACCGCGGTCGTTCCAAGAGCAGTTTCCGCGTCGCGATTGAACGCGTCGAGAAGGGCCTGCAATACGCCTATCGCGATCGCCGCGCCAAAAAGCGGAATTTTCGCAGCCTGTGGATTCAGCGCATCAACGCCGGTGCGCGCCAGCACGGCCTGACCTATTCCCGCTTTATGAACGGGCTCGGTAAGGCCGGCATCGAACTGGACCGTAAGGTTTTGTCCGAACTGGCGATTAGCGAGCCCGAGGCCTTTAAGGCCCTGGCCGACGAAGCCACAACGGCGCTCGCCAAGTCCTGAATACCTGAAGTTTTCGGGAATTAAAGAATACGGGGAGCAAGGCTGTTAGCTTTGCTCCCTTTTTCGTGCTTAATTCAGTTCACAGATTATTTGACGGACCAAACATGGACGATATCGACAAACTTCGAGGCGACCTGACCCAGGCCATCGCCGCAGCCGACACGCTGGATGCGCTGGATGGCGTGCGCGTATCGGCGCTGGGTAAAAAGGGTGCCATTACTCAGGCAATGAAGGGTCTGGGTGCCATGGACCCCGAGGACCGCCGCGAAGCCGGACAGACCATTAATGCCCTGAAGTCGGAAATTTCTGATGCCATCGAGGCCCGCAAGGCGGACCTGAGCACGGCTGAGCTGGATGCCCGGCTGATGGCCGAGAAAGTCGATGTCAGCCTACCAGCTCGCCCGGAAACCGAAGGCTCCATTCATCCGATCAGTCAGGTCATCGACGAAATGACCGCGATCTTCTGCGAAATGGGGTTCACCGTTGCCGAAGGCCCCGATATCGAAGAAGACTGGTATAACTTCACCGCGCTGAATATTCCGCCCGAACATCCGGCCCGACAGGAACACGACACCTTTTATCTGCCCGGCGAGACGGATGGCCACCGCAAGCTGTTGCGCACTCACACCTCGCCGGTGCAAATCCACACCATGCAGGACACCAAGCCGCCGATCCGCATTATCGTTCCGGGCCGTACCTATCGGTGTGACTACGACGCCACCCATTCGCCGATGTTTCACCAAATCGAAGGTCTGGTCGTTGACGAGACCATCAACATGGGCCACCTGAAGGGCTGCCTAATTGATTTCTGTCGGACCATGTTCGATATGGACGACCTGCCGGTCCGCTTCCGTCCCAGCTATTTCCCGTTTACCGAACCGTCGGCTGAAGTTGATATTGGCTGCACCAAAAAAGATGGCGAGTTGCGCATTGGTGCCGGTGATGACTGGCTGGAAATTCTGGGTTCCGGCATGGTCAATCCGCGGGTGCTGGAAAATTGCGGCATTGATTCAACCAAGTATCAGGGCTTCGCCTTCGGTATGGGGGTCGAACGCATCGCCATGCTGAAATACGGCATCCCGGATTTGAGAACATTTTTTGAGTCTGACCTGCGCTGGCTGCGCCATTACGGGTTCAAGTCGCTGGAAGTCCCGGGCATGGTCGGGGGGCTAAGCCGATGAAAATCACGTTGGGTTGGCTGAAAGAACATCTCGATACCGACGCGACGCTGGATGCACTGTGCGAACGCATGACCATGCTGGGTCTCGAGATCGAAGAAGTCATCGAACGCTCGAAAGGCCTGGAAGGCTTTGTCGTTGCTTCGGTGCTCGGCGCCGAAAAACACCCCGATGCCGACAAGTTACAGGTCTGCACCGTCGATACCGGAAGCGAAACAGTCGAGGTTGTCTGCGGTGCACCGAACGCGCGTGCCGGTATGAAGGGCGTATTCGCCGCCAGCGGCTCGTCTATTCCCGGTACCGGTATCAAGCTGAAGAAAGCCAAAATCAGAGGCGTCGAAAGCAACGGTATGTTGCTGTCGGAACGCGAAATGGGCTTGTCGGACGAACACGACGGCATTATCGAATTATCTGATGATGCACCCCTTGGTGCGCCGGCTGTCGAGGTCTTAGGGTTGGACGACCCGGTGATCGACATCGCCATCACGCCGAACCGGGGCGATTGCCTCGGGGTGCGCGGCATCGCGCGCGATCTGGCGGCCAGTGGGATTGGCACCTTAAAGCCGTTGGATGCGACCCCTGTGAAGGGTAGCTTCGAAAGTCCGATCAAGGTGCATCTGGATTTCGATGCCGATCACATAGACGCCTGCACAGCCTTCGTCGGGCGCACCATTCGTGGCGTCAACAATGTCGAAAGTCCGAAATGGCTGGCCGACAAATTGCTGGCCATTGGCCTGCGCCCGATCTCGGCGCTCGTCGATATTACCAACCTGATGACCATCGAACATTGCCGCCCGCTGCATGTTTTCGATGCCGACAAAGTCAACGGCGACATTCGCGCCCGTATGGCCAAGGACGGCGAAAAATTGCTGGCCCTGGACGGCAAGGAATACGAACTGGACAGCGAAATGACCGTTATCGCCGACGATACGGTCGCCGAAGCCATGGCCGGGGTGATGGGCGGCGAGGCATCGGGTTGTACCGAAGACACCGTCAACGTGTTTGTTGAATCGGCCCTGTTCGATCCGATCCGCACGGCGGCGACCGGGCGCAAGCTGAACCTGCAATCAGACGCTCGCTTCCGGTTTGAACGCGGCATTGATTCCGCATTCCTTGAGCCAGGCATGGAAATAGCCACCCGATTGATTCTCGATATCTGTGGTGGCGAGGCCTCCGACATCGTTGTTGCCGAAAGCCCGTCGCCAGATTCCCAAACCGTTGATTTTCGTCCCGCCCGGGTCAAAGAGCTGGCCGGGGTCGAGGTCGAACTGGCTGAAATGAAACGCATTCTCGATGTCCTCGGCTTCACCCAGGACGGCACCGATACCCAAATGACCGTTTCTGTGCCGACATGGCGTAATGACATTGTCGGCGAGGCCTGTCTGGTCGAAGAAGTAGTTCGCGTTCACGGCTACGACAAACTGCCGATGACGCCGATGCCGCGCCTCAGTGACTTGCCGGAACCGGCGCTGTCGCCAGAACAACGGCGCCGTTCCGACGTCAGGCGTGCGCTGGCCGGGCGAGGCTTGACCGAAGCGGTGACCTTGTCATTCCTGCCCAGCGATCAGGCGGTCTTGTTCGGCGGTGGCGCTGATGAGCTAAAGCTGGTTAACCCGATCAGTTCCGATCTGGACTCCATGCGCCCGTCGGCCCTGCCTAATTTGATTGCTGCGGCCGGACGCAATGCCGACAAGGGAATGGATTCGTCGCCGTTGTTCGAAATCGGACCGCAGTTTTCCGACGACACGCCTGCTGGCCAGATGATGGCGGCCTGCGGTATTCGATCCGGTAAAAGCGGTCGGCGCAATTGGTCGATGCCGCCGCGACCTGTCGATGTTTTCGATGCCAAGGCCGATGCCCTGGCCGCGCTTTCGGCGGCAGGGGTGCCGGTTGAAAAGCTGCAGGTGGTGGCAGAATCTGCACCCTGGTATCACCCGGGACGGTCAGGTTGCCTGCAATTGGGGCCGAAGAATCTACTCGCCCGATTCGGTGAAGTTCATCCCGGTGTGTTGGCCAAGATGGACGTCGACGGACCGGTTGCCGCTTTCGAGGTCTATCTGGATAATCTGCCGAAACCGAAGGCCAAAAAGGGGTCGACCCGAAAACTGGTTGAATTGCCAGCGTTCCATCCGGTTGGCCGCGATTTCGCCTTTGTCGTTGATGAAGCTATTAGCGCCAGCGCCGTGATCGCCGCCGCCATGTCTGCTGACAAGACACTGATCAGGGACGTTAATGTCTTTGATGTATTCGCAGGCGGAAATCTAGGCGATGGCAAAAAATCTCTGGCCGTTAGTGTCACCCTGCAGCCGACGGATCAGACTTTGACCGATGCAGAAATCGAAGCGGTATCATCAAACATTGTTGCTGCTGTCGAAAAAGCCACTGGCGGCACACTTCGTTCGTGAAAAAGCCAGGAGAATTTAAGACCTTATTTCGACAACACAACGGATTGACCTTGTGAATTCAATCGGTTAGATTGTCCCACCAAATTGATCAGTTATAGCGGCAAGCTCTACATTAAAGTGCGTGCTGCGGAGTATGGACGCGAGTAAAGCTCGTGCGAATGAAACAAACTATGAAGGGGAGAGACCCATGGCACAAGACAAGAGCCTGACAGGTGTAGAGAGAACTTTCGAGAATGATGAAATCATCGTTTCGAAAACGGATTTAAAAGGTCGCATGACCTACGTTAACGACGTTTTTCTTAAGCTGGCGGATTACACGGAATCTGAATGTCTGGGTGAGCCCCATTCCAAAATTCGCAACCCCGATATGCCACGCTGCATCTTCAAGTTGCTGTGGGACACCATTGAAGACGGTAAAGAGATTTTTGCCTATGTGGTTAACCGTTCGGCCAACGGCGATCATTACTGGGTGCTGGCGCATGTGACGCCAAGCCGCGATGCCAGCGGCAATGTCGTTGGGTACCATTCCAATCGCCGGGTTCCTGACCGCCAGATTTTGGATAATACCATTATCCCGCTGTACAAAAATCTGCTGGCCGAAGAACAAAAACACGCTAACGCCAAGGATGGCATGGAGGCCGGTTTCAAGATGGTTGTCGACCTATTGGCTGAAAACAACATGGAATACGACGAGTTCATCGCTGGCCTGATGTAAGCGGTCGAGCCGAAACGTAATAATTTCAGGCTCTATCGGGGCCTCAGGGGAAAAGGAAAACAAGATATGTTCGGAAGTGGTAGTAACAATGACGCGGCCATTCAAAAGGCGCTGGTTGTTTGTGAAGCAGTCGCCAATGGAGATTTCGAATCGCGCGTTCTCAACATCACCGAAAGCGGTACCGCCGGAGAATTGCTTCATGCCATCAACCGGTTGATTGACCGTTCCGATGCGTATGTTCGGGAATCGGCGGCGTGTCTGGAATATGTGCGAGACAACAAATACTACCGTCGCATCGCCGAAAAAGGCATGACCGGCAGTTTCCTAAACGCCAGTCGCACCATTAACGCAGCCACCCAGGTTATGTCGGACAAGGTTGTCGATTTCACCAAGGTTGCCGATGACTTCGAAAGGAACATGAAGACTGTCGTTGAAACTGTGGCCTCTGCGGCGACGGAATTGCAATCGACGGCTCAGTCCATGGAAAGCACTGCGGGTGCAACGTCGGAACAGGCAACGTCTGTGGCGGCTGCGGCCGAAGAAGCCTCGACCAATGTGCAGACGGTTGCATCAGCCGCTGAAGAGCTGTCTTCGTCGATTAGCGAGATCAACCGTCAGGTTAACCAGTCCAACCAAATCGCATCCAACGCAGCGACAGAAGCCGAACGCAGTAACGAGCAGGTCCAGGGTCTGGCCGTAGCAGCACAAAAAATCGGCGAGGTTGTTGAACTGATTTCCGATATTGCCGAGCAGACCAACCTGCTGGCTTTGAACGCAACCATTGAGGCGGCCCGTGCCGGTGATGCCGGTAAGGGCTTCGCGGTTGTTGCTTCGGAAGTTAAAAACCTGGCCAACCAGACCGCCAAGGCGACCGAGGAAATCGGCACCCAGATCGGCGGTATTCAGACCGCAACCAAGGATGCGGTTGACGCCATTCAGGGCATCACCAGCACCATTGGCGAGATTAACGAGATTTCCACCGCCATCGCGGCTGCGGTCGAAGAGCAGGGCTCTGCGACACAGGAAATCGCCCGTAACGTGGAACAGGCATCGGCCGGTACGTCCGAAGTGACCACCAATATAACCCAGGTAACAACGGCAGCCGGTGAAACCGGTCAGGCCGCTGGTGAAGTTCTGTCTGCGGCCGGTGAACTGTCGCAACAGGGTGAAGTCCTGGGCAATGAAATGGACAACTTCGTTGTCGAATTGCGCAAGGTGATTTAATCCAGAGACAGTCGCCGCACTAAAACGGCATGAATTACACCCGTCGGGCTAGCCTTGGCGGGTGTTTTTCGTTAGGACACTCTAAATATTTTGGTGTTATCGATATTTCATTATGGCGTAAAATCGACTCACCATTATCGATGACGACATAAACAAAGGAATGTAAAGCCGATGCAAGACCAACCGCAGGGAATGGAACGACGCATGGCGCATCGCTTTCTGATGCTCTGGCGTGCAGCCCAGAAAAGCGATCCGGTGCCGACGCTCAGCTCGGTTCTGATCCAGGACGTAGGCGATATTGAAACGGCAATCTGGGTGCTGGATATGAACAATGGCCAAGAGCCGATTTTCGAACGTATTGGTACCGATTACAGCGCCGAAGGTTCGTGTGATCTTGTCGGTCAGTCGGTTTCTAACGTCCCTGAAAACACATTGCTTGGACAGGCTGTGCACTATTATGAACGCGTCCAGATGAAACGGATACCGATTACCCTTGGCAGCGAATTCGTCAATGCCGCTGGCGAGACCATTTTATATCGTAGCGTCATCATGCCTTGTCTTGCCGATGATGGCGCTGACAGGTTCCTGCTGGGTGCCGCGAACTACAAAGTTAAAGACGCATGATTTTAGAATTGTCAGTAACAGGCCTTCGCGGCCTCTGGGTTGCCTGTCCGAAGACGGGCAACACGAGGGGGCATGCGCGTGGCTTCTGACATTTCATTCGAGATTTATTCGTTCAAGAACGGGAACTGGATGCTGGATTCTGTCCATGACGACAAGAATATGGCGATCCATCAAGGCCGCATGCTGATCGCCAGTCCGCACCACATGGCGGTACGTGTCATTGAAGAAAGATACGATCCGGATTCGGACCAGTCGGCCTCAAAAATTATCTACAAGGAAAAAAAGGGCGAAGAAGAAGCGGTAAAGAAAAAGGCCCCGGCCAAGAAATCGGGCAAGAAAGCCGCCGGAAAGAAAAAGAAGAAAAAGAAGAAGAAAAAGCGCAGCATGTTGCTGTTGCTGCTCAGCGTCGGCGGTGTCGGGCTTGGGCTGTTGGCCCTGCTCGGCGTGATGATCGCGAAGTTCGGCTAGGTTACTTCAGCGTCTCAATAAACTCGGCGATCAAGTCGGCGACATCCTCACCATACAGATCCTGGAAAAAGTGATCGGCGCCATCGACGTCGGCGACGCTGATATTATCGGCCCCCATTTTGCCGATTGCCTTGGGTAGACCTTTGACGACGGTGTCTTCGGACCCGGATATGACCAGCACTGGCTTTTTAACCTTCTTTAGTGCTGTGGGCGAATTGCGCAGCGGATTGTTGTCATAGTAGCTGATGAAGCTATCGGGCGTAACAGATGCATCGGCGCAATAGATAACATTGACGCCCTTGACGATGCTGTCGCCCTTTCCGGCCTTGATCAGCCCTTGCATCTTTCCAAGCAGGGGTTCCAGATCGACTTTGTATCGGGATTTATAGGCTGTCTTCGATTCGTCGTATGACCAGACGGATGGCGCGATCAGCGCCGCCCCCTTGATTTTGTCGTCATCGCGCTCGGCCATAAACCAGGCCGTCTGATTGCCGCCACGGGAATGGCCGCTGAGCACGATGTCACCGACACCCTTGCTTTTCAGCCAATCGACCCAGAGGGCGATTTCATCGACCGCATCGGTGTGCTTGTGACGAATGTCGGTCTTGCAGTCAAAGTTGCCCCGACGATTATCCTGGGAAAAGCTGAGCTGAATGGCCAGGGAGCTAAGTTCACGCTCCTTGAGCAGTTCCTGCAGGGCAACAATGATTTCCATCTTGTTGTGAGCCAGGGTGCCATGGGTGATCAGAACAATACCATCGCCCAGCGCTTTTCCGTCGGCTAGATCAAGGTTGGCACTCAGGGTCAGTCCTTTGTGGGACAGGGTGACATCCTCGGCGGTGGCGGAAAATGTTGCGCCGACAAGCAAAGCGCTAGCGGCAGCGAAAGTGCGGAAGATATGTGATGTATTCATTGTGGAAGTCCTTGAAATATCCCTGAGGCAGCGCGGATTGTGTCACGACTGATGTCAGGAATCGAGATCAAATATAGGCACAGAATATATTCAAACAGGATTCGGCGGGAAAATTTGCAGATCATTAATAAATAACGATTAAACGTTGTTTCAGTAATCTCTCCAGATCGCCCAAGACAGGGTGCTCCGGTTTGTGCTAATCGAGTGTGAAGGCTTGAAAACAATAAGGAAATACGGCTTGTCAACGCTGACAGAATTACCGGCCTGGAAGAACCTTCAAAAGCATCAACGTGGTGCCGCCCAATGGCGGATACGTGATCTGTTCGCCGCCGACACCGACCGCTTCGAGCGGTTCTCAACCGAAGCCTGCGGCGTTTTCCTTGATTATTCAAAAAATCTTATTGATGAAGAAACCATCAATCGACTGCTCGATCTTGCCACCGAGACGGATGTCGAGGCATGGCGCGAGCGTATGTTTGCCGGCGACGTGGTCAATGTGACCGAAAACCGCCGCGCCCTTCACACCGCGCTCAGGCGGGAAACCGACAAATCGCTGATCATCGATGACACCGACGTGATGGCCGGGATTGACTCGGTAAAGACGCACATGCGTGATTTCTCCGATGCGGTTCGCAATGGCTCGTGGACCGGTGTAACGGGCAAGCGGATCACCGATATCGTTTGCATCGGAATTGGAGGTTCAAGCCTGGGGCCGCGCATGGTGACCAAGGCGCTTGGCCCTTATGCCGATAGCTCTTTAAAGCTTCATTATGTTTCGACCGCAGATGGCGGGATGATTGGCGATGCCCTGGCCAAGGTGCCTTGGCAAAGCACCTTGTTCATTGTTTCATCAAAAACATTTACGACCGGGGAGACCAGCCTGAATGCCAGCACGGCGCGCGACTGGATGATGCAGCAAAGTGGTGGTGCCGAAATGATTGAAAAGCACTTCGTTGCAACCACGGCCGATGTCGACCGGGCCATCGAATTTGGTATCCCGCGGGAAAATATTTTCGAGATGTGGGACTGGGTCGGGGGGCGGTTTTCCTTATGGTCGTCCGTTGGATTGCCGATCACGCTGGCTGTCGGCATGGACCGGTTCGAAGAATTGCTGGCCGGCGCACGCTCCATGGACGATCATTTTCAGTCGGCACCCTTAAACCAGAACATGCCGGTCATCCTGGCCATGCTGGGTATCTGGTACATCAATTTCTTCGGTATCAAGGCGCATGCGGTGTTTCCCTATGACCATCGCCTGAACCGGCTGCCGGCCTACCTTCAGCAAATCGATATGGAAAGCCATGGCAAGGCGGTCGACCGGGATGGCAATACGGTTGATTATGATACGGCGCCGGTGATCTGGGGCAAGCCCGGCACCAACTGTCAGCATTCCCTTCTGCAAAAATTGCATCAGGGGCTGGATTTTGTCCCTGCCGATTTTATGGCCGCCGCCGATCCTCACACACCAATGGGCGATCATCACAACGTCTTGCTGGCAAATTTTTTGGCCCAGACGGAAGCGCTGATGATGGGCAACACGGAAAACGACATCAGGACCGGATTGCAGGACCGGGGTATTGATGCCGATGAAATTGAGGCGCTATTGCCGCACAGGGTGTTACCCGGGAACCGGCCGACCAATACACTGCTGTTCCGCCGTCTTGATCCGTTCACCATGGGGGCGCTGGTCGCGCTTTACGAACACAAGGCATTCGTTCAAGGCATCATCTGGAACATTAACTCCTTCGATCAATGGGGGGTTGAACTGGGCAAAAAACTGGCTGGCGAGATGCTCGCCGATCTTGACGGTGATGTGCCTGTCGATAACCACGATCCATCGACCAACGGCCTGATCAACCGGTTGAAAGAGTTCAGAAAACCCTGAATCGCCTAATGAAATGGTGCGCCCGACAGGATTCGAACCTGTGACCCCCAGATTAGGAATCTGGTGCTCTATCCGACTGAGCTACGGGCGCCTAGGAGCTAGGTATCAGTTGCCGAAAATTTTGTCGATGGGAACGGCGTAATACAGCATCGCCGATTCGGTGCCCGGATTGGTGTCGCCCAGGCTGGCGTTGGAATAATGCGACACAGCGATGCCTATGCGAGAGCGATCATCGAAGCGATAGGCGGCTTCCAGTTGTGACCGGAATTCCAGCGGATAATCCAGGTCCAGATCGTCGTTGCCGCCGAAATACAAGTGCGGCGCAAAACTGGGGGTAACGACAAAGCGACGACCGAAATAAATATCCATCAACACACCGGCCCCGATAAAACCTTGACCGGTGGATGTTCCGGCCAGCGCGAGCATCGGCTTTAGCTCCCAGTATTTATCACCTGAGCGATATTCCAGCCTGAATTCCGCGCCTTCTTCCTTTTGCCGGTTCCAGTCATATGCGCCAGCACCGACGGCAATGAATGACGGATCATCGGCCCGCGCATCATCAATAGCGACAAACGCCGTTACGGCGAAAATGCTGACAGCGAGTAATGTTCTGGTGATCATCGACAACGGCGTGTTCCCTGGTATCGTTATATGGTGTTTGGTGTTGGCGGCATTCTAGGGCAAGCCTTCAAAAATTTAAAGGCTTCTGAAATCGTTCATGGCATTTACAAGCATGGCCTGAATCCCTGGTTCGTTGGCCGCATGACCGGCGTCATCGATGATGTAGTAGCGGATGTCGGCCTCACTGGGCCAGGCGCGGACCAGCCTGTCGGCAGTGCGAATGGGACAAATCATGTCGTAGCGCCCTTGAACGACCACCGTCGGCTTGTCGGCCAACCGATGCAGGTTGCCGATAATGTCGGTGTTGCCCAGGAACATGTCGTGCTTGAAATAATGAGCCTCCAGCCGGGCCATGGCCATGGAATGAGGGGTGCCTTTTCCGGGCGGGGCGGGCGGGTCGGGCTTGAAAACCGAACACGACGTCTCGTAACGGGTCCATGCACCTGCGGCGGGCAGGTGAACAGCTTCATCCGGGTCCATCAGTCGGCGATAGTAGGCATTAAACAGGTCGTCGCGCTCGTCTTCGGGCAGGAAACCGGTGAATGTGCGGTGGGCTTCGGGAAACACGGTGGCGATACCAAACATAAACCAGTCCAGTTCATCAGGCGTCCCCAGAAAAATACCGCGCAGAACGAATCCTAAGCAGCGGTCTGGATGATGAACGCCGTAAGCTAACGCCAACGTCGAACCCCAGGACCCGCCAAATAAAAACCATTCATCGACGCCCAGATGCTCCCGCAGTTGTTCCATATCTGCGATTAGATGATCGGTGGTGTTGTTTTCGATTCTGCCGTGCGGCGTACTGTTGCCACAGCCACGTTGATCGAACAGGATGGCGTGATAGTGCTCAGGGTCGAAATAGCGTCGGTGATGAGACCAACACCCTGCCCCCGGCCCACCGTGCAGGAACACGACTGCCGGACCTTCGGGGTTGCCGGACTGTTCCCAGTAAATTTTGTGGCCGTCACCGACATCCAGCATGCCGCTGGCAAAGGAGTTGCTGGCAGGGTACAGGTCCGAAGGCGTGTGTGTGGCGTCCATAACCCTGACATTATAAGTGCATGGGCCCGCCCTCGGTGGTAAAAATTACAGTCACGATATTCTTGGGAGCACAGACATGGAAGCAACGGTCAAGTGGGTCGACGGTATGATGTTCGTCGGCAGTTCGGGCAGCGGCCACAGTGTCGTCATGGATGGCTCTCTTGCTGTGGGCGGAAAAGACCTGGGCATCCGCCCGATGGAAATGTTGTTGCTGGGAATGGGAGGATGCAGCTCCATCGATGTCATCGATATTCTGAAAAAGGGTCGCGCCGATGTCGTTGATTGCACTGTCGAGTTGACGGCCCAGCGGGCAGACGAGACCCCGAAGGTGATGACCAAGCTTCATGTCCATTACATCGTCAAGGGCGGCGGCCTGAAACCGACTGCGGTCGAGCGCGCCATTGAATTGTCGGTGGGAAAATATTGTTCAGCCTCGGTCATGATCGGCAAGACGGCCGATATCACCCATGATTTTGAAATCATTGAAGTCTAGTTTCCTCACAGCCGTTCTGTTTCTGACGCTTGTCTCAGGCGCGTCAGCGCTTGATGTGGGCGGCGTGGCGCGGGTCGTACAGGTTGTCGATGGCGACACGGTGATGCTGGGAACGCCTGTGTTCGGCGCCAATCAGGTGCGTCTTGTCGGCATCCAGGCACCAAAGCTGCCGCTGGGTCGTGACGGCTTTAAAAAATGGCCCCTTGCTGACGAAGCAAAGGCGGCGCTGGAAAGACTGACACTGGGCCATGTGGTCGAGCTGCGCTTCGGCGGCAGGCGCATGGACCGTTACGGCAGACTTTTGGCACACCTGTATGTGGATGGTGAAACCTGGGTGCAGGGCACAATGTTGAATGACGGCATGGCCCGGGTTTACAGCTTTCCGGACAATCGTTCATTAGCCCCTGAAATGCTGAAAGCCGAGGCTGCCGCACGGGCCGCCCGGCGGGGCATGTGGGCACTTACGGCGTATGCGATTCGCCCCGTTGTCGAGACTCCTGGCCTGATTGGCGGGTTTTACCTAGTCGAGGGGGTGGTGCTTGATGCGGCGACGGTGAAGGGGCGCACGTATCTGAACTTCGGTGCCGACTGGCGTGAAGACTTCACCGTTTCCATCGACAAGCGGGCGATGAAACTGTTTAAAAAATCGGGGTTCGATCTTTTGGCTCTGAAAAACAAGAGAATACGCGTTCGTGGCTGGCTGAAAAAATTTAACGGCCCTATGATTGAAGCCAGCCATCCGGAACAGATAGAGGTGTTGGATTGATGACGGGTCTTCGAGCGAACCTGAAACGCTGTCTTGTTGCAATGGTGCTGCTTTCCCTGCCGGGGGTGCTGGGGGCGTGTACGGTCAATCCCGCGACTGGAAAACAGAGCTTCACCGCGTTTATGTCGCCGGAGAAGGAAAAGGAAGTCGGGCGGCTTGAGCATGTCAAAATCGTCAAGCAGTTCGGTGGTGTGTACGACGAAGACGAACTGGGCGCGTACGTCGCCATTGTCGGGGCAAAGCTGTCACGATATGCCGAACTGCCGGACCTGAGTTACACCTTCACTGTTCTAAACGACGAAAAAGTCAACGCCTTCGCCCTGCCTGGCGGTTATGTGTATATCACGCGCGGTCTGTTGGCCCTGGTTGCCAGCGAGGCCGAAATGGCGGGTGTCCTGGCCCATGAAATCGGTCATGTCACGGCCCGCCACACGGCCCAGCGATACAGCGCCACCATGGCTACTAACATCGGCTTGCAGGTGCTGGGCGTTATCGGCAGCGCGCTCGGTGCGCCAACGGGAACGGGGACGCTGGCATCTTTCGGGGCGCAGGCGGCGCTGCAAAGTTATTCCCGTGAACAGGAACTGGAATCCGACATGCTGGGGGTGCGCTATCTGGCGCGTGCCGGTTACGACACCAATGCCATGACCGGGTTCTTTCATAAGCTTCAGGCCCATACCCGCCTGATGGCGACAATGGAAGGCCGCGACGGGGGCGAACAGCACAGCATCATGTCGACCCACCCATTGACGTCCGAACGCATCACTGCCGCCAAACAACAGGTCGCTATGGTTCAGGCCAGTGGTAACAAGCAGGGCGCGCGGGCCTATGACGACATGATCGATGGTCTGCTGTTCGGCGATGACCCGAAGCAAGGCATCCGCAAGGGCCGGGTGTTCGAGCACCCTGACCTGGGTATTCGGTTTGAAGTGCCGTCCGGTTTCACCATGCTCAACAGTTCAACCCAGCTTCTTGCGCGCAATAACGATGGTGTGGAAATCATTTTCACCATGGCCAATGCAGACACCTTCCTGAAGGCCGGGGACGTGTCGAAATACCTCGCCGCCATTCGCATTGACGGGACACGGTTCAGCGGCATCGAAACTTTGGATGTAAACGGGATGGATGCGGCGACTGGCAATACCCGGGTCACAAAAAACGGCCAGTCCCGGGATGCCAGGTTGGTCGTTATCCGCGAAGATAACGAACGCGCCTATCAGTTGCTGTTCCTGACGCCGCCGAAAATGGCCGCTTCTATGTCGACGGACTTGCGGCGCACGACCTATAGCTTTCGTAAGATGACACGCGCCGAGAGGGAAGCAATCAAGCCGCTTCGAATTCGCTTAAGGACGGTAAAGCCGGGCGATACGGTGGAAAGCATCAGCGCCCGCATGCCGATAGAAACATTCGCCGTGGAATGGTTCGAGTTGCTGAACGGCAAAAGCCGCTCGACTCCCCTCAACCCAGGAGACGTAGTTCGCATCGTCGCCGAATAGTCGGCTTTATTTCTTGGCTTTTGGCTTTGCCTTAGCTGCCGTCGCCGGCTTTTTTACAGCCTTTTTCGCAGGTTTGGCGGCTGGCTTGGCTTTCGCCGCGGGCTTTTTCGCAGCCGTTTTCGGCTTTGCAGCCTTGCTCGTGGCCTTTTGCGCAGGCTTATTCTCTTCTATTACCTTCGGTTCGGCTTTCGCTTTTTCTTCAGGCTTGGCGACCTCTTCAGATTGTTCTGTCTTCTCGGGTTTTTCAGGTTTTTCGGCGCTCAGCAAGGTCTCCAGTTTGACCATCGCCTTTTCCTTGTCGGACTTGTCGACGGCGGCGACTTCGCAGGCCAAGCGATCAATGGCTTTTTCGTAAATCTGGCGTTCACTGAACGACTGGTCGGGCTGGCCGGTGTTGCGGTGCAGGTCGCGCACGACTTCTGAAATCAGAACCGGGTCGCCGGAATTGATTTTGGCTTCATATTCCTGGGCGCGACGGCTCCACATGGTGCGTTTGACCCGGGCCCGGCCCTTCAGGGTCGTCAGTGCCGTTTCCATGACCTTGCGGCTGGAAAGCCGGCGCAGACCGGCAACTTCGGCCTTGGCGGTCGGGACGCGCAGCGTCATCCGTTCGTGGTCGAAAGAAACGACAAACAGGCGCAATTTTTGTCCGGCAATTTCCCGGGTTTCGATATCGACGACCTTGCCGACACCATGGGTCGGATAGACGACGAAATCGCCCGGGCCGCACATTAAATCTTTCTTCGCTTTAGCCATGTTTCTTCCACTTATTTCGTAAAAAAAGCCGGACTTTAGTGCCCGGACAACAAAAACCGACCTCGTTTCCTTGGCCGGATACGGGAGTATATCACATTTTTAAGGGTAAAAACACCCCTTTGGGGGTGTTCAAGGCACTGTTTAGTCGCCTTGACCGGGATTCGGGCTCAGTTGCTCCAATTTATTGGGCTTGCCATCCCAATCCTTGGCGTCGGCCGGGCTGTCTTTCTTGCGCGTGATGTTCGGCCATTTGGCCGCATACTCGGTATTCAGGCTCAGCCATTTGTCGGTATCGGGCTCGGTATCGGGGATAATGGCCTCGGCCGGGCATTCCGGTTCACAGACACCACAGTCGATGCATTCATCGGGATGAATGACGAGCATGTTTTCACCCTCATAAAAACAGTCGACGGGGCACACCTCGACGCAATCCTGATATTTGCACTTGATACAGTTTTCGATGACAAGGTAAGTCATAAATATCTCCGCGTATGTACGCTTAAGAGCATTGGAAAGAGGGTTTATGGAACGTTCGACGGGCTCAAGTCAAGTTGTTCGAGCACCCTTTTTCGGGCAGAGCCGCTGTCACGGTCGGACACGTAAATCAGGCCGGTAACGCGACGTAGAAGATTAGCTTCATAATCATGCAGTTGGCCGTCGGCATAAACCACCCGCCATAGCATCTCAATCATCTGAATCCGTTGGTTGTGGTCGAAGTTATCCTTGATGGTGCGGGTGAATCCGTAGAGCTCGTTTGACTCCGATACGGTTTGGCGTCCGGCTTCGGCAAGCTCTGTTGCTTCCTCGACCGACAGCTCGAAATGATTTGTCAGCAGGGCGATGACCGTCCCGGTCTCGGCATCGTCAATGTGACCGTCCATGCAGGCGGCCTCCATCAACAGGGCGGCAGTGGCGAGACGCAGCTTCTCGGCGGCGTCGGTTTCATTGCTGGCGGCGGCTCCGCCGGCAAGCAGCGCTTTCAATCGTTTCATCATGACGTTCTGACTAACACAGTTGGCAACAGGTCATAAACAGGCATTTTCCTTGCTTGCACCTGCGTCGGGTATTAACTCACTTGGTATGACCGACGCTCGCCGACAGCCACCCGCCATGATGCGCAACCGCGAACCCATTCTTCGGGTCCTGAAGCAGGTGCTGCCGTCTTCCGGGCTGGTGCTGGAAATAGCGTCGGGAAGTGGCGGACATGCGGCCTGGTGCGTGAAGCACTTAGGCGGGGTCGACTGGCAGCCCAGCGAAGTCACATTGGCGGACGGCGCGGCGGATTCAATCAACGCCTGGGCCAATTGGGCGGCGACAGGGCGAATGCGCCCGGCCATTCAGCTTGATGTCGAACAGACGGAGTGGCCGATTGCCGCGGCCGATGCCATCGTGTGCATCAATATGGTTCATATCTCTCCGTGGCAGACGACTAAAGGATTGCTGGCCGGGGCAGCAAGGATCTTGGATACCGGCGGAGTTTTATACCTGTACGGCCCGTATCTGGTCGAAGGAACGCCGACGGCCGCAGGCAATCTGGCGTTTGATGAAGATTTGCGACGGCGCAATCCCGAATGGGGACTGCGCACCCTGGAAGCGGTTGCGAAAGAGGCCGCCATGCATGGGCTGGTGCTGGAAGGCACCCATGCCATGCCGAGCAACAATCTTTCCGTCGTTTTTCGCCGCCAGGTTTCTTAAGCGTTTCGTTTCCGGGGTCTGCGCGCCATCGTGTTGAGCATCTCGACGAATACCGAGAAACCCATCGCCGCATACAGGTATCCCTTCGGTATATAGAAGCCGGCCCCGTCGGCGACCAACGCCATGCCGATCAGCAACAGGAAACTGAAGGCCAGCATCTTGATCGTCGGATGACGGCTGATGAAATCCGATACCGTTCCGGCCGCAGCCAGCATGACGATCATCGCCAGAACCACCGCGATCACCATAATTGTCAGCTCGTTGACCATGCCGACGGCAGTAATCACGGAATCCAGCGAGAAAATAACGTCCAGCGCCGCAATTTGAATAATCACCGCTGTGAACCCGGCATGCAGGCCTTTTTTCGGCCCGGCCTCTTCTTCGCCTTCGATGCCCTCATGAATTTCCCGCGTTGCCTTGGTCAACAAGAACAGCCCACCGCCGATCAAGATCAAGTCGCGCCAGGATATTTCCTCGCCGAAAGCGTGAAACAGGGGCTCAGTCAGGCCGACAATCCAGGAAATGGCTGACAGCAGCAAAAGCCGCGTAATCAACGCCATCCCTATGCCAAGACGGCGGCCACGTTCGCGTTGAGATGGCTCCAGACGGTCAACAAGGACGGCAATGAAAATCAGATTATCGATGCCAAGGACGATTTCCAGCACCGTCAGGGTTAACAGGCTGATCCAGATTTGCGGGTCGGAGAAGATTTCCATCGTCAGTTCCTTCGATAACGGGCGGCAGCGTTTTTAACAGGTGTCGACAAGAAAGCCGGGATAACTGGCTTTTGCAATTATTTTTACAAGTGTGATGAGTATCACATTCGCCTTTAGGTCGGCATGTCATTTTGTAATCGAAATGAGCGGGCCTTGATGTTTTCGGCATCATGAGGGGGCTGGCTGTAAATTTGTTGTGTCTCTATGGGGGAGTACCATGACCGATAACGCGGAAGAAATTGTTGCCCAGATTGAGCGCCTGGGGCGCTTGGCCCGGGCCGCCCAGCACGAAGAAGGTATGAAGCCTGTTCAGTGGGAAGTATTGCGCTACCTTAGCCGGGCACGAAAACAATCCCGCAATCCCGGGGCGCTGGCCGATTTTCTCTCATCGACTCGCGGCACAGTCTCTCAGACACTGATTGCGCTCGAAAAAAAGGGCCTGATCAAACGGCTGAATTGTGGTTCTGACGGTCGCGCCAAACGCCTGGAGCTAACTCCGGCGGCGCATGAAATGCTGACACGCGACCCCATGGAGAAGTTTACCATAGCCGTTTCCGAACTTGGAGAGGCCCCCGGCTTGCTGGAAAGTCTGAAAGGGATCGTCACCACGCTGGTTGCGCAAAACGGAACCAATAGTTTTGGTGATTGTCGTAATTGTTCGCAATATGTCATCAAAGACCTAGGCGGAATTTGTCGTCCCAAGGAAATGGACATTCCGGCCGAAGAAGCGGTCCAGTTGTGCCGGGATTTCGAGCCGTTGCTGACGGGGGATATAAAACATTCGAATATTCCCGTAAAAATGATGTCCTAGTTCTTAACAAGCGGCACAAATGCGACATGCAGTGTGGAAGCGAAACTAATTTTGCCATCCATATTTTTTTCGCCGACTTTCAGAACCTGCGGCGCGGCGGGCATGCCAATTGGAATCACCATGCGTCCGCCCGGTTTTAACTGTTTGACCAGTGCAGGTGGGACACAGGCAGCTGCGGCAGTGACTATGACCGCATCAAAGGGTGCCTCCTCAGACCATCCCTTGTAACCATCCCCGTTTTTTATATGGACTGTCTGATAGCCAAGTTCCGTTAATCTTTTTCGGGCGCTTTTAGCCAGCCCGTCGATCTTCTCTACCGAATAAACCGCACCTGCGACCTCTGCCAAAACGGCGGCCTGATAGCCACACCCGCACCCAATTTCAAGCACCCGGCTGTTGGGCCCAAGGTCGAGCAAGTCGGTCATGATGGCCACCATATAGGGCTGCGAAATGGTTTGGCCGAAGCCGATGGGTTGCGGTCGGTTGGCATAGGCCGCATAGGCGACATCGGGTGGCACAAACCGGTGCCGGGGTACCTTGGCCATTGCCGCCATCACTTGATCGGACAGTTTATTGCGACCGGTATAGCCTTCCGTGGCCCGAACCTCGGACTCGATCTCATCAAGCAATCGGCGGCGCTGTTTGTCGATGCGATCATCGACCATGATCATTCCCTAGTGGGCGTGTTGACGATCCGACAGCTCCGTAACGCGCCGGGTCAATGTCGCAAATGCATCACGGATGGCGATGTAGATGTCCTTGTGGTCCGGGTTGTTGGCGCGGCTGGAATTGACGACCAGTTCGCTTCCGGGAAGATCAAGGACGATGGCAATGCCATACAGGCTGCCTTTGCGTTTGTGATGGTGGGGGGCTTCGACGGTGACTCTGCCTGATGTAATGCGGGCATTGAATTTTTCCAGTTTTTGAATTTCAGAGACGATACGGTCGTGGACGGCATCGGAATGATCCATGCCATGAAAGACAATCCGCAACGAAGATGTCATGGGGGCCTCCTATGGAAAAGTCGGTATCTCTTAATAATATAGGAGCCAATTGGGGTTGTCGCGAGGTGCAAAAATCAGATTTTTACCCTTGCGTATGGTCTCACATTCGCACATATCACTTGCTGCTCAACAAACCCATTGAAGAAAGAAAGTTACATCAGGCATGACCAAGGAAAAATTCACATTTCAGGCGGAAGTCGGCAAGCTTCTCGATATTGTCGCCCGCTCGCTGTACAGCCAGAAAGAAATTTTCTTGCGCGAACTGGCATCCAACGCTTCTGACGCCTGTGACAAGCTGCGATATGCAGCGTTGACCGACCCGGCGCTGATTGATGGCGACGGGGATTTCAAAATTGAAATCAAGGTCGACAAAAAAGCCAAGACATTAAGCGTCATCGACAACGGCATCGGCATGAGCAGGGATGAACTGGCAGAAACCCTGGGCACCATCGCCAAGTCCGGTACCGAAGCGTTTCTGGAGCAGGCCTCTGGTGATGATGACAACACGGTCGACCTGATCGGCCAGTTCGGTGTCGGCTTTTATTCCAGCTTCATGGTCGCTTCCCAGGTTGACGTGGTGAGCAGAAAGGCTGGCGAAGACAAGGCCTTTATGTGGAGTTCCGACGGTCATGGTGAGTTCACCATCGAAGATGCCGAGCGTGATGGGCGCGGCACGACGGTGACTTTGCACCTGAACAAGGATGATAAGGAATACCTGGACGAAACGCGCCTTGAGCACGTGATCAAATCTCATTCCGATCACATCGGTATTCCCATTGTCATGGCTGGCGAGGACGGAGAGAAGACCCTGAACTCGGCCTCGGCATTGTGGACCTTGCCGAAGAAGGACATCACCGACGAGCAGTACAAGGAATTTTATAATCACGTCGGCCATGCCTTCGATGAACCCTGGTTGACCATGCATAACGCAATTGAGGGCGTTATCAGCTACACAAACCTGTTGTTTATTCCCTCGGCCCCGCCGTTCGACCTGTTTACGCCGGAACGCAAGGGCCACGTCAAGCTGTACGTCAATCGGGTCTTTATCACAGATGATTGCGAAGGCCTGTTGCCGCCGTACCTCAGGTTCCTGCGCGGTATCGTTGACAGCCAGGACCTGCCACTGAATATCAGCCGTGAAATGTTCCAGCACGATCCGCGTCTGGCAAAAATCAAAACCGGCCTGACCAAACGCGTGTTGTCCGAATTGAAGAAAAAGGCGGAAAAGAAGCCCGAAGAATACGCCCCGTTCTGGGATAATTTCGGCGCGGTGCTGAAAGAAGGCCTGTACGAAGACCAGACCAACCGTGAAAAGCTGATTGAGCTGGTGCGGTTTGAAAGCACCAAGGACGAAGGCCTGCGGTCGCTGGCCGATGTTGTCGCCGACAAAAAAGAAGGCCAGGACGCCATTTACTACATTACCGGTGAAAACCCTGAACAGGTGCGTCAGAGCCCACAACTGGAAGGCTTTAAATCGCGCGGCATCGAAGTGCTGCTGATGTGCGATCCCATCGATGAATTCTGGCTGCCCGGTGTTGGCAGCTATCAGGACATTCCGTTCAAGTCCGTCACCCGGGGCGATGTCGATCTCGACAATGTCGCAGATGACGGAGACGCCAAGGACAAGACTGATAAGCCCAAGAACAAGGACCGGGCCGACATGGACGACCTGATCGTCGCCTGCAAGGTGGCGCTGGGCGATGCGGTCAAGGATGTGCAGGTGTCAGACCGCCTGACCGACAGCCCCGTTTGTCTGATTTCCGGCGATGGCGATATGGATATCCATCTTGAACGGATGCTGCGCCAGCACAAGCAACTGGACGCAGGCTCGGCGCGGATTCTGGAAATCAACCCGGACCATCCGTTGATCGCCAAGTTGGCGGTTGCGGCCAGTGACGGCAAGGGCACCGACGACATCATGACCGACGCGGCATTCCTGCTGCTTGACCAGGCCCGTATCCTCGAAGGTGAAGCGGTGTCTGACCCGGCGGCTTTTGCCAAACGCATGAGCACGGTGATGGAGCGCGGCCTAGTCTAGCCCTTGCGACCCAGCTTGAATATACGGCCGTCGACGCATGCCAGCCCGGCCAGAATCAGCGCCAGCCCGGCCATTGCACCAGTGGTAAATGGCTCGTCCAGAATGGTGACGCCGAGTATCAGCGCGCTGAAGGGAACCAGGATCGTTACCAGCGACAGGTTGGTCGCGCCTGCTTTTGCCAGAATGTCGAAATACAGCAAATAGGCCGCCGCGGTGCAGACGACGGCAATGCCGATGATGGCGCCAATGGCGACCGGTTCCGGGGTCGCCTGCATTGGCGACTCGAAAATCAACATCACCGGCAGCATCATCACGCTAGCGGCAATCAGCATCCCCGTTGCTGAAACGGATGCTGGATATTCGTTCATGCGGCGCCCGAAGATAATCGCCAGCCCATAGCTGATGGTGGCCCCCAATATGGCCAGCTTGCCCAATACCTGTCCGCCGATATTTTCCAACGCCCCCGGTCCGATCAGCACGGCGACGCCGCAGATTCCAAGAGCGATGCCGGCAATCTTCGCTGGGGTCATGCGCTCGTCTGTGGTCAGGAAATGCGCAAGGACGACAGTGAACAGGGGCGTTGTGGCGTTCAGGATAGACGCCAACCCGCCGGTGATATGAGTCTGCCCCCAAACGATCAGGCTGAACGGGATGGCATTGCTGATGGCGCCTATAATAATAAATATACCCCAGGCCCGCCTTCCAGTCGGCAGGGAATAACCACGAATACGGATGTAGACGAGCAACGCCACGGCGGCCAGCGAGACGCGCCCGAAAACGACACTAAAAGGACCGAAAGCGGTCAGCGCAACTTCGTTGAAAAAAAACGACCCACCCCAGATGACGGACAGCAACACCAGCATCGCCCATTCACGCGGTCCCATTACCAGGCTGTTCATCGGGCTTGCTCTCTATTGTTTATAAATTTGAGGGTATCCTTTCACACACACCGGGCCCGTGCCAGCGGTGTTGTCAGTGGCTCAGGTCTCGGCAATCACAATCTGTGGCTGTTGTTAATTGAGCGCCATTGTCGCGGCACCCAGAATGGCACCCCGATTTTTCGTCTGAATAATCACGGCACAGGCATCACCGTCATTTTTATCGGGGACGCTGGCTGTCAGGGTGCTGCTTTCACCTCGCCATTGGCCGATGTTGGTGATGCTGCGAACAACATTGCGGTTGGTAATGGTCTCGCCCCGATTTTCGCCGCGCTTCACCGCCGTGGTGTGGGTGTTGTCATAAACGACTATGAAGATGTCTGCCTCGGGTGTTCCGGTGGCGTCTGGCAGGGTTATCGAAAGAGTTTGCCCAGACCGCTTTAATTCAATTGGTACGCGGATCATGCGTCGCGCTTTTGCGATTTGACTGGCGACCGCAACACGGTTCGAACCGGTCGTTTGATGCGCGCCCTGAATAACCATTTGCGGCGTATAGACGTATCGCAGATCCATTTTGCGGGCGTAATCGCGTTGGCGTTGGGTGTTGCGTGAGGATGAATAAGGGTCTTTCCAGCCCAGATAATCCCAGTAATCGACATGGAAGGACAGCGCCAGCACGCCGTTACTTTCTCTGGTGGCGGCCAATTCCGAAAGATATTTATCGGCTGGCGGGCACGACGAACAGCCTTGCGAGGTAAACAGTTCGACAACGGTCAGGGGGGCATCAACGCTGAAAGCCGGGCCAGACGCGAACAGCATCATGGCGACGGCAAGCAATGTGCGAGCGCATTTCATACACAACACATACCCGAATGCACCACTCACAGGCCAATCACATTGTCGTGCTGAATCTAGGCGTTCAGGTTTTTGAGAACATAATGAAGAATGCCGCCCGCCTTGACGTAATCAATCTCGTCCTGGGTGTCGATGCGGCAGGTAACGGTGGTTTCCTCCGTCGAGCCATCGGTTCGGTGAATGCTCAGATGAACATCCATGCCCGGTGTGATGCCGCCCGATATGCCGGTCAGGTCAAAGGTCTCGGTACCATCCAGTTTCAGGGTTTCTCGGCTGACGCCGTCCTTGAACTGCATGGGCAGCACACCCATGCCAACCAGGTTTGATCGGTGAATACGCTCAAAACTTTCGACGATGACGGCTTTGACGCCCAACAGGCGGGTGCCTTTGGCGGCCCAGTCGCGACTGGACCCGGTGCCGTATTCGGTGCCGCCGATAACGACCAACGGCACGCCATCATCTACGTACTTCATTGCCGCATCATAGATGCTCATGGTATCGCCGGACGGCATATGGCGGGTAACGCCGCCTTCGGTGCCCGGTGCCATTTCGTTGCGAATACGAATGTTGGCGAAGGTGCCGCGCATCATCACCTGATGATTGCCGCGACGCGAACCGTAGGAATTGAAATCTTTTTGGGCGACCTGATGTTCGGCGAGGTAGTTCCCTGCCGGTCCGTCCTTGGCGATGCCGCCGGCCGGTGAAATATGGTCGGTGGTGACCGACGCACCCAGAACGGCCAGTGGCCGGGCCCCGGTAATGTCTTCGATGGCCGCCGGACCGTCGGCCATGTTTTCGAAATAGGGCGGGTTCTGTACATAGGTCGACCCGGCGTTCCACTGATAGGTTTCGCCTTCGGTAATTTTGATGGCCTGCCACGCTTTCGGTCCTTCGAACACATTGCCATAGCGCGTCTTGAACATTTCAGTCGTCAGTGCGGCATCGACGGTTTCGCGAATCTCGGCGTTGGTCGGCCAGATGTCCTTCAGGTAGACCGGGTTGCCGTCACTATCCTTGCCCAGTGGACCTTCAAGCACGTCTTTGTTCATGGAACCGGCCAACGCATAGGCGACGACCAGCGGCGGGCTGGCCAGATAATTGGCTTTGACGTGCGGACTGATGCGACCTTCGAAATTGCGATTGCCCGACAGCACAGCGGTGGCAACGAGGTCTCCGGTGCCAATAGCATCGGCGATGGGCTCAGCCAATGGACCGGAATTGCCGATACACGTGGTGCAGCCGAAACCGGCAATGTTGAAGCCGAGGCTATCGAGATGGCTTTGTAGCCCGGCGGCCTTGAGGTAATCGGCGACGACTTGGCTTCCCGGGGCCAGCGATGTCTTCACCCACGGTTTTGATTGCAGGCCCTTTTCAGCCGCATTGCGAGCCAGCAGTCCGGCGGCAACCAGCACCGACGGGTTTGACGTGTTGGTGCACGATGTAATGGCGGCGATGACCACGTCACCGTCGCGCAGTTCGTGATCGGCCCCTTCAACAGCGACGGTGCGCGGGCTGTCTGTGTTGCCAAGGTCTTTCAGGGTGCTGGCAAAGGCGCTGGTGGATGCCTTCAAGTCGATGCGGTCCTGCGGGCGTTTAGGCCCGGAAATGGATGCTTCGACGGCGGAAATGTCGAGTTCCAGCGTATCGGTGAATACCGGGTTAGGGGTGTCCGAGTCGCGCCACATGCCTTGTGCCTTGGCATAGGCTTCGACCAGCTTGACCCGGTCGCTATCACGCGATGTGAATTTCAGATAACGGATGGTCTCGGCGTCAATGGGGAAGAACCCGCACGTGGCACCGTATTCCGGAGCCATGTTGGCGATGGTGGCGCGGTCGGGCAGGGACAGGTGGTCGAGGCCCGGACCATAGAATTCTACGAATTTTCCAACGACGCCCTGTTCGCGCAGCATCTGAACGATGCGCAGAACAAGATCGGTGGCGGTGATGCCTTCGGCCATTTCGCCGGTCAGTTTAAAGCCGACAACTTCGGGAATCAGCATCGATACCGGTTGGCCGAGCATGGCGGCTTCCGCTTCGATGCCGCCGACGCCCCAACCCAGGACGGCAAGGCCGTTGACCATAGTGGTGTGACTGTCGGTGCCGACCAGCGTGTCGGGATAGGCGACCGGATTGCCGCCGTTCACATCTGACGTCCATACCACTTGCGCCAGATACTCGACGTTGACCTGATGACAGATGCCGGTTCCCGGCGGCACGACTCGGAAATTATCAAAAGCCGTCTGACCCCAGCGCAGGAACTCATAACGTTCCTGATTGCGCTCAAACTCCAGCGCTTCGTTCTTGGCTTCTGCATCGGCGGTGCCGGAATAATCAATCATGACCGAATGGTCGATGACCAGGTCGACCGGAACCTGCGGGTTAATCTTTTGTGCATCGCCACCCAGCGCCACCATGGCGTCGCGCATGGCTGCCAGGTCGACGACGGCGGGAACGCCGGTGAAGTCCTGCATTAAGACACGCGCCGGACGATAGGCGATTTCGTTGTCTGAACGGCGGTTGGTCAGCCATCCGGCCATGCCCTTGACGTCATCGACGCTGACACTGCGGCCATCTTCCCAACGCAGCAGATTTTCCAGAAGCACCTTCAGCGAGAAAGGCAGCGTGCTGATATCGCCAAGGCCGGCGTCAGATGCCGCCTGAAGGCTGAAATAGTCATAAGCCGTGCCGTCAACATCAAGGCTGCGGCGGGTTTTCAGCGTGTCCTGGCCGTGTGCGGGCATGGGATTGTCTCCTGGCTGGCGAGTATTAATAGGTATTGAATGCAGTATATAGGGTTTTATCGTCCCCTCGTGAATGGGAAATCCCGTTTGTTTCTGTCGACTCAAGTGCCGATAGCGGCTTTTTTCGGCATTCGGTCACGATTGCCCTATTCTTGCCATACTCACCCCGTTTAATTCACCTCATGCGGATTTCCCGATTCGCGTATCCAGAGATCCCCTTCTCTGGTCCCCTTGAGAATCATATCGCCAGAGGGTCCCCCTCACTGGCGGTGTGAAGATTGCCTCAACTTGTCGGCCGGATTCGCTTTCGCGGTCCGGCCGATTTTTTTTAGGTTTGGCTGTTGGCTGCACTAAGGTACGTTTCCGGGAATGGATGAGGGTCTATGAACGATTTCAGCGGTAAGAATTTGGTATGTGTACGCGGCGAAAGAACCGTGTTTCAGGGACTCGACTTCAAACTAGAGTCCGGCGGAGCGCTGGTTCTGGTCGGCGCCAACGGCAGCGGCAAGTCGAGTCTGCTTAGATTGATGGCCGGATTGCTGCCCCCGGCAGAGGGAACCATTACCTGGAATGGCGAAGATACGACCGAAGACCCGGAAAGCCATGGCGGTCGGTTGCATTACGTTGGCCATCTGGATGCCGTCAAACCGGTGCTTGATGTTGCCGAAAACCTCGCCTTCTGGGCCGGGCTTCGCAGTGGCGGTGCGGTGATGGCGGCGCTGGAAGCGTTCGGTATCAGTCATTTGGCCGATGTGCCGGGGCGGTTCCTGTCAGCCGGTCAAAAGCGTCGGGTGTCGCTGGCCCGTATCGTCGTCAGGCCAGCCCCCCTATGGCTGCTAGATGAGCCGACGACGGCGCTCGATAAGGCAACCATTAAGAGGCTCGAAGGAACCATCGCCCGACATCGCGATGGCGGCGGTATGGTCGTTATATCGACCCACTCCGACATGGGGCTGGACGCCTTTCAGATGCTTGACCTTGGGGATTTTTCTTAAAATCATGTGCGATTTTATCAATATCATACGTCGCGACCTGCTTTTGGCCCTGCATCAGGGCATGGACTGGGTCATGGTGGTGATGTTCTTCATCATCGCCGTCGTGTTGTTCCCGTTCGGCGTCGGCCCGGAGCCGAATATTCTGGCCCGTATCGCCGCCGGCATTATCTGGGTCGCCGCCCTGTTGGCGTCGATGTTGTCCCTCGAACGCCTGTTTCAGACTGATTACGAGGACGGATCGCTGGAACTGCTGGTGCTGTCGCCGATGGCACTGGAATGGATTGTGCTCGCCAAGGTCATCGCCCACTGGCTGACCACCGGGCTGCCGTTGATTTTGGCTGCCCCCTTGCTGGCGGTGTTGCTGAATATGAACACCGACGGGTTTTTGATGTTGATCGCGGCATTGGCGCTGGGGACGCCAAGCTTAAGCCTGATCGGTGCCGTCGGGGCGGCATTGGTGCTGGGGTCGCGCCGTGGTGGGGTGCTGTTGTCGCTGTTGATCCTGCCGCTTTTCATCCCGGTATTGATCTTCGGGGTCGGGGCGGTTGATGCGGTCATCGGCGGTTTCGAGGCCCGCGCCCACATGCTGATATTGGGTGGATTAATGCTCGGTTCGCTGGCGCTCTGCCCATGGGCTGCAGCAGCAGCAGTGCGACAGGCTGTCGAATGATGCCGGACTACGTGACAACCTCTCCTGCAGGCGTTAAAACCATTTCTTCCTGGGAGCCATGATTTAAAGAAAATGTTACACCGATTCGCCAATCCGACCCGTTTCCTCCGTCTCGCCGATATCATCCAGCCGTGGATGGCCTGGGCTACCGTGCTGTTGATGGGGGCTGGCCTGTATATGGGCCTCGTCGTCGCACCTGCCGATTATCAGCAGGGCGAAAGCGTACGCATTATGTATGTGCATGTTCCGTCCTCGTGGATGGCGCTGTTTTGTTATACAGGCATGGCGATTTCAGCCGCCGTCGGTTTGATCTGGAAACACCCACTTGCCGACCTGATCGCCAAGTCGACCGCCCCCATCGGGGCGTCGTTTGCCTTTCTGTCGCTGTTGACCGGGTCGTTGTGGGGCAAGCCCATGTGGGGCACCTATTGGGTCTGGGATGCGCGGCTGACATCAATGCTGGTGCTGCTGTTTTTGTATCTGGGATATATGGCGCTGATCGAAGCCTTCGATGATCCGACCCGTGGCACCCGGGCGTCGTCGATCCTGGTGCTGGTTGGCGTCGTCAACGTGCCGATCATCAAGTTTTCCGTCGACTGGTGGAACACCCTGCACCAGCCGTCCAGTGTTTTGAAAATGAGCGGCCCCTCCATTGATGCCTCAATGTTGTGGCCGCTATTGCTGATGGCGCTGGCGTTCACCACCTATTACCTGTGGGTGATGTTGATACGGGTGCGCGCCGAAGTCGCAGCTAACCGTATTCGCAACTTGCGATTCCGCCAGGCCCGCGGACAGGGAGAAGACTGATGCAGGATTTTTTCGACATGGGCGGCTATGGGGCGTTCGTCTGGCCCTGTTATGCCGTCACCGCCGCGGTCATGATCGGCTTGTTGTTTCTCAGCATTAGAAAACAAAAATCTGTCGAGGCGTCCCTGGCGGCGCTGGAAGAAAAACATGAGGGTGCGGCCAAGTGAAACGCAAGCATAAGAGACTGTCGTTCGTCGGTCTGGCATTGTTGCTGATTGCAGCAGCAGCAGCATTGGTGCTGAACGCATATGAAGAAAGCATTGTTTTCTTCCACAGCCCGACCGATATCATTGAAAAGAAAGTCTCATCGGATCGCCGGTTGCGTCTGGGTGGCCTTGTCGAAGAAGACAGCGTCCAGAAAAAGGCCGACGCCGTGGTTGTGTTTAATGTTACCGACTTGAGCAATTCAGTCAGCGTGCGCTATCGTGGCATCCTGCCCGACCTGTTTCGCGAGGGCCAAGGCGTCGTCGCCGAGGGCATCTTCAAGGATGGCGTTTTCCAGGCTGACGAGGTGCTGGCCAAGCATGACGAGACCTATATGCCGCCGGAAGTCGCCGACGCGCTGAAGAAATCTGGCAAGTGGGACGCCATGGGCGAAGAAATGAAACGTCAGGGTCATACTCCGAAAGACTCGAAATAATGATAGCCGAAGCCGGACATTTTGCGTTGGTACTGGCGTTGTTCGTCGGCATCGTTCAGTCAACGGTGCCGATGGTTGGTGCGCATCGCGACAATACGATCTGGATGGCGATGGCGAAACCTGCCGCCATGTCGCAGTTCGCCCTGATTATCTTTTCCTTCGGTGCGCTGACCTATTCCCATGTGGTGTCTGATTTTTCAGTCGTTAACGTCTATCAGAATTCGCACTCTTTAAAACCGATGCTCTACAAGGTATCGGGCGTCTGGGGCAATCATGAAGGCTCGCTGCTTTTGTGGGTTTTGATCCTGACCGGGTTCGGTTCCGCCGTCGCCATGTTCGGCGGCAATTTGCCGCCCAGCCTGAAGGCCCGGGTGCTTGGCGTGCAGGCGATGGTGTCGGTTGGCTTTTACCTGTTCATGCTGCTGACCTCGAATCCGTTCGAGCGCATGTTCCCAGCCGCACTGGACGGACAGGATATGAACCCGCTTTTGCAGGACCCCGGTCTGGCGTTCCATCCGCCGTTTCTTTATCTGGGCTATGTCGGTTTTTCGATGGCCTTTTCCTTTGCCATCGCCGCCCTGATCGAAGGCCGTGTCGATGCCGCATGGGCGCGTTGGGTGCGTCCGTGGACGCTGGCCGCGTGGTCGTTCCTTACGATCGGCATCGCGCTTGGATCATGGTGGGCCTATTACGAACTGGGCTGGGGCGGTTGGTGGTTTTGGGACCCGGTTGAAAACGCCTCGTTCATGCCATGGCTGGCCGGAACTGCTTTGCTGCATTCGGCCATCGTCGTTGAAAAACGTGACACCATGAAGTCGTGGACGATTTTCCTCGCCATCCTCGCTTTTTCCATGAGCCTGTTGGGAACCTTCCTGGTTCGTTCCGGCGTTCTGACTTCGGTACATGCATTCGCCACCGACCCGGAACGGGGCGTCTTTATCCTGCTGTTATTGATGATCGTCATCGGTGGCTCGCTGGCCTTGTTTGCGCTACGCGCACCGGCGTTGAAAAGCACCGGCATGTTCAAGCCGATCTCGCGGGAAGGTGGATTGCTGCTGAACAATTTGGTGATGAGCACCGGTTGCGCCGTGGTTCTGTTGGGCACGTTGTATCCATTGTTTCTGGATGCAGTTGGCGGCGGCAAGGTATCGATCGGCCCGCCGTTCTTCAACGCCGTCTTTATTCCGCTAATGCTACCGATGCTGTTCGCCATGGGATACGGTCCGATGCTGTCATGGAAACGCGGCGATCTGGCAGGCGCTTCGAAGCGACTGATTGTGGCTTTTATCGCAACGGGCATTGCCGCCGCTGCGACAGTCGCAATCGCCGACGGCGGCCCGTTCTTCGGTATTATCGGCATGGCTATCGCCGTCTGGATGGGGGTATCGGTTCTGGTCGAAATGGCCGAGCGCATTCGGCTCTTCAAGGCGCCGGGCAAGGCGTTCGCACGCCTGATGCATCAGCCACGCGCGACATGGGGAATGACGCTGGCGCACCTGGGCATGGCCATGGCGATTGCCGGGATGGCCGGGGCCGGGGGCTGGAAAGCGGAAAGTATTCAGGTGATGAAGCCGGGCGAGACAGTTACCGTCTCTGGCTATGACTTTACCTTCGAAGGCGCGAAAAGCGGACGCGGGCCCAACTACACTATTATTCAAGGTGATTTTCAGGTGACTCGTGACGGTGAGCCCGTCGCCATGCTGCATGCGGAAAAACGCAACTATCCTGTGCGCCAGATGCCGACGACGGAAGCCGCCATTCATACCTTAATGACAGGCGATCTGTACGCCGTTATCGGCGATTCCGAGGGCAACGAAGGCGGTTTCGTCACTCGTATTTACTTCAATCCGCTGGTCGTCTGGATGTGGATCGGCTCGCTGTTCATGGTTGTTGGCGGCACAATCAGCGTTTCGGACCGGCGTTATCGCATCGGCGCACCAACGGCCCGGCAGTCCAAATCGGGTAAGTCGGCTGAGGCGGCTAGCGCATGAAGCGGCTGGCCTACATGGTGCCGCTGGCGGTGTTTCTGGTGCTCGCAGGATACTTCGCGGTTGGCTTGAAGCTGAACCCCAGGGATCTGCCGTCGGTGCTGATTGATCAACCGGTTCCGGCCTTTGATCTTAAACCGATCAAGGGCAAGGCGCGCGGCTTTTCCAGCGAGGATTTGAAGGGCCATGTGACGCTGGTCAATGTGTTTGGCTCGTGGTGCGTGGCCTGTGTCGCCGAACATCCGACACTGATGGAAATCGCCAAGCTGAACCTGGTGCCGGTTTTCGGCATCGACTGGCGTGAAAAAGACCCTGATGCCGGACCGAAATGGCTGGCCCGGCATGGTGATCCTTATACGCTGGTCGGTGACGACCCGGACAGCAAGGCGGCCATCGCCTTTGGCGTCTATGGCGCACCGGAAAGCTTTATCGTCGATCGTCGTGGCTTCATTCGTTACAAGCACACAGGCGTCATCGATGCAGATAACTGGTCGGCGACGCTGTGGCCGTTGATCCAGGAGCTTCGCAAACAATGAGAATGATTTTGTTGCTGTTGGCGATGATGCTGGCGCTGCCAGCGCACGCCGTCGAGCCGAGTGAGATGCTGAAAGATCCGGCGCTTGAGGCCCGTGCGCGTGAGGCCAGCAAGAACCTGCGCTGTGTGGTTTGCCAAAACCAGTCGATTGATGAATCCAATGCCGAGCTGGCACGCGATATGCGCGTGCTGGTGCGGGAACGGATTTTGGCCGGGGACAGCAACGCCGACGTCATCGACTATATGGTCTCGCGTTATGGCGATTATGTCCTGCTCGACCCGCCGTTCAAGACGACGACCTATGTGTTGTGGTTCGGCGCGCCATTGATCGTCGGCATCGGCATTCTGGTTGCCGTCGTCTTTTATCGCCGCCGCCCCGAAGAAGCACTGCAAACGAAGGTCGCCAAGCTGAGCGCGGCGGAAGAGAAACGGCTGCAGAAATTGCTCGAGGATGACGAGGCATGATGCCCGATACCCTGCAATTATGGCTGGTCATGGCGGCTTTAAGCATCGCGGTGCTGCTTTACATCCTGATGCCGTTGATCCGACCACGCGGCGGCGCGAATGCGGCGCGCGAGGCCTATGATATCAACGTTTACAAGGACCAACTGAAAGAAGTTGAGCGCGACCTTGAGCGCGGCTTGTTGGGTGACGATGCGGCAGAGGCCGCGCGTATGGAAATCAAACGTCGCCTGTTGGCCGCTGATGCTGCCGTGTCGAAAAAGGTAAAAACACCGGAGGCAAAATCCGGCATGGTGCTGATTGTGGCGCTGGCCGTTTTCGTTCCTGTCGGTGCGGTGCTGATGTATCTGGACCTTGGCAGTCCCAACGCGCCGGACCAGCCATTGGCGGAACGCACGGCGTCTGCTCCGGCCATGAGTCAGGAAGAGACAAAGCGCCGGACAAGCCTTGCCAATGCGGTGGCATCGCTGGTGGAAAAGCTGAAGGAAAACCCGGGCGACGTTCGGGGCTGGACCCTGCTGGGGCGTAGCCATGCGTCAATGGAACAATATGGAAAATCCGCCGGGGCTTACGGTAAGGCTTATGAACTGAGCGACGGTGACCCGAAAATCGGCGTCAGTTACGCCGAAGCTATGGCCTTCGATGCCCGCACGATGATTCCGCAGAAAGCAGTCGAAGTCTTGGGCGCGGTGTTGCTGCGCGATCCGAATGACCCAAAGGCGCGATATTACATGGCGCTGGCCAAGGCTCAGAAAGGCGATGGCGAAGGTGCCATGCGCGACTGGGTCAATCTGGCGGTGACGTCGGGTGCTGACGATCCATGGATGGGGCTGGTCAATCAGCAGATCGAACGGGCAGCGGAAAAATTCGGCCTCAATCCGGCCGATTTCATGCCCACCCAATCGGCACCGACTTTCCAGCGGCCTTTCCCGCAATCCAGACCGCAACCGTCGATGCAGTCGGGTCCGAGTCGTGCCGATATGGACGCTGCGGCCCAGATGACTGATGAACAGCGCCAGCAGATGATTCAGTCCATGGTCGATGGACTGGCCGAACGTCTTCGGAAAAATCCCGACGACAAGCAAGGCTGGCTGCGGTTGGAGAGGGCCTATCGGGTGCTGGGTGATGCGGCTAAAGCCGACGATGCGGCAGCCCGGGCGGCAAAGCTTCCCTGATCCTCGTTGGGCGGCACGCGCCGCGGCCCTACCCTGATGGGTGTTGCCCTTTCCTCTGTATATTAGCTAAACATAAATAACAAACGGGCGCAGAGCCGCATCGCAACCCCAACACAGAGAGTTTTTTTACTCATGTCACAGTTTAAAACCATTGATGATCTTGATGTCGCCGGTAAGCGCGTGCTTGTGCGTGCCGATTTGAATGTCCCCATGAAGGACGGCAAGGTGACGGACAGCACCCGTATCGACCGCACTGTTCCGACCTTGACCGAATTGACCGGTAAGGGCGCACGCGTCGTTGTCATGACCCATTTTGGTCGCCCCAAGGGACAGGTGGTTGCGGAAATGAGCTTGGCCCCGGTGGCCGAGGCGTTGTCCAAAGCCTGTGGCAAGCCGGTCGGCTTCGCCACTGATACTGTCGGCGACAGCGCCCGTCAGCTTATCAGCGAGATGAATGACGGCGACATCGTGATGCTGGAAAACCTGCGTTTCAATCCGGGCGAGGAAGCAAACGACAAGGATTTCACCGCCGAGCTGGCGACGCTGGGCGATGCCTATGTAAGTGACGCGTTCTCATGTTCGCATCGGGCCCATGCCTCGACCGAAGGGCTTGCGCATCTGATGCCGGCCGCTGCGGGTCGGTTGATGCAGGTCGAAGTCGAATCCCTGGCGGCTGCGCTGGAAATCCCGACTCCGCCGGTCGCTGCCGTTGTTGGTGGTGCCAAGGTGTCGACCAAGATGGAAGTGCTCGGCAATCTGGCCTCGAAGGTCGATGTGCTGATTATTGGCGGCGGCATGGCCAACACATTCTTGTTTGCGCAAGGCATTGATGTTGGTAATTCGCTGTGCGAACAGGACATGGCCGATCAGGCCCGCGGCATTCTGGAAACCGCCGAGAAGGCTGGCTGCGACGTGGTCTTGCCCGTCGATGGCGTAGTGGCGCGTGAATTCAAGGAAGGTGCCGAGTGTGAAACCGTTGCCCTTGATGCCATTCCGTCCGACGCCATGATGCTCGACATCGGTCCGAAATCAATCGACGAGGTCACGGCGAAATTGGAGACCTGCAAGACCGTTGTCTGGAACGGCCCGTTCGGCGCGTTCGAAATTCCGCCCTTCGACAAAGGCACCAACGCTGCCGCTCAGGCTGCCGCCAAGCTGACAAAGGAAGGCAAAATGACAAGTGTTGCCGGTGGCGGTGATACTGTTGCGGCCTTGGCCCATGCGGGTGTCAGCGATGACTTCTCGTACATTTCGACGGCTGGTGGTGCTTTCCTGGAATGGATGGAAGGCAAGCAGCTTCCTGGCGTTGAAGTTCTGCGTAAGTAACAGACAGACCCGTACCCTTTAAGAAGCGTCCGGCTCGTCTTTACGGGTCGGCGCTTCATCCGGGGACAATTGACCATCCATACGCAACACCAGTTGATCAAGCATGCCGCGCAGGTTTTCCGACTGTTCAAGCAGTTCGGTGGTGACCGTCAGCGCCTCGACTGACGATGAACGGGCGATATCCAGTGCCGCTTTGCGGGCCTCCAGAATAACCGTGGCGATATCGCGGATCGTCCATGTCGCCTTTCCGGCCGCTGTGCGAATAATGTCGAAGCGGCGAATGATAGCGTCGCTGGCAGCAGACCGGTCGTCGCCCCCTTGCAATACCATCAGATCGGACATCTGGTTAGGCATGTCGACGACCAGCATGCCGGCCTGTTCGCCGATGCTGGCGATCAGGGCTTCAATATCGTCAATGCCGGAAATGGCATCGCCCAGATTGCGGATCAGGATGCCGGTTCGTTCCGCATCCAGCGCCGCCTGAGTGACGTTTTCTGAAGACTGCGCGACCCGCTGGCTAACCAATGAGATGCTTTCCAGCGGCATCGGTACGGGCGCGGGATCCGGTTCCGATTGCAGTATGGGCTCGTGCGTGACATAGGCTGGCGGCATATCCTGCTGAACGGTATGAGAACTGCCGATATCGTTCTTGGTCGCTTCGATGACGGCGCGTAACAGTTCGACCTCGTCGACGGCGGCCTGCCCCTTGTCCAGTTCCAGCTTCATGGATTCCAGATCGCGGCGCAGCCATGCGGCTTCGGCTGTGGCGGCCTCGCCGCGCTCGACTTCCGTGCGGGCTTTTTCCAGACTTTCCTTCAGTCGGTTGGTTTCGCTCAGGATTTGTTTCAGCCCAGAGAAGGCGCGCGCGATGTCGCCGGTTTCATCCTGATTGCCAAGTCCGGCGATGGAGAAATCCGTTCTTCCGGCGATCAATCGTCGACCGGCGCTGGCAGCCGACATAACCGGGACGGTGATTGATCGGATAATCATCATTCCCGACAGCATCAGGATCAACAACAGGGCCGCCGTGCCGGTGGCGATCAGGGTCCGATGGGTGTCCAGCAGGCGGGTTTCGGTGGCGATCGCCTGGTTCAGATGCTGATCGGTGAAGTCATGAATGCCTTCAAGACTGGGAGTCATATAGGACAGGATTTCACTGCCCCGCTCGGCCGGAGTCTCCCGTATCAGTCGGGCCTTGGCGTATGCCGTCAGGCTGGTTTGATAGACATCTATCAGCCCCCGCATGGAAATTTTTTCATCTTCTTCGAGCGGCATCGTCGAGAGCAATTGACGGAATTCCTGCCACAGGGTCTCGATACGGGCCAGCGGTTCAGACAGACCGTCTTCGATGAAGGCCAGTTCTGCGGTGCGCATGGCGGTGATGGTTTCATTCAGGCCGAACATCTGGGTCTTGGCGACGCGGCGTTCGATGTTGCGCGCGGCTGTTCGCAATGCGACCTCAAGCCCGGTCAGGTCTGGTGGCTCGACGACCGTTGCCTCGGCGGGCTTGTTCATTGTTTCCGAATACTGGGCCAGTGCCTCGCTCAGGGTGGAAATGGATTCCCGGACCGGGCCAATGTCATCGCGCTGGTATAATGAATCGAGCAGGCGGACGAC
>JABHGV010000019.1 GCA_018671895.1 Rhodospirillaceae bacterium | reverse complement strand
TCAGCGAAATGATGCACGAGAGCGTGCTCGACGCCTTTGGCCGCGCCATTCACTTCTGATGATCCGGGCGCTCGCGCAATCCGACAAGGACGCATGGCTCCGGCTTTGGGACGCCTATTGCGTATTTTACAAACAAGATGTGCCTGATGACGTGACGGCGGCGACGTGGTCACGCTTGATGGATGCAGGCTCAGGCCTTCGCGGTTTTGCTGCCGTGGACGATGCCGGAGAAGTCGTCGGGTTCGTTACGTATTTTCCTCATATCAAGACATGGTCCGCGAACGATATTTGTTATCTGGAAGACCTGTATGTCGATCAAACCGTCAGGGGCGGCGGGCATGGGCGCGCCCTGATTGAAGCTGTGGTCGATGCAGCCCGCACAGAGGGCTGGTGCGGCGTTTATTGGCATACAGACAGTGGCAACGAAACGGCGCGCGGACTATATAACAAGCTCACTCCTGTCAGCGACAAAGTCCGCTACGAAATAGAAATTAAGGACGGGTAAGCTGAAAACAGCATTATAATCTCAATCCAGTTTCCAACCCTTTCGGAGAACCTCATGAGCGACGCTCCCATATCATCAGAACAATCGTCTGATTCCATTCGCAAGGTGGTCCGCGATTCATATGCGACCATTGCTGATAAGGGCGGCAATTCCGGTTGCTGCGCACCGGCGGTTTCGGTCTGCTGCGGTGGTGATGAGGAAGCCGAGCCGACAGACACCCTATCGTCAGAGGAATTCTCTACCCGTTTCGGCTATTCAGAAGAGGAACTGTGTTCGGTGCCCGACGGGGCAAACTTGGGACTCGGGTGCGGCAATCCGTCGGCCATTGCGGCGTTGAGCGCGGGTGAAACGGTGGTCGACCTGGGTAGTGGTGCCGGATTCGATTGCTTTTTGGCGGCCCGACAGGTCGGCGGCAATGGTCGTGTTATCGGCGTCGACATGACCCACGAAATGCTGGCCAAGGCGCGCGAGAACACCGAAAAATCCGGTCATCAGAATGTCGAGTTTCGCTTGGGAGAGATTGAGCATCTGCCGGTTGCCGATGACACCGCCGATGTGGTCATTTCCAATTGCGTCATCAACCTGTCGCCCGATAAGGGTCAGGTCATCGCCGAGACCTTCCGGGTGCTGAAGCCCGGTGGACGGCTGGCCATTTCAGACGTAGTTGCGACGGATGACTTCCCCGAAGAAATCACCAACGACCTGCATTTGCTGTCGGGCTGCGTATCGGGTGCGACACCGGTCGACGATCTGGAAAAGTGGATGGCGGACGCGGGCTTCGGCGACATTCGTATTGATGTGAAGGAAGAAAGCCGCGCAACCATTGACGAATGGGCCCCCGGGCGCGGCATCGGAAAATATGTGGCGTCGGCCACCATCGAGGCGGTCAAGCCCGGTGCAAAAAAGGGCTGTTGCTGAGCGCCATGACAGACGCCGTTCCCCTTCGCCATCCGGAAAAAGCCAACAAGCCGGAAAACCCGAGCCCGCGCAAACCGGCGTGGATCCGGGTCAAGGCACCGACATCGAAGGCCTATGGCGAAACCCGGCGGTTGATGCGCGAGCACGACCTGAACACGGTGTGCGAGGAAGCGGCGTGCCCGAATATCGGTGAATGCTGGGCCAACAAACACGCAACGATGATGATTTTGGGCGATGTCTGCACCCGGGCCTGTGCCTTTTGTAATGTCGCCACCGGCAAGCCTGCCGCCACTGATCCACTGGAGCCAGAAAACGTCGCCCTGTCCGTCGCCAAACTGGGGCTGCGTCATGTGGTGGTGACGTCGGTTGATCGCGACGATTTATCTGACGGCGGGGCGGAGCAGTTCGTTGCCACCATTCAGAAATTGCGTGAACTGGCGCCTGATACCACGGTCGAGGTGCTGACCCCTGATTTTCGCGACAAGCCGGGTGCGCTGGAAGCCGTTGTTGGTGCCGCACCGGACGTTTTCAATCACAATCTGGAAACGGTGCCGCGCCTGTACCCGACGATCCGACCCGGTGCACGTTATTTTCATTCACTGCGCATTCTCGATGAAGCCAAGCGGCTGAGCCCGGACATTTTCACCAAATCGGGCATTATGGTCGGGCTGGGCGAGGAACGCGGCGAAGTCTTGCAGGTGATGGATGACCTGCGAACAGCCGGGGTCGATTTCCTGACCATCGGGCAGTATTTGCAACCGACGACGCGCCATGCCGCCATTGACCGGTTCGTGACGCCTGATGAATTCGATGAGTACAAGCGCATCGGACTGGCCAAGGGATTTCATCTGGTCGCAGCCACGCCGTTGACGCGGTCGTCCTATCACGCCGACAAGGACTTCGCGCAACTGAAAGTGGCGCGCCTGAACAGCAAAGACTGATGCCGACACACGCCGAAATCAAAACACTGCCTTTTAGCCCGCAGCAAATGTTCGACATGGTTGCCGACGTCGAGCGGTATCCGGAATTTTTACCGTGGTGTGTGGCGACCCGGATTCGTACGTCCAGCGACGATGAAATGGTCGCCGATATGGCCATCGGTTTTAAGATGTTCCGCGAACAATTCACCTCGCACGTTCATCTGAACAACCCTAACAGAATTGACGTCGAATACAAGAACGGTCCGTTTAAGTATTTGGAAAATCACTGGGTTTTCGACGAGGCCGAAGGCGGCGGCTGTCTTGTCGACTTTCACGTCGACTTCGAATTTCGCTCAAAATTGCTTGAGAAGGCTATCGGTAAGGTGTTTACCGACGCCGTTCACCGGATGGTCACGGCGTTCGAAAAACGGGCCGAAACGCTCTACGGTTGAGCCTGTTTTAGCAGCAAATTCAGCACCGCCTCGACCGCCTGCATGCGCACGGCATCCCGATCTCCCCGGAAGACTTCGCTTTGATGCAAAGTGTCAGCGCCAGTTCGCGCCGCGGCAATGTGCACCAGTCCGACCGGTTTTTCATCGCTGCCACCGCCGGGACCGGCGATACCGGTCACGGAAACGGCGATATCAACACCGCCTTGCAGGGTGCCCTCGGCCATGGCACGGGCGACCGGTTCGCTAACCGCGCCGTGTTCAGCCAGCATTTCTTCCGGGACTCCCACCAAATCCGTCTTCGCTTCGTTGGCATAGGTGATGAAGCCTTTCTCGAACACATCGGACGCACCGCTGATGGATGTCAGGCAGCCGCCGATCAAACCACCGGTGCACGATTCTGCAACCGCCAGCTTCAGACCAGCGCTGCGGCAGGCATCAAGGGCCTGCTCGGCAATGCCAAGAACTTGTGGGGGATACATTTACAAAACTCCCCAATGGATAATTCCGCCCAGGATCACGGCCCCGAAAATGGCGGCTAGAATATCGTCGAGCATGATGCCCAGACCGCCCTTGATGGTTCTGTCTGCCCACGAGATCGGCCAGGGTTTGATAACATCGAACAGCCGGAACAGGACGAATCCGATGATATAACCCCGCCAATCCGGACCGCCCGGCATCAAATAAGCCGCTGGCAGCAGGGTCAGCCACTGGCCCGCGACCTCGTCAATAACGACCGGGGCGGGATCTTCACCGCCGATTGCGTCGATATAGCCGTTTGATGCCCAAATGCCAACGCCAAAGCAAATAACGATTCCGATGGCCAATCCGGGCCAACCATCAGCTGCCTGCAATACCCAGGCAAAGGGCAGGGCGGCCAGAGATCCCCACGTTCCCGGGGCTTTCGGCAAATGACCGGCACCAAACCAGGTCGCCAGAATCACCGCAGGATCGGCAAGGTTGCCGGGCTTGTTTTCTTCGCTCATGGGCCACAATAGCGCAGGGTCATACGCCTGAAACCCACTAAAAATACTCAGAAGATGATTTTCTGACTGATTTCTGCTGTTTTCTTGTGCGGTTTCCCTGCCATATGGCTTGCATGTTGGCGCTGCAATCGATAATTTCAGGGACAACACGAGGGCAGGCAACCTGAGGAAGCCTGAAAAGGGATTAATGGGGCGGTTTTGATGCACGGTATGAATGATCGCGAGACGTTTTTAGGACGCCTGGGGGCAAGGATAGATCGCCTGTTCCCGGAGCGCCAGATCGTCCTGCGCAGCGAGGCCAGCGTTTCGTTCGTCACCTTGTCGAAAAAATTACAGGTCACCGTCGCCTCGCTATTGTTTGGCGTCGGCGTATGGACCACCTTCGCATCGGTTAATTATGCCCTTAATGGCGTCATTCTGGAGGCCAAGGACCAGCAGGTTGCTGCGGCCCGGCTGGCATATCGCAGCCTGTTAACCGAAGTCGATGCCTATCAGAAAAAGTTTTCATCGGCGACCAAACGGCTTGAGGCCAATCATGGCACCATGCTGGGGCTGGTCGAGCAGAATGCATCGTTGCAGTTGAACCTGAAAACGGTGACCTCGCAGTTGAGGAGCACGGAACAGGAACGTGAAAACGTATTGGCGACGCGTGAAGAACTGCGCAACAAACTGGCAAACCTTGAAGGCGAAAAGCGTCAGTTGTCGGGAAGCAATTCTGAACTGAACGAGAATCTGAAATCTGTCGAGAAGGACCTGCAGGTCGCCTTGAGCGAGCGCAACGGTGCGTTGTTCGAAGGAACCCGTATGCGTCGCCAGATCAAGGAACTGGATAACCGTCTGGTCAATCTGGAAGAAACCGAGACCGAAGCCGTGCAGCGGCTGACGAACCGGACGACGGAGTTCAACGAGAACATTCGTCAGGTCGTCAAGATGACGGGTCTGAATTACAAGAAACTGCTGGCCGCCAACGGCATGGGTGAAAACGGTCAGGGTGGCCCGTTCATTCCGGCCAAGCCCGATGGCATTGCGGCATCCAAGATCAAGGTCAACCTGAATGATCTGGATCAGCATTTGATGCAGGCCGAAGGATTACAGGAAATCATGGCGAAGCTGCCGTTTGCACCGCCGTTAACGTCCTATCGTGTGACCAGCCGGTACGGCAAACGCCGCGACCCGGTGAACAAGAAATGGTCGTCCCATTATGGTCTCGACATGGGCAGTCCATTCAATTCCGGCGTTTATGTTGCCGCGCCCGGTGTCGTGACGTTTGCTGGCTGGAAAGGCCGTTTTGGCAAGATGATCGAGATTGACCATGGCGCCGGACTGAAGACGCGTTTTGCCCACCTGAACAAAATCCTTGTTAAAAAAGGACAGAAGGTTGGGTTCCGTGATAAGGTCGGCTTGCTTGGCAGTACGGGCCGTAGCACGGGGGCGCATTTGCATTACGAGATTTCATTTAAGGGCAGAAATCTCAACCCATTGAAATTTTTCAAGGCAGGGCGGTATGTTTTCAAGAAATAAGAACGATAAACCGAAGGCCAGTTCGGGAAATAAACCGACCTTGAAACCTTCACCGCCATCTATTGTCAGTGCCGATCTCGAGATTGCCGGCAACCTGAGCAGTACCGGTGAAATTCATATCGATGGCACCGTCGTCGGCGATATTCATACCCGCTCGTTATTGATTGGGCCGACTGCGAACATCACCGGCGAGATTGTCGCAGATCAGGTTCGCGTCCACGGCAGCATTGCAGGTCAGATCAAGGCCCGTCAGGTAACGCTGGCTAAAACCGCCCATGTCGTCGGCGATATCCTGCACGAAGACCTGACCATCGAAACCGGTGCCTTTCTGGAAGGTCTGTGCAAACACGAAACCGTCGTCAGTCTTGATGAAAGCGGCAAGATCAGTCTGGTCAAGGATGCACCGCAAAAGGTTCTTTCCAAGCCTGTCGATAAATCCGGCAACGCGACCGAAACACCGATTCTCAAAGGCGATGAAAAGAAGGCTGTTGGCTAAGCCAGCACTTCTCTGAAGACCTCTTTATCGACATTCCCACCGGACATGACGATTACGACTGTCTTGTCGCGAACGTCGTAAGCTCCACTGAGTACGGCGGCCAGGCCGACGGCTCCTCCCGGTTCTGCGACCACTTTCAAATCATTGAAGGCTGTTGCCATGGCCGCCCTGACGGCGTCGTCGGGAACCCGCAAGCTGCCACTGAGAAGTCGTTTGTTAATTGCGAAAGTCATCTCGCCCGGTTCCGGCGTCAGCAGGGCGTCACAGATTGATTGCGCTGTATTGTCATTGCATAGCCGCTTTCCGGCCTCGAGTGAACGTGCCGTGTCGTCGAAGTCTTCGGGCTCGACGGCATAAATCAGCGTTCCGGGGCTTTCGGCTTCCAGTGCCAATGCCGTTCCTGATATCAATCCGCCGCCGCCACATGGGCACAGTACGGCATCCGGGCTGACGTTCATGGCCTTTGTCTGCTCAGTAATTTCCAACCCGACAGTTCCTTGCCCGGCGATGATGTGGGCGTCGTCGTATGGGCGGATCAGGGTAGCGCCCAGTTCCGCCTGCATCATCTCGCCGATTTCTTCGCGGCTTTCCAATTGCCGGTCGTAGAAAACGATGTCGGCACCCAGCGCACGGGTGTTGGCAATTTTAATGGCCGGCGCATCCCTGGGCATGATGATCATTGCCGGGATATTAAAGGCCCGAGCCGCCGCTGCGACCCCTTGGGCGTGGTTGCCCGATGAATAGGCGATGATGCTTGTTGGCTTATCGGCATGGGGCAGGCTGGAGACGAAATTATAGGCCCCACGGAACTTGAACGACCCGGTGTTTTGCAGCATTTCCGGTTTGAACAGCAACCGCCCGCCAAGGCGGTCATTCAACAGCCGGGATTCAATCAGCGGTGTCTTTCGTGCCTTGCCATCCAGTCGCTTGGCTGCGGCCCTGATATCATTGATGGTGGGCTCAGTCATCAATGGTCGCTAGTAATGTATCGATGGCGTCCCGGCAATCGGGCTCGTTCAGGCTCGGCATGTGGCCGACGCCGTCAATGGTGATGGCGTTCATCCGGGGCAGGGCTTCTTTCATGCGAACGAAAGTATCGGCAGATAGAATATCTGACAATGCGCCACGCACCGCGAGCACGGGTATATTCTTTAAAGCCTGGAACAACGGCCACAGGTCGGGTGGTGGGGCTGCCCCAAGAAAGGCCTTCGTCAGGTTCGGGTCCCAGTCGTAACGCAATTTTCCATCATCACAATGGCGAAAGGTGCCGCGGGTAAAATCGAGCCAACTGGCATCGTCGTTGGCGGGAAGGTTAGGGCGGGTGTTCCTTAAATGCGAAACCGCCGCACCCCAGTCATCGAAGGTCAACGGGTTCGACATAAAGGCGGCAATGGCGGCCAGTCCACGCGGGTCCAGGTCCGGCCCGACATCGTTGATGATGGCACCGGCCAATACTGTGGGCATGGCAGCGGCCATACCGGCGGTTAGCAATCCACCCAGCGAGGTGCCGACGAAGACGGCACGGTGGATGCCGGTCGCGGCCAGCAGATGACGAACATCATCCAGATAGGTGGATGCCTGATAGCGTTTCCAGTCGGCGTCGTAGGCAGACCGTCCGCGGCCCCGGTAATCCGGGCACAACACCCGGCGGTCGGCCGACAGCCGTTCGGCCTGTTCATGGAAATCGTGGGAATTACGGGTTAGCCCCGCCAGACATACCACTGGCGTTGACTTGCTGCGCCTGTCGCCATAATCCCGGAAATACAGATCAAGACCGTCCTGGGCTGTGAAGGTTCGCTCGGTGTACGACATTTACAGACCGAGCAATCCCGGCAATTCGGCCAGGGTCTTGAATTCGTTTTCCGGTACACCGGACAGGCGTTCATTTTTCTGGGCGAAGCGATTGACCCAGTTGACCCGAAACCCGAAATGGGCGGCCCCGGCAACATCCCATGCGTTTGATGACATAAAGCAAATACGTTCGGCCCTAATGCCCAGAGTATCGACGGCCAGTTGATAGACGCTTGGGTCCGGCTTGTAGATGCCAAGGCTATCGACGGACAATACATCGGTCAGATACTTGCCCAGATCAGCATTGTCGACGGCGGACGCCAGCATGTCAGGCGATCCGTTGGACAGGATGGCGCATTGGATTCCACCTGCGGTCAGGCGATCCAGCATGTCCGGGACTTCCGGGTAGGCATCCAGTTCCAGATACAGATTGAGCAATCGGTCGCGCAGAACAGCGTCATCGACCCCGAGGGTATCCAGGGCAAAATCAAGGCCGTCGCCGGTGATTTGCCAGAAATCGGCATAATCGCCCATCAGGCTGCGCAGCCAGGTGTATTCCAGCTGTTTCGTGCGCCACAGGGCGGCCAGCTCATCGGCCTTGCCAGCAAGATCGTCGCGGCACCTTTTAGCGGCGCTGGCGACATCAAACAGGGTCCCGTAGGCATCGAATACGCAAGCGTCTATATCATTCATGTTTCTTGTTATTTCCACAGGTTGTTGAGAGTTTCGGAATCAAAGTGTCAGCGGATCAAGTCCTTGTCCAGTGTCTCGGCGACCTCTGGCCCTGAAAGCCTGTGGCGATAGACTTGCAGGTTTTCCAGAACTCGTTGCACATAGTTTCGGGTTTCGCTGAACGGAATCATCTCGACCCAGTCGATGGCGTCGACATCGTCACTTGCCGGGTGACCGTTCTTGCGGGTCCATCTGCGCGCCCGTGACGGTCCGGCGTTATAGGCAGCCAGTGACAGCACATAAGAGCCGTTAAATTCATCCAGCAGACCGGCCATATAGGCTTGGCCGATAATCATGTTGTAATCCGGGTCCTTGATCAGGCGGTCGCGGGAATAGGGAATACGCAGCCGTTTTGCCACCTTCTTCGCCGTTCGTGGCAGGACTTGCATCAGGCCACGGGCGTTGGCGTGGCTTTTGGCGCGGACGTAAAAGGCGCTTTCCTGTCGGATCATGGCAAGAATCAGCGGCACCTCGACGGGCCTGTCTGCGGTACGGCTGAGCAGCGGCGGCGGCGACAGTTCCGGGTATCCGGATTCAATCAACTCGCGGCCTTCGCGGCTGGTTCGCTTGGCGATGGAAATGGCTTGATCCGGTCGGTTCAGGTGGGTCGCCAAAGACGCCGTCATGGAACGCCATGCGGGCGTTTTCTGAACATTGGACAAGGCCCGGAAAAATGGCCGTATCAGGTCTTTAGCATCGATCTGGGTGGCGATTTCAAGGGCACGCACCATGTCATTGCCGTTGAATTCCGTCAGTTCGTCAGGTGAAATATCAGGGCCCGTCGGCAGCGCATATTTAAAATCGGTTCCCAGTCCAGAAAGCGCCAGTTGACCATAATAGGTGGTCGGGCGTTTCGCCGCGATCCGTCGCCACATGTCGGCGGCCTGAATGTCGCCCGATGTCTCGGCCGCTCGAGAAGCCCAATAGGCTCCACGGGCTCGGCTGATTGGATATTTGACCCCTTCGAACATGGCGATGAAGTGCTTCAGGGCGGTATCCGGTTCATTCAAAAATCTGAGCGCGATCCACCCAGCCAGCCATTCGGCGTCGGCATATTCGGCACCCTTGGTAACATCGACCGGATTGGCGAGACGGTAAGCATCAGTGACGTTTCCCTTGGACAGCGCCATGCGCGCCAGATGGGTGCGTTCCCTGGCCCACAGGTCAGGTCGAATAGAGGTGTCGGGCGGCGGTGATAACAATTCGGCGGCCTTATCATAACGGCCCTTGATACGCCGCCAGCGCAGCCGTTCATAGATCAGCCCCGGATGGTTCTTCAAATGTGCCGGGACCTTGGCGATGGCGGTGTCGACATTGCCGAAACGGTGGCGCAGCATCAACCGTGCCTCGGCCAATGCGCGCAGCTCGGGCTTGACCTTCCACATCATGCGCCGGACCGGCCAGTTCTTGCCTTCCCATAGCAATCTTTCAAGCCGTTCAACGTGATCGTCGGCGGTCAGATATTTGCGATAGTTGCGATAGAACGATTTCTCTGGATGCTTCGAGAAGTTCCGGTTGACCCAAATATCGCGCAGCGTCTTCTTCGCCTTGACCTTTTGCCCGGTCTTTAAAAGCGCCCAGGCATAATTGACCCAGCCGTCGGTGCTGACCGGTGGGTACGCCTCGAACCAGTCGAGCAGTTTCTGCGCATCGATGTTTTTCAGTATCACCGCTTCGGCGTTTCTGAGCAGGGTTCTTTGCCCCGGCCAATCCGGGTTGTCGGCAATAAAGGTAGAAATTTCCTTGAAATTCGCATCCGGCGAACGGCTGGTCAGGCCGTACCAGTGGAACATTTTTACGACCAGCGGGTCCTTGATTCGCTTGGCGAAGCGCCGGGCGGCTTTCCAGTTGTTCTTGGAGCCAGCCTTGAAGGCATCGTGGGCGGCTTTGCTGTCGTGATTATTCAGCGCGCTTTCAGAAGATTGCGCGCCAAAGGCTGGGCCGGCGGAGGGCAGGGCCGCCAGCGTCAGAATCATGACGGTAATGACAAACCGCATTTTCATGGCTCCCGACAACATTCAGGCAATCCAAGGCCATCAACAATAGCCGGATCGCGTTAACAAAATTCTACGCCCGCAGTGGAATCTCTACAAGAAACCTCTCGCCTTGCTCCTGAAACGTGATAGGAGGTAAGCTTCGCGCCTTAAATGATGTTTATTCGCAGGAGATAGCCATGTTCCAGGGATCCATACCCGCCCTGATTACACCGTTTGCCGACAATCAGGTAGACGAGGCAGCCTTCAAAAAGCTGGTTAACTGGCAGATTGAAGAAGGCTCGAGCGCGCTTGTGCCCTGTGGAACGACGGGCGAGTCGCCGACCCTGAACCATGACGAACATATGGCCGTAACCGAAATGTGCATCGAGGCCGCCGCTGGTCGGGTGCCGGTGATTGCCGGTGCGGGGTCGAATTCGACAGATGAAGCGGTAATGCTGGCAAGCCATGCGGAAAAGGCGGGCGCGACGGCGGCCCTGGTGGTGATGCCGTACTACAATAAGCCGACGGTGGAAGGCCAGTATCAGCATTTCAAGGCTGTTCACGATGCCGCCGGTCTGCCAATTATCATTTACAACATTCCGGGTCGCAGCACCGTCGATATGTCGGTCGAAACCATGGCGCGGCTGGCAGAATTGCCAAATATTGTCGGCGTCAAGGACGCGACGTCTGATCTGACCCGCCCAATTCTGACCCGCGGCGCCATCGGCAAGGATTTCTGTCAGCTGTCTGGCGAAGACGGCACCGCGCTGGCGTTCATGATCGGCGGCGGGGCAGGGTGTATTTCCGTGACCGCCAATATAGCGCCGCGTTTGTGCGCCGACATGCACAAGGCCTGGGGCGCAGGCGATATCGCGACCGCCATGGAGATTCAGGACCGGCTGATGCCGATTCACGACGCCATGTTCTGTGAGTCCAGCCCCGGCCCAATCAAGTACGCGGCCGAGCTGCTGGGGATTTGTTCGTCTGAAATGCGTCTGCCCATGTGCGAAATAGCAGAGACCTCGAAGCAGAGGGTTCGCGATGCGCTGACCGGTGCCGGTCTGCTCAACGGCTGATTTGAAGAATCGCCCCGATGGCGCAAAAAAAGAAAAAACCCTCCGATAACGTTGCCGCCCAAAACCGCAAGGCACGGCACAACTATGCCATCGAAGATAACTTCGAGGCTGGGCTGATGCTGTTTGGCAGCGAGGTGAAATCCCTTCGCGCCGGTCACGGCAGCATCACCGAATCCTATGCTGCAGAGCAGGACGGCGAACTGTATCTGCTGAATTCGTATATCCCAGAATACGCGGCCGCCAGTCATGCCAACCATGAACCACGCAGGCCGCGTAAGTTGTTGTTGCATAAGCGAGAAATCGGAAGGTTGATGGCTGCTGTCAACCGCAAGGGGATGAGCCTGGTCCCTTTGAAAATCTATTTCAACGCGCGTGGCATCGCCAAGGTCGACTTGGGACTCGGTCGTGGTAAAGACAAACGAGATAAACGCGCCGACACCAAGGACCGTGATTGGAAACGCGACAAGTCACGCCTGATGCGTGACAAGGGGTAGACTGACGCATGCGAAAACTAGAAAACGCGTTCCAATAAACTGATAACTTTCTGACGCGCTTTCCCGGTTGCTTCCTTATCGGCTTTGACCTTAATTTTCCCCCACTTGGGATGTTTGAATGTTGCCGACTTGTCGCCATCGAATAAGTGGTAGGCGCCATCAATAACAAAGACCTCAATGTCTTTGGCACGCGCGTCATTTTTACGTTTCAGACAGGTGCTGGCCTTGACCAGTTTATCCTCGCCTCCGGCGATATACAGCAGGGCGGGATTATATCCGGCCTGGGCCTTTAATTCAGCGTGGCAGCCGCCGTAAACCATGATGAAGGCTTTTGGCAGGACGCCATTTGTATCCTTGTCCGGATTTAGATTTGCAGAACTGCGGGTAACGGACCCGCCATTTGAAAAACCCATCACGGCGACTTTGTTCATATCCAGCCGTGGGTGAGTGGAAAGAATGCTTATTGCGCCCCAAACATCTTCTGGCGGGCGGGGAACATTCTTGCCTTTGCCCTTGGTGCCGCGTGGTTTGAAATAATCCAGCACGAACGTAGCGTAGCCCTGGTCTTGTAGAAAACCCGCCCAACTATCTTCGCGGTATCCGATACCCTTGGTACCATGGGCCAGAATGACGACCGGGAACTTTCCCTTGTCCTTTGATGGAAATTTCAAGGTCCCAATGCCGTCAATTTTATTGCCTTTTAACGTTGCCTGCATCGGAAACTCGATACGGCCATCGTCCTTGGCGGTCAGTGATTTCTTGGCCTTTGCCAATGCGTCGCCAGAAAACGGGGTGACGGTCAGGATGGAAATAATTGAAATTACGATGGGTCTCATATAGCTGTGCATCAATCTCTCCCCTAGTCATTTGGTGTATAACATTCACAGCCGCATGGACAATCGCGGCAACCCCAATCAGGCAATATCGTAACAAGGAAATCTGCGATGAACAATTTTAGTCTCGATCCCCGGATCGCCGAGAGCTCGCTGGAACTTGGGGCGTTGGCGCTCTCGGATGCCCGTATCAACAACGACAGCCGGTTCCCGTGGATCATCCTGATCCCCCGGCGCGAAGGTCTTGTTGGCCTGCATGATCTGGCTGCTGACGACCTGCAATTGATGACACAGGAAATCAGGGATATGTCGAATATGCTGCTGGATGTGTATTCCCCCGACAGGATCAATGTCGGGGCGCTGGGCAATATTGTGCCGCAATTGCATGTCCATGTGATCGCCCGTTTCGAGGCAGACGACGCCTGGCCCGGCCCTGTGTGGGGGGCGGGTAGCCCCGATGCGTATGACGCGCAAAGCCCCGAGCTTGAGAAAATCAGAAATGCCTTCGAGACATATCAGTCTGCTCGGTAATCAAGGAGGAAGGGCTCTTTAACCGCTTGTCACAGTATTCATTTGCTGAGAATGTTTGTGACCGGTATCTGCAAATATTAAAACAATATGAGGATATGAGGGGGCTGCTACTCTGTTCCCTCGACGTCGATGATTTCAGTCACCGCCATGGCGGCGATGTCGCGGAACTTATCGAACTTGGGATTGTCGAGATCAAGCAGATTGGAAATCCGTGAATAGGTAGAGGGCACCAGAATGTCGCTGCCATCTTCGCTGCGCCGTTTGACGCCATAGCTGACCCGGTCGCGTTCTTTCGATGACAGCTGGCCAAACATGGCCTTTGAAATCCACACCGAGCCCTCGCGGGCAAAATCGCTGAGGCGTGCTGCCATGTTAATTGTGTCGCCAAGCACCGTGACTTCGACATGGGTCGGGGTCTGATAGGTGCCGAACCATTCCTGGCCTTCGTGTAGGCCGATGTTGAGAACCAGATCGTTGGCCCAGTTCTTTTTCTTTTTCCACAGCTTGGAGACATCCCGCATCGCGGTTTTCATTTCTTCGGCACAGAGCAGGGCGTTCATGGCGTAGTTGCTATCGGGCTGTGGGAAAAAATAATAGACCATGCCGTCGCCGACGTGTTTGCCGTGGGTGGCATAGTACTGGCGCAGCTTCGGCTCCATCGCGCCCCAGATGTCGTTGATCAGTTCGAAGTATTCTTCCGGTGGCAGTTCGGCACAGATTTTAACGGAATCCTGCAAATCGGCGACGATCACGGCGACCGGCGTTAGATAAGGGCGGCGGCGCTTTAACAGGTCGCGGATAACGATGTCACGACGGGCCAGCAGTTTCATCAACTGATCGTCTTCGTCAGCCACCGGCATATAGACGATGAAAAAGCCTTCGCGGAAGGTCGAGGCATAGACATCGAACCAGTTCGGCTCTTCGCCGCGTGGCGCAAGGTTGGCCTGTATATGCAGGACCTGTCCCAGCGGAGCGGGCTCGGCATTGTCATAAAGCTGACCAAGGGTATTGATGTTGTCTTCATCCAGTTCCGGGTCGGCGGTCAGGATAGCCGTTCGTGTCATACGGTTCTTGGCGATGGACAGATGGAAAGAAATGATTTCGTCGCGGCTCTCGCAAGCCATCAACATGTCATCGCGGAATATCAGGCCGAAGACGCTGCGATCAGCAATTTCACTGGCTAGCCCTGCGTTTATACTGCTGAAGGTTCCAGCAGCCTGTTCGTTGGACCATTCCAGCTCGAACCGTGTGTTGACCATGTAGGCCGGTGTCATTACCTGATCAATGGTCAGGCGCAGGCCATTACCGCCAATGGACTCGATCGACGATGATTCATGAATATTGCGCCTGTCGGCACCGCGACGACGTTCCGGGGACTCATTGGGAAGATCAAGGCTCTGGCTTGATGATTTAGACACATCGGCATCCTGTTGGTTAAGAATATCGACGATTTCGGCAATTGAGTGGCCGCGCTTCTTCAGGGCGTTGACATTTTGAATGGTGATCAGGGCACCGGGCTCGAAATGACCGATCCGACGGGTTCGGCCTTCGCCCTTGGCCAGTACAGGCTTCGGCAAAATTCCCAGCGTGATGTAATTATTCAGTGTGGCGCGTGAAATCCCCGTTCGCGACAACACCTGTTTGCTTGTCAACATATCCAGCCACCATTTCCAGTCGAAATTTAATGTCTAAATAAACAGTTAATATTTGGACACATTAGTTAACGATTTAGACTCTGTCAAACATATTTTTAGACAGTAAGGTGTTGAAACATAGACTCTTATTGGGCTATTTAGACTCTTAACTTATACAGCTAAGCTGTTGATTAGACTCATGAATTAGACTCATTGGTTGGACTCTTTGGAGCCCGATTGTCCTTTGCAGAAAAATATCAGACGCGTAAGATTTTAAGGAATTTTGTTAACTTTTAAGGGTGGGAGAACACCAAATGACTGACAGGCCCCTGCTGCATCTGGTATTCGGTGGACCGGTCCACGATCCACGTGCACTGGATTTCACCAATTGCGATGATCTTGATATTGTCGGCATCTTTCCCAATCATGCCGATGCGTTAACGGCATGGCGCGGGGCCAGTCAGAAACGCGTCGACGAGGCCGATATTAAATACGTCATCGTCCACCTGCACAAACTGTTCGATCCGGAAACCAACATCACCACCGATGACTAAAATTGTCATTCGGTTGATTTTTTATGGCGCGGCTTCTGGAAGTCAAAACAAGTTTGAAGGCAGATGACTTAACCTAAGCCGGTTCGTCATCGTCCTTTTTTCCAGGATTGTAGATCCGCAAGCCGTTCAAATGGGCGTCATGATGGTCGCGACTGATTTTGTTGTTGGCTTTGTCGGCCTTCGTTTGACCAAAACGGACGCGATTTTCTTCTGCCGAGGCCTTTTTGTCTGCCTTGGCTTTTGCCTTGCGCGCCTTGTTCAAGTTGACGATCTCGGCCATCAATCGGCTTTCGCAGACAGGGCCGCCAGCTTTTCCTGCAATTCCTGGTATTGATTGACCACCTGGAAGTCGGGAAACTCGGCGATCACGTTATCGGGCGCACAAAAAAGAAAGCCCGTATCGGCGGCCCCCAGCATGGCGGTGTCATTGTAAGAATCGCCCGCTGCATAGACAGTGAAGTTGAGCTTTTTCAACGCCTCGACCGCGGCGCGCTTGTGATCAGTCATTCGCAACTGATAGCCCGATATACGTCCGTCGGTAATTTCCAGATGGTGGCAAAACAGGGTTGGCCAGTCGAGCTGACGCATCAGGGGTTCGGCAAATTCATAGAAAGTGTCTGACAGGATAATCACCTGATAGCGTTCATTTAGCCAGTTAAGAAAGTCTTTAGCCCCATCCAGCGGGCTTAAGCTGTCTATAACGGCTTGGACATCTGCGATTCCAAGGTTGTTCTGGTCCATGATGTCCAAACGCTGAGCCATTAACTGGTCATAATCGGGAATGTCGCGGGTCGTCGCCTTCAACGCCTCGATGCCGGTGCGTTCGGCAACGCCGATCCAAATTTCCGGAATCAATACGCCTTCAAGGTCCAGACAGACGATTTCCATGATTAATCCCCCACGCTTTCCTTCACGGGGGATTGCGCCCCCATTTATAAGAACCAAAATGATGCAACCGGTATAACAACACCGCCGCCGGGCGCAAAGGGGCTTTTACAGGAGTTTCAACAGGTCCTCGAACACCGTTTCGAACATCGGTGTCGTCAAACGACCGGTGTTGGTGTTGTAACGCGAGCAATGATAGCTGTTGATGAGGATCAGGCCATCGTTCAGAGGGTGTTGTGCCCC
>JABHGV010000018.1 GCA_018671895.1 Rhodospirillaceae bacterium | reverse complement strand
TGCAGCGTCGGGTGTTCGTCTCAGCTCTGGCCTTTGTCATCGGCTTTGCCACCGTGTTCATTGCAATGGGCGCATCGGCATCGGCATTAAGCCGGATACTCATCGAAAACATTGATGTGCTAAGCAAGATTGCCGGTGTGGTGATCGTGCTGTTCGGCATGCACTACATGGGCCTGTTCCGCATTGGCTTCCTGAATTTCGAAAAACGCTTTCATATTGAAAACAAGCCTACCGGTATTGTCGGCTCCTATGTTCTGGGCCTCGCCTTTGCATTTGGCTGGACGCCATGCGTCGGGCCGATCCTGGCGACCATCCTGATGGTTGCCGCTGGCAATGATTCAATCATGTTCGGAACCACCCTGCTGACCGCTTACGCCGTTGGTATCGGTGTGCCGTTCCTTCTGGCTGCCTTCATGGTCAAGCCGTTCATGGCGTTTATCGGACGTTTCCGCAAGCATATGCAGAAGGTTGAAATCACCATCGGTGTTTTATTGGTCGTCACCGGCGTTGCTATCTTCACCGGATCGCTGGCCAGTGCCTCGCAATGGCTACTGGAAACCTTCCCGATCTTCACCAACTTTGGTTAAGCGCACCCTTCGGGTGGCGCGACCTCTGGAAGTCAAGGTTCTGATTTCTAAAGGAGCCTTACTTTCTTACAAGCCCGCGACTGCGGGCCGCCGACCGTTCGGCGAAAGCCAAGGGGCGAGTAGCCCCGCCCGGCGACTGAGGGGCAACAAAAATTTCTATAAGAATTTTTCCGGCAGCCCTTCCGGCAGATCATCGGACCACAGGTCGTATTTGATCCCCTTCTCATCCAATTCGTCCCCGACGGCGCCCAACCAGCGTTGAAAGTTGGGTTGTTCTTCGTATCCGTTCTCGAACGCATAGTGGAACAGGAAGAAAAAATGAAACGGCTTGAAGTAGCCTGGAATACGCACGACCTCGGCGTCCTTGCCTGAGCGTCCGGCGACTTTTTCCAGGGATTGGGGGAAAAACTGCAAGGTCGGCGTGTACAGAATGCCGTATTTGTTGGCGAGTTCCTTCTCGCTCAGTTCTTCGCCGTCAAAGTCGGTTACCTTGCGGTCGCCCCACATATTGAACTGATGAACTATAAAATTGCGCTTGATGTAATCGACAACGCGCGGAATACGCAGGTTTACCTCATGCATGCGCTTGCAATAAGGGCAGCCCCGTTGCTCCCACATAATGACCATGCGCTTGCCATCGGCTGCGGCCTCGGCCAGATCTTCGCCCAGATCAAGAAAGCTGTCATGAACCCAGTCCTGGATATGCATGCCGTCTTCGCCGGTGTCCGGCATCGGCAACTGCTCGGCATTGGCCTTGCTTGTCGTGCAAACCAGCAAAATCGCCATGAAAAGACCTGAAATCAAATTTATCCGCATACCAGCACTCCCTTCCGGTTTCGTAACGCCTGTTTCCTGCTATTCTACACTAAGAAATCCACGCATCACGAGGAATTGAAAGCACCGATGTTTCGTCAGACCGCCTATGCCATCGCCCTGTTTCTCAGCTCCGCCTGCGGATTGATTATCGAAATTGTTGCCGGCAGACTGATCGCACCGTACGTCGGCATGTCGCTGTATACATGGACGGCAATTATCGCAGTGGTGTTGGCCGGATTGTCTGCCGGTCACTGGATCGGGGGACGCCTCGCCAAGGCGCATGTCGGAAATCAGACCGGCGCGCGTCGCATCGCCATTGCGCTGGCATTGGCTGCCGTGTCGTCGCTGGCGTCACTGGTGCTGTTGCGCGAGGTCTCGGCGCTGTTGCTGGTCAGTCATCTGACGCCCATCGTCGTTATCATCGTGCTAACCAGCGCCCTGTTCCTGCTTCCCAGCCTGTTCGTCGGTATCGTCTCGCCGATATTAACAAAGCTGGCCATCGATGCAGACCCGGACAACCACGGCCCCGTTATCGGGCGTATGTATGCGCTTGGCACCCTGGGCTCCATTGCCGGAACCCTTTCGGCAGGTTATCTGTTCATCTCATGGATCGGATCGTCCGGAACGGTGATCGCCGTCGCCGTCGTCTATGCCTTGCTGGCGCTGGCCTTTGCCATTACCGATACCCGACGCGGCACTTTGCTGGTTTTCCTGATTGCCATCAGCAGCACACTTAGCTGGTGGGGACAACAAGTCGAGGCATTTACCTCGCCATGCCGTGTCGAAAGCAACTATTTCTGCATCCGCACCGATGATTTCCGCCCCCAAAGCGGTCGGACCAGCACCCTGATGGCGCTTGATCATCTGGTTCATTCAATCAACGACCGGGATGATCCGGGATTGCTGTACAGCCCCTATATCCACGGCGTTGACGAGTTGGCGAAGCGACGGTTTCTACAGCATGGCGACGGTTTCTCGCCGCGCGCCTTTTTCATCGGCGGCGGGGGCTATTCCCTGCCCCGGGCCTGGATCAACGATTATCATATCCCGGAATTGCTGGTCGCCGAGATCGATCCGCAAGTCACCCGTGTCGCGGCCGAAGACATGTGGCTGAATACCCAATCACCAGGAATGATCATCCACCACCGCGATGCCCGCCCGCTTCTGCAATCCCTGCCGACGGACGACAAGTTCGATCTGGTTTTTGGCGATGCCTTTCACGACATTTCCATCCCGGCACATCTGGTGACCCGGGAATTTCACCGCGAAATTGCCGCACGGCTGGACGCCAAAGGCTTTTATGCGGTCAACGTGGTTGATTCCGGACGCCAGCCGATGTTCCTATTCAGCCTGCTGAAGACCCTGAAGAAGGACTTTCCCGTGACCGAGGTGTGGATTGAAAGCGAGGAAATCGGCAATCCCGGGCGCGTTACCTACATCGTCATTTCATCGGCGACGCCTTCGGTACGCGGAAAAATTACATCGACGCGCGGACCGGTTCGCACCTGGGTCCGCTGGCCCATGGATGACCTTGAAACCCGCGTCGCCCAGGCGCAGGTACCGGTTCTGAGCGACGATTTTGCCCCCGTTGACCGCCTGATGTCGCATCTGCTCATGCAGGCTGAATAACCATCTACCTTCATTAACATATTGACAAACACTGCTTATTAGCACTATCTAATGTTCATGGTGACCATAAGCAAAATGACAGACGTGGATATTGTTTCGGAGTTGCCCGGACATATTGAAGCCAGCGCCCTGCTCAAAGCGATGAGCAACGAGTCTCGGCTGATGATTCTGTGTCAATTGATCAACAACGACAGATCCGTCAACGAGATCGAAAAGCTGGTCGGCCTCAGCCAGTCGGCAATCTCGCAACATCTGGCTATCTTGCGCGACAATGATCTGGTGACCACGCAGCGATGCGGCCAGTCTATCCGCTACACCATCGCCGGCGACAAGCCGCGCGCCATTATCGAAGCCCTGCACAAGATTTATGCTCAGGATTGTGGCTAGCGTAAGGGTTTATCTTACGACCATCACCGAAACATAGGACTGCCGGAGCACCTGGAAGGCGACGCTTTTCATGAAAATGCGCTGCAAACCGGTCCTGTTGGATTCTGAAACCACGACAACCGAGTAATCGGGCCCGGCCTCGACGATCTCCTCAACCGGATTGCCGACGCGGGTTTCGGCATTTGCGATGGTGATATCCATCGCAGTCAGTTCCGCCACCGCGGCATCAATATTTTTCTGTGCCTCGGGCTCGCTTTCCACGTCCTGGGCAATCGACAACAGCGATACCGGACATTCGCAACGGCTTGCCAGATAGGCATCCTTGCGCACCGTATCCATCGACCGCTGTGAGCCATCGATGCAAATCAGGTGACCATGGCCGACATCCAGTCCACGCGCCAACAACACGGAACACGGCGCGTTCAATGCGACCTTTTCGGCCACCGCCGGGTCCCACAAGGACTTTGCCAGTCCTCGGCCACGGCCAGACGCGCCCATAATGATAATATCGTAAGGCCCCAGTTCCCATTGCTGCAGGATACCCGACGCAACATCCGACGCGACCTTCATCTTGAGGACGATTTCCTTGCCGTCCTCGTTGATATATTCAATTTTGTTGTCGCCCAACGGGTCGCCCTCGACCCCGGTATGGGTGGTTTTGACCTCCCAGTCGGTGCCCATGATGCCCATTTCAATCAGGATATCACGGCCCTTTTTCAGGTATTTGATACCAGGTAGTTCGAGCCCCCAGTTGAGCATGTTCTCGCGCGCCACGTTGACCTGCAGGCCGCCCGAACGCAGCCCTTGATCGGCCGGGCGCACATAAACAAGAACGATATCGGCATCGACACCGCCACCCAGCTTTGCCGCGTAGCGCAGGCACTGGTATGACTCGTCGGAACCGTCGATGCACACGAGAATGCGAAAACGGTCCTCGCGGGATAACGGGGTTCTGGATTCAGTGGTATTGTCTTGGTCGCTCACCCGATTTTCCTCTCCGTCAGACGCCCAGCATCGGCCAGTAAATTGCCGCCGCCGTCAGCATAATAATGGTCGACATCAGCACCATTTTCCAGCCGACTTTTAAAAAGTCTGTCGTTTTCAGGTAACCAGAAGCGTAGACGATTGTACAGGCCGGGGTTCCGATCACCGTCAAGTAAGCGAAAGCCGACGAAATAGCGGTAATAAAGCCTATAACAATCGGGCTTTCCTGAGCGGCAACGGCCAGTTTCAACACGATTGGCCCCAGAACAGCAACCGCCGCACCATTCGACATGGTGTTGGTAACCAGCGTTGTTAAGGCCGAAACAGCCGCCCACAGACCGAAACCTTCGTTAGCGCCCAGCGGCGTCAGGATGGCGAGGAAGTTTTCCGCTACCCACAGGGCGGCACCGGTGACCTTCATTTCAACACCCAGCGAGATCGCTGCGGCATACAGCAGCACAACACCCCAGTTAACGCCGGAATTGAAGTCTTCCCATTGCACCAGACCAAAGACCAGGAATGCCGATGCCCCCAGAATAGCAACGGTCCCCATGCCAATTTCGCCGGATACGGATATCCAGCCGACAAGCACCAGGAAGAACAAGAAGATAGCGACCCAGTCACTACCCTTCATCGGGCCTTCTGCTTCGACCTGGGCGCGCAGCTTGACGACAGCGCGGGACAGGTCCTTGTATTCGGGCCGGAAGGTGAACAACAAGATCAGGGTAACGAACGGCAACTGCAACAGGAACATCGGGTACGCGTACATCATCCACTTCAGGTAATCGACAATGTAAACATAGGTCGCAGGATCGTCCGCGTTATAGAAGAATTCCTTCCAATAACCGATCATAATGGCGTTTCTGGCACCACCGGACGGAGTACCGATACCGGCGACCGAAGCGCCGTAGGCAATGGAAAACAGCAGCACGGCGGCCAGATTGCGGACCTTGCGCGGATCATCCGACGTCAATGTAATCAGGGTAATGCCGACAGGCAGCATCATCGCCGCCACTGTATGTTCACCGATGAATGACGCCAAAATGCCGGAAGCTACTGAAATACCAAAACAAACCCTTGATGTTTTGGTGCCGGTAATGCGTACCAGCAACCAGGCAATACGCTTATCCAGCTTTTGTTTAACGACGGCGACGGCCAGCATCAACGAGCCCATGATAAACAGCACGGAATCCGTCATCAGGCTTTGTGCAACCTTGCTTGAATCAATACCCAGCAATAACACCTGGGCAATGACAATCATCAAGGCGACGGTCGGCAAAGGTACAGGTTCGGTGACAAACAAAATAGTCGCCACCACCGACATGGTCAGCACGATCATGCCTTCGTGGCTCAGGCCCTCTGGCAAGGGCAATTGCAGCATCAAGGCACCAATCGCCATGGCGATGTAGAACCACTTTTTATCCCAGAAATAGACAAGATTGATGCGGCTGCCGAAGGCGGCGGCACCGTGAGTCAGAGTTTTGGGGTTAACCCACGTTTTAACGCGAAGCTGGCGCAGACGTTGCAGCTGTTTAGCAGTATCGACGTTTAAACGCGGACGAAACAATTATTCTTCCAAATCACCCTGAATGTGTGAAGGGTTATATCAGATTCCCTTGATATATCAAGGAAAATCACACACTTAGGGCGTAACTTGGACTTGTCAGAGTAATTTACAGGGCGTCGTGCAAGGCACCGATGGTGGCCGCATAATCGTCGCCCTTGAACACGGCGGAACCGGCTACCAGCACATCGGCACCAGCATCGACCACCGACTTGATGGTACCGGCATTGACGCCGCCATCGACTTCCAACTCAATCGGACGATCACCGATCATCTTGCGGATACGGCTGATTTTATCCAACTGGCTGTCGATAAAGCTTTGCCCACCGAAGCCCGGATTGACCGACATCACCAGGATCAGGTCGAGCTTGTCCATGACATATTCGATCACCGATTCAGGTGTCGCAGGATTCAGGGAAACACCGGCTTTCTTGCCCAGTCCCTTGATCACTTGCAGGCTGCGGTCGAGGTGCTTGTCAGCCTCGGCATGCACCGTGATGATATCGGCACCGGCGTTTGCATATTCTTCCAGATAGGCCTGCGCCGGGTCGATCATCAGGTGAACGTCGAACGGCTTGTCGGTCCACGAACGGATGCACGAGATAATCGGCGGGCCGAAGGTCAGGTTCGGCACGAAATGACCGTCCATGACGTCAATATGAATGTAATCGCAGCCCGCATCATCAATGGCTTTGACCTCTTCACCCAAACGGGCGAAATCAGCGGACAGGATGGAAGGTGCGATCTTGACGGTCATGGATTATCTCCGGTGGTTTGAAATGTTGGCGTGGTTATCCAATAGATTCAGATGTAAGTCAAACAGGGCTTATTTTGTTAATGACATGAACAGACGTGGCAGCTTTTCCGGCAGACGGTCGACGTTGTCGATGACGCTGTAGCGTGAACCGAAGATGTCGGCCACATATTCATCGGCCTTCTTGTCCAGATTGATGCAGTGGGTGTAAATCCCTTCCTGCTCCAATTCCTGCACCGCCTTGTGAGTGTCGCGGATCAGGTGTTCGTCATCATCAACATCAATATCGGACGGCTCGCCGTCGGTCAGCACCAATAGAATCTTTTTATCCGCTTTGCGCATGGCCAACGTATGACCGGCGTGGCGGATCGCGGCCCCCATGCGGGTCGAATAGCCCGCTTCAATGGCGGCCAAACGCCCCTTGACCTCGTCGTTCCACGGCTCGGTGAAGCCCTTGATATGCTGATAGCGCACTTCGTGGCGGGTATTCGATGAAAACCCTGCGACGGCAAATTCGTCGCCCAGCTTTTCAATCGACCAGCCAAGCAGCGTCACCGCCTCTTGGGAAAGCTCCAAAATCGTCTGACTGCACCCATCGGGGATTTCATCGACTGACTGTGACAGGTCCAACAGCAACGACACAGCAATGTCGCGCCCGTCGTTTCTGTGGCTCATGTTGATCCTGGGGTCCGGTGTGGCACCGGCCTTGAAATCGATCAACGAGCGGATGGCAACGTCAAGGTCGAGCTCCGAGCCCTCCTCCTGATAGCGCACGCGCACGTAACGCTGGGGCTTGAGCATGTCGAGAACTTGCTTCAGGCGCTTGGCAAGCAAGGCGTGCTTGGTGAGAATTTCGTCGATTTTCCCGGCATCGCCCGGCGGGTGCAGGCTTTCATACAGGCTGACCCAGTCGGGGCGGTAATTCTTTGCCTGAGCATCCCATTCCGGATAGTGACGCGGCGGCAGCCCCTGCTCATCGGGGTTCTCGTCCGCCTTGGACTTGTCCTGCTCGTCGAACATTTCCTCTTCGTCGCCGAGCTCGTGATACTTCCACATGTGCCGGTTGTCGTCTCGATAGTCGACCTCGGTGTCAGCAAAGTAGACGTTGGCCGACTGGTCCTCCTGACGGCGTGTGCGGGCGATGAATGACATCGCCAGGCCAGCGATCTCCTGGGTCGAGCTGTCGCCGTCAGCCATGGCATCGTGGAATTTCCCGACGAACTCCAGAAGGTCCTCGTTTTGATACTGGTGGTCATCGTCCAGCACTGCGTAAGAGAACATGGCGAGCCGGTGAAGGATGCACGATTCCTTAGTCGGGTCGCAGTCTTCCTCGATGGGTTTGGGGTGCAGCACTTGAAACAGGTTGCGCAGGCCCGGGTATTCGCGCATCGCCAGATATTCGACGCGGGTATCTTCGAACATTTCCGCGGCGACACGCTGAAACGGACTGAAATTGTCGGCGAATATAGCCTTTGTCCAGCGCCGGTGCGCCGCCATGTGGGCAAGCAAGGCACGATAGCGGTCGGTTCCCTTGACCCGCTCGCCCAGCACGTCGTTTTCGTAGTCGTCGTAAACATCGGGTACGCGCAGGCCCAGCTGATCGAAATAAGGTTGGGGCTTGCGCAGTTCATCGAAGCCCGACGAGAACGGCACGAAAAACGCCTCGTGCTCCTGCCACAACCCCTTCATGTACATATTCATCTTGCGCTCGATGTCGGCGAACAGGGTGCCGTGGCGCTCGCGCTGCATGATCGCCTTGGAATCCGCCGATTGCAGCGTGAAGTAATCCTTCTGACGCTCCGGGTGTTCGACATAGTGCATGACGCCATAGTCGATCCAGTTCTTCAGCCCCTCCAGAGACAACTGGTTGAGCAGATACGGCATGTGGTTGAGCATGTCGGGCAAACCGGGGCTTGGAATGGTCGCGTGGAAGCCGTGGGGGGATCGGGTTGTGGCCTCCGCCATGTCGAACACCAGATTGATGTACTGGCAGAACAGGTCCTCGGAGCTGAGCCGCCGGGACGCCTCGCCCAGGGTTTGCAGGAACGGCAGGATGGCCTTGCCGTTGGGGGTGCGCGACATTGTCCATACCGCTTTCGAGACCGTCTCGATCACCCCTTCGCCCAGGGCCTCGCCTATTTCCGGCATTTCTGCCAGATACACCTGCACCGGCTCGAACCCGCGCCCGATCATGCAGATCAACGATGCCCCGTCCAGCAGGGTGCGCACGCCGTCGGTGCTGAGGCGCGCCACTGCGTCCTCCATACACCCTTCGAACGCGGTGTCGAGTTGTTCGAAGCCGCAGGAAAGCTGTGATCGCAGTTCGTCCAGTTCGGCCTGACTCAACGTCATGACGGCTCTTCCCTCTTGTCCGTGCCGGCCTTAACCGAACACCGCGTCGATGGAATGCTTCAAGGTAGCGGAAATGTCGGCGTCGTCGGTGATCGGCGCAACCAGTGCCATACGGCAGGCCTGATTTGGGTTGATACCCTGCTTGATCAGACGGGCGGCATAGACCAGCAGACGGGTTGAAATACCCTCGTCCAGACCGTGCCCCTTCAGGTTGCGTGCGGTCTCACCGATCTTCACCAGGTTGGCGGCGACATCTTCGTCGCAGCCGGTTTCGGTAACGACGATGCCGACTTCTACCTTGGCGGCGGCGTAATCGAAATGAAGGCCCGAGAAACGCTGTTTGGTGGACTGCTTCAAGTCCTTCATCAGGCTCTGGTAGCCGGGGTTATAGCTGATCACCAACTGAAAATCCTCGTGCGCAGCGACTTGCTCGCCCTTCTTGTCGAGCGGCAGCGTGCGGCGGTGGTCGGTCAGCGGGTGAATAACAACGGTGGTGTCCTGACGGGCCTCGACGATTTCATCGAGATAGCAAATGGCACCGATACGCGCGGCGACAGTCAGCGGTCCATCGAGCCAACGGGTGCCGTCGGCATCCAGCAGGTAGCGACCGACCAAATCAGACGCCGTCATGTCTTCGTTGCAGGCCACCGTGATCAACGGCTTGCCCAGCTTCCACGCCATGTACTCGATAAAGCGCGACTTGCCGCAGCCGGTCGGGCCCTTGACCATCACCGGCAGACGTTCGGCGTAAGCGGCCTCGTACAATTCCACTTCGTTGGAGATGGACCGGTAGAACGGCTCTTCTGCGATTCGGTATTGTTCGACATCGGACATAACTTGGAATCCTTCAAATATAGTATCCAGAAGAAAAAACGGCCGGAGACGGTCTTTCGCCCCCGGCCGCCTTTAGTATTGGCTTCGCGGGGTGCTTACTTGTGCACGCCCAGCTTTTCACGCCAGCCCGGGAACAGGGCATCGGCATCGTGCTCAAAGCTTTCGAAGGCGCGAGCGAACTCTTTGTGTTCTTTCGCGAATTCGATCGGATCGGCGCCCTGCTGCCAGCATTCATAAGCCTGACGCAGCGAGATCGCACCCGCCGCCGGGCTGTCGATGTGGCCGTAAGAACCACCGCCCGATGTGTTGATCAGGTTGGCGTGGCCCAGGTTTTCGAAGAAGCCGGGCAAACGCAGCGCGTTCATGCCGCCCGAAATGATCGGGGTGGTCGGCTTCATGCCTTCCCATTCCTGGTGATAGTGCGGGCCGTCGGCGCTGTCGCGTTCGATCATGTAAGCGATGTTCTTGTCAGACGCTTCGCCTTCCATCTTGCCGTAACCCATGGTGCCGACGTGGATACCGGACGCACCCTGCAGACGGGACATCTTGGCCAGCACGAAGGCGGAGTAACCACGCTTGGCGGACGGCGACGTAATCATGCCATGACCGGCACGGTGATAGTGCAGGTACTGACCGGGGTATTGACGACGCGCGGTGGTCACCATGCCCGGGCCGCCGACAAATCCATCAACCAGGAAGGCAACCTTATCAGCATCGGGGCCAAAGGTTTCAAGGATGAAGTCCGCACGATGCAGCATTTCGTAGTGATCGTCCGCCGTGATGTTGGCGGAGAACAGCTTCGCTTCACCGGTTTCGTCCATGGCGCGCTTCATGGCGTCATAAACAAGCGGGTAAACGTCCTTGGCCGGGCAGAACACCTGGTTGCCCTGGGGTTCGTCGTTCTTGATGAAATCGCCACCCAGCCAGAACTGGTAGGCTGCTTCGGCGAACGGTTTCGGGCGCAGGCCCAGCTTCGGCTTAATGATGGTACCGGCGATGTAACCGCCATCCTTGACCGGACGGCCAAGAATACGCCACAGGTCGGAAATGTCCTTGGCCGGACCGTCGAACAAACGCAGGAACTTCGGCGGAACCCAGAAGTCTTCAATCTTGGCGTGCGCGATGTCGCCCATGCCCTGGTTGTTACCTATGATGAGGGTCAGGACAGACACCAGCATGGCGCGACCGTCGATCATGTTGCGGTCGAACAGGTCGACCGGGTAGGCGATCTTCATCAGCTCGTCGGCTTCGTCGATGAAATAGACCAGCGCGTCGACACCCTTGGTGAAGTCGTCAGTGGTGGACACTTCGACGTTGGTACCGGTAGAGCTCTCGGCCGCAAAGTGCGCGGCGGCTTCCAGGTAGCCGTAGCCGACGGCCGGCTTCATGCGGTAAGCGACAAGAACGTGACCGCCATCGTCGAGCAGGTCCTGCTCCTTAAGGCTCAAGTCTGCGTAACGGGTAGTTTGATCCAACAAAGCCATGAAAATGGTTCCTTCAAAATTCGTTTAAGTTAGGCCTCGGACCGCCCCGTCTCTTGGACGTTTGTTCGAGCTGGAAAGAAGCCGTTGTCTCTATAGGAAACCTTTCTACGCTGGCTTTACCCATAAGAAAACTAATTAATCTTGATATCTATCATAAATTTTGCTTATGATAAACGCCATGAGCCTGAACATCACATTACGTCAGCTTGTCACCTTCGACAGCCTGGCCCGACATCGCAACTTTACCCGCGTCGCCGACCAGATGGGACTGACGCAGCCCGCCGTTTCGATGCAGATGAAACAGTTGGAAAATCAGCTTGGTGTGGCGCTGACCGAACAGACCGGCAAGCGCATCGATCTAACGGAAGAAGGCGAGGAAACGCTGACTTGCGCGCGCGCCATTCTGCAAAATCTGGATGATCTGGAAATTGCGCTGGATGAACGCAAGGGGGTGCGCACCGGCCGCCTGTTGATATCGGTGGTGACCACGGTCAACACCTTCGCGCCGAAACTGCTGCGCACGTTTCAACAGGAATACCCCGGCGTCAACATCGTGTTGGACGTCGCCAACCGTAAACGGCTGTTGCACCTGTTATCGGAAAACGAAGTCGATATGGTGATTATGGGCAAGCCGCCGAAGGGGCAGGACCTGAAGGCCGAAGCTATACTGGAAAACCCGCTGGTCATCGTCGCCCACCCGGACCATCCATTGGCGAAGAAGAAACGCATCTCGCTTTCCGCCTTCGAGAACGAGACCTTTATTATGCGCGAACCGGGATCGGGAACCCGAAGCGTCATGGAACGCTTCTTCGAAGAAAAGAAACAGACTTATGTGTCCGGCCTTGAGGTATCGGGTGCCGAGGCCCTGAAACAGTGTGTTCAGTCCGGCCTCGGGCTCGGCCTGATGTCGCGCGACGCGGTAATGATGGAACTGGAAGCCGGACACGTGATCGAGCTCGATGTCGCCGGGCTGCCAATCCAGCGCCATTGGTATCTGGTCCACAGGAAAGGCAAGCGCCTGTCACCCCCGGCGCGTGCGTTCAAGGAATTCGTGCTGGGTGAAGCGGAGACCCTGGTTCAGGGCGGGTAATGCTAGCGTGACAACTTAATCCGCTTCTGACCTGACCGAAGACGGAACCGGCGCTGGCAAAGGCCCAACTCCGGCCGACACATCGTCCCCTGCCCCGGCGCCATCCCGTTTTCTTAATTTGTTTTCCCTGTGAACCAGATAAACACCACTGGTGACGACAAGAAGGGCCCCGCCCCAGAAATTCATTTCAGGCACATCGGCCCACACCAGATACCCAATCAGCGCAGACCATAAGATCGCCGAATACTCGAACGGGGCCAACAGCCCGACCGGCGCCATGGTAAAGGCACGCATCAGGCAAACATGCCCGCCAATGACCAACACCGTGACCACCAGTATTCCCCCCAAGGCATCCATCGATACGGCCATGTCGATGGGGTGGAACGTCACCCCGCCCAGACCAGAGGCAACCAAAGCTGTTGATGCCAGCCCGATCCAGACGTGAAAAAAGAACACCATCTTGAACGTGCCCTCGCCCCGCCCCATCAGGCGCGTGATCAACATCATCAACGAATACGACAGGCTGGCGCCAAGGGAATAAAACGCCCCGACGTTAAACACCTCACCGGCTGG
>JABHGV010000017.1 GCA_018671895.1 Rhodospirillaceae bacterium | reverse complement strand
GGCAAGCGCATGGTCTCGCAAGCAGTGACCTTCCTACAAAAGGGCAAGCTCATCATCGGGAACCTCGTCGATGCTGACTGACTTTTTCTTTCTTTTCGCCAGGGCGTGGTCATTGGGGCAGGCGAAGGGATGTCCCCTATTGGCGACGTTACTGTTCATATTTCCTGCCACTCCCGCGCCCAGAACATGGGGCAGAAGGGTGCCGAAATGCTACGTGAAATTCCTGACACCAAAGTCACTGTGATTGAACGTTGCTCCGGTCACGGCGGCTTGTGGGGCGTGATGAAGGGTAATTTTGAGACCGCCTTGAAGGTCGGCAAGTCGGTAGCTCGCACTGTCGCCAAGGCCCCGAGCGAACATGTGGTATCGGAATGTCCGCTGGCCCGCGATCACATCCTGCAGGGCGTTGAAATTCTGGAAGACGGCAAAAAGCCTGAGGTTAGTCAATCACAACATCCGATAGAATTGATGGCTAAGGCATATAGAATCTAGCTAATCGGCGTGGTGTCGGCGAGCATATCGCCGGCACCTTTTCGATATAACGGGGTTGGTCTAACTTGTATGAGTTATTCAACAATAGCCGTATAGTTGTGATACCTTAATTTGCATCTCAATGCGGTATAACATGTTGATATTATATGATTATATTTCATTTAAGCATTTTGTGAGCGCATATTTTATATTTATTTTAATTAAAATATAGACCATGTTATTGAAATGGTTATTATGTTTCTTACCGTGCTGGAGGCCTGCAAGTCGGGTGAAGTGAGCGTGGTCTAAACCTTATATTTAATAAATGGGAAGTTACATCATGAAAAAGTCAATTATGTCTTTGGTTGCCGTTGGTCTGCTGGCCATACCGGCTGCGGCACTACGTGATTGTCAGCACCCCAATAGAAGCAGGCGAAGTTACGCACGATAATACCTCGCCTTGTGCGGGTTTTTTGTGTGTTGTCCATAATCATAAATAGAAATAGGGCTGGTCATTCTTATTAGGATATGCTAATAAAGCATTTCATAATATAATATCCTTTCATATCCGGGCATTGCAGATCTGATTAAAAAATATTTTGTTGATCCACCCATGAGGGAAAACGGGAATTTATAGGGAAACATGGTTATGGCTAATGATTTAACGAAGATCTCGGGAATTGGCGCCGCCGCTGCGGCAAGCCTGTCCAAGGCTGGTTTTACCACTGTTGAAATGGTTGCCAATGCGACCCCCGAAGCGCTCGGAAAGGTCAATGGATTTGGCGCTGACCGTGCCGCCCGCGTCATTGCTGATGCGAAAAAGCTGACCGGTCAGAATAAAGCCAGCACCGCCAGCGCCCCGAAGGCCCCCTTAAAAAGCAAGCCCGCCGCGACCACCTCTGGTACTGCGGCTACTACAAAAAAGGGCAACATGCGTAAATCGCTGGCGTTTGCTTCACTCGCCGTCGCTGCTGTTGTGGTGCTGGGCTACATTATCGTTAACCCCTCCATCCTGAATGGTCCTCATTTTGCCCCTGATGTGAACGCCCAGACGATGGCGCCCCAGACCACAGTTCAGGCGAATGTGCAAAGCCGCCCCGTTTCGGCCCAACGCTCGATGGTTCCTGAATGGGTAAGCAAACAGCGCGCCGAGGCGGAAAAGTACATCGCCGAATCCCGCAAGCGCTTCGATGAACGTCGCAAAGCGATGCCAACCCCGCGCGAAGAACCCGAGTGGGTGAAAAAGCAGCGCGCCGAAGCCGAAAAATATCGCGCCGAATCCCAGAAGCGCTACGAAGAACTGCGCAAGGCCGGCTTCAAGCCGCAACCGGAACCCGAGTGGGTCGCCAAACAACGCGCCGAGGCCGCGAAGTATCGTGCCGAAGCACAGAAACGTTACGAAGAACTGCGCAAGGCCGGCTTCAAGCCGCAGCCTGAGCCAGAGTGGGTCGCCAAACAACGCGCCGAAGCGCAGAAAAGGTTCGCGGGTCAGGCTCCCCGTGGCTATGGCGTCCCATACGGTGCGCCACCTCGTCCGGCATATGGCGCTCCATATGGTTACTACGCGCCGCAAGCGCCCCGGTAAGTAACGTATTGAATCTAGCGGGTTAATCCCGTTCTGGGTATGGAGCATTCCCCACTCCACAATCCATCTTTCCAGGGGGAAATAACAAAGTACGAAGTACAAGGAGTACGAAAGATGAATGCAAGCAAACTGTTAAAGGTTCTGGCGATCGCCGGTATCATTGGCGCCGGTTCTCTCGCTGCAAGCGAAGCTTCCGCTTGGGGTTGGGGTAACGGCCCGTGGAACAACGGTTGGGGCAATAGTGGCCCGTGGAATAACGGTTGGGGCAACAACGGTTGGGGCAGCAACAACGGTTGGGGCAACAACAACTGGGGCAACAATGGCTGGGGCAATGGCTTCGGCGATGGTAGCGGCAATGGTAGCGGCAGTGGTGATTTCTCCATGAACTTCGGCGGCAGCGGCAGTGGTAGTGGTAACAACGCCTTCAACGGCTACAACGGCTACAACGGCAATAACGGTTACAACGGATACAACGGTTATGGTGCTCCGTATGGTAACCGTGCTCCGTACGGTTATGGTGCTCCGGCTCCTTATGGCGCTCCGGCTCCGTATGGTTACGCTCCGGCTCCTGGTCAGGCTCCGGCTCCCGTTCCGGCTCCGACCCGCTAAGTCAGCGAATATATGGGAAGCACTGCATCGGCGGCGCTTCCCATTTTCGTTTTTTCTGTGTCATCGGACCCGAAGGTTCGAAATCGTTTTCTCAAACAATGCTGAATGCGCTGTTTGTCTTTTCGGGCAACTCAATTAAGCCATGCGACTCAATAAACGTTCTTTTTTTGCCGCTACTTTCACCTCGTGTCTGTTGATTCTCAATTCATCCATTCCTGCAACGCAGGCCGCTGACTCGTTGTCAGTTGACCTGACGAAGGAACATCACTGCCTTGCCTTGAATATTTACTGGGAGGCAAGGTCCGAGCCCATACAGGGACAGCAAGCGGTTGCTGCCGTGACCCTGAACAGGGTGCGCAACAGCAAATTCCCGGACAACATCTGCAAGGTCATCAAGCAGGGTGGCGAGAGACGCAACAGATGTCAGTTCTCGTGGTGGTGTGATGGAAAAAACGACAAACCGAAAGACATGGATGCCTGGGCCAATGCCCAGAAAGTTGCTCTGACGACTCTGACGTCGTCGCAGGAAGACCCGACCGACGGTGCCCTGTTCTATCACGCAACCTATGTTAAGCCGGATTGGGGTCGTTCAATGACCCGCACAACAAAGATTGGCAGACACTTGTTCTTTACCGATCCGAGCATGTCCGACACAACCAAGGTTGCACCCGACAATACCCCGACAACGGTTAAGGTCGGGCGGCATCTTTTATCCTTTATAAAATAATCCTGATCCCGGCAGTCCTTTCATCGGGTAGGACCTGAGGATCACCTGCGCTGTCGCAACGTGCGGTTCAGATAGCCCCTGTAAAAGATCACGGCGCTTTGACCGTTGGCCGAAACGTCGAAAATTCTCCATCCGGCCTTATCCTTGTAAAACCTAAAATTCAGAGACATCGGTGGTGCGTTCTGACGTTGAATACGTACAGGCACGACCATTTCCCCCCGGCTGTTGCCGCCATGGGCGCTCAGCACGTCAATCCTGGCAGCCCGATAATCGGCAATGTATTCGGTCAGCCGAACGAGAAGGTTTTGCCGCAGCATGGCCTTGGCCTGATTGCGATCAGCCGGGCTAATTCTTCGCCATGTCGGGCCAAGGGACGATTGGGTCATGTAGGTGAAATTAAAGTACGGTGCAATCCTGTCTTCGACAAAACGGGCCAGATCGTTCGGGGTGGTGCGCTTGTTGCGCGCTAGATAGGTGCGTATTTCGATGATACCCTGACGTAATACGCCAGACGGACCTTTGGCAGGCCGTTGCAAATTCCTGTAATTCTGTCCGTATGGATTGGGCATGCTACCGGCGTAGCCAGCGTATGGCGGTGCGTATTGGCTTTGGGCCATAGCCGTCGATACGGTCATCAACAGGACACTCAGTGCGACAATGTATCTCATGTATTTGGTGCCTTTTCAGGGGTTATAAAATCAATATTCAGGTTGATCGCAACCTGTTCGCTATCGACGATGAAAATCGACAAAGGACTGTCTGTGTTCACTTAAACAATTCTCCTCAACCGCTAAGTTATAAAGCTGTTGTCCCTAAGGAACTGATACAAATCCTTGGAAAAGTTCATTCCCTTGCGCAGGATCGTCGTGCCTTTCGGCAGTGCCTCGAATTTTTGTTCAGAAGGGTCAGATGCCGTTACCAGCAAAAATCTGGAATGGAATGTCGTCTCGATGCTGTTGAAAATGTTCGCCAGTTCGATACCCGACAGTCGCCCCACGACCATGCTGGAAATAATAATGTCCGGTTTATGAGTGATCGCAAGATCAATGGCTGAAATTCCCGTTTCGGCGATGACCACCTTGAATCCGAATGATGACAGTTCTCGACCGATGATTTTTCGCTGGATGCCTTTTGGCATCAGGAATAGAAGCCGAATATCCTGACCCCTTAATGATTTCGATGCGGTTTCCCTGCCAAACAGCGGCAGGCTGTGAATGATTTCGGCGGTCTTGTCGTCGCCTGGGTCGATACCGGAGTCCAGAATTTCGCGAATTCTGTCGATATACAGTTGAATATCTTGCAGGGTTTCGGTGCGCGGGTCCGCGCTTGTTTCGATGTAGTCTTCTGAAGCGTGAGCAAGCAGGCTGACTGAACTGAAGCCAAAACTGGTGCCAAGGCCCTTGACGCTGTGAATGTTGCGTTTCACATCCAGAATAACGTCTTCGATTTTTCTGTGGCCCGATATTCCCAGTGCAAGGGTTTCCTCGACGTTATCAAGCCGGTCTTCACAACTTTCAATGAATTCTTGGCGCATATCGGCAAGAATCATATCAAGCTCTGCATCAGCCATCTTTTGCCCTTTCAAAACTGCAACGTCAGTATGGACCATAAAGTAATATAATTCTGAATCAAAAATGCCATGCGTACAGATTCCCTTCGGCACAATGAACACTTCCCAAGGGGGCAGGGCGTGCTTAAATAATCAGTGATGCCCAGGCCATCCACGAAATTGACGATGTTCTGGATAATACATATCTGTAAGGCTGCGTTCATATTGAATGCAGATGATAGGGACCGGATTATAGTCCATTCACTTTTATCGTTTGGGGGCAAAGAGTGAGCAGCAAGGCTCTCGACATTTTGGTCGTCGATGACGACTCTATAAATATAAAATTTCTAACAGCGGTTCTAGCCAGCGTCGCCAAACAGACGGGGGTGGATATCAATGCTGTTTCCGCGGCCAGTGGCCAAGAAGCACTTGCGATCGTAGAATCGAATACCCCGGACATGATCTTGCTCGACGTCATGATGCCCGGTATGGATGGCTATGAAGTTTGCGAGAAGCTGAAAGCCAACCCGGTGACAGCCGATATTCAGATTGTCTTTGCCACCGCCATGGACAAGGAAGACGAAAGGGCCCGTGGTCTTGGCATGGGGGCGATCGATTACATTCGCAAGCCCTTCGAACCGGACACTGTGGTCAAGACCCTCGTTCAACTGATCAAGCCGGGGGCAACAATCAACGCGTCTGTGCAGAACACCAGGGCCGCAGACGATTTTCCGTACCAGTTGCCCGGCATTGATATCGAAGACGGCCTTATGCGCATGCAAGGCAACGCCAAACTGTTTAAGCAGGTTCTGATTGAATTTCGCGATTCCAAGGCCAATGCCGGGACCGAACTTCGCAAGGCCCTGGCCAGAAATGACAAAGAGAATGTTGCAAAGCTGGCCCATAGTCTGAAAGGGGTCGCCGGTAACGTTGGCGCGATAGACCTGAATCAGGCGGCGGCAAATCTGGAAGGTGCGGTCAAGGAAGACCGGGACCCGGAATTGTTGCCCTTGTGCGCGGTTCTGATCCAGAACCTGAACCAGATTATGGACACATTAAGCCAGTTAAAAAGCGGCGCGTCATCGCCGGCGGACGACGCATCAACAGACAGGCCACAGCCGGTCGATATGGAACGCACGCCACTGCTACTTGAGGCCTTGCGCGGACGGCTGGAAAGTAATGATATGGGCGCAGACGAACTGATAGGCCCAATCAAGGCGCTGTTAATTGGCAGTGAATATGCCAATGAAATCGAACGACTTGAAGCATGTGTGGAGAGACTCGATTTTCCAGGCGCGCTTGAAAAGCTCAACGCGATAACGGAATCGATAAGTCATTAACTCGAAGGTTTTTTTAAACATGTCAGACACATCTTCCAAACCGAAAGTTCTTATCGTTGATGACGAGACCATCAATATTCAATTTATTGGCAATGTGTTGCGTGACTATGCGGACGTGATTTTTGCGACAAACGGCAAAGATGCCCTGATGATTGCGAAAGCCAACAGCCCCGATATCATCCTGCTGGATATAGTGATGCCGGACATGGACGGTTACGAAGTATGTAAAAAACTGAAAGAAGATTCTGATACGGGCCATATTCCGATAATTTTCGTCACGGCCGAGAGCTCTTCTGAAGACGAAGCCCGCGGGTTAAGCCTGGGGGCCATTGATTTCGTCACCAAACCATTTAATCCGGATGTTCTGACCGCTAAAGTCAAAAATAATCTTGAACAACAAAGAAGCAGACCGCCCAGAGGTCGCAGGGCCTCGGATTCCACACAAGCGCCAGCAGAAAAACCTGGATCGTCAACAATGATTGCGGCTGGCGTTATCGCTGGCGCTCTGATTGTCGCGGGCGTCGTTGGTTATAAATTCATGGGTGGGGCGGGAACCGACACACCGGAAACCGCGCAATCGTCATCTATAAAGACACCGGCTCCCACATCAGAAGCATCAACATCGTCAACAAAGCCGACGCCTGAAGAAGACGGGGACGCCGTCGAAATGTCGAGGGTTGTATGGGCGAAGACTTCAAAATGCGACACTTTGCCCCAGGTTGCATGGTGGAAAAACCAGACCCACGTGAAAGTCGCCCTTTACGTTAACCGTCGTCACAAGGGGGATTGGGATGTTTATGCAGACAAGTGGTCTTCGCAACACGTTAAGCTGCAAAACATCTATGCCAAGGGCTCTGTGGCGATTGTTCCAGGCGGCAGAAGGCTGGCTGGCAAAGAATTATATGAATACATCCAGAAAGTCAGGCAACGGGTCGAGGTTATCGGCTGCCTTTCCAAAGAGGCCGCATCAAACAAGTAACCTTCAGTGCTTTTCCTTGTCCCGGATGAATTCAACATACTTCATGTCGTCTTCCAGAATATGAAATTCGAGCCAGTTTTTCAGGAACGACAGCAGTTCCAGTCCAAGGTCATTTTCCACGCCCTGAAGCTTGTCATTCTGGAACCGTTGATACAGGGCAAGCACCTCATCCTTCAGGTCTTCATGGTCTTGATGGTGTCCGGCTTGACCCGGGTATCCTACTTTTTCCAACAGCTCTTCTTCGCGCCGAAAGTGATTTTCCGTGTAATCCATAAGCATTCTGAATGCCGGTTCCATTGCCGCTTTTGAATCTGTGCTCATGTAGGCTTCATGGAATTGTTCAATCAGGTCGAACAGCATCTTGTGATCGTGATCGATTTCACGAATACCGGTCAGAAGTTTTTCATTCCATGTGACAAAAGTCATGGCTGGGCCTTCCTTAGCTCATCGCAGGGTTAATTTTGTAAAACCCGCTTAATCCGGGAATGAGTTGAAAATGATCCGACACATTCAGAACCGTTTCTGCACTGCCGAGAACAAGAATGCCATCCGGGGGCATTTGGCGGCTGATGCGTTCGAGAATTTGTCGCTTGGTTTCAACTTCGAAGTAGATCAGGACGTTTCGGCAAAAAACAATATCGAATTTTCCAAGGCTCTCGAAACTGCTCAGTAAGTTCAGTTTCTTATACCGGATCATTGATTTGAGTTCGGAGTTAATCATCCAGTATTTTTCTTCTTTATGAAGGTATTTAATCAGCAGTTGAGCGGGCAGGCCTCGCTGCACTTCGAACTGGGAGTAATTTCCCGCTTCGGCACGTTTAAGGGCCTCGCCGGAAACATCGGTGCCGAGAATTGACAGTCTCCAATCATTCAGTTGCGCGCCATACTCTTTCAGAAGCATAGCGATTGAGTACGGCTCTTGACCCGTTGAGGCGGCGGCGCACCATATTCTAAGAGATTTCGCACTTTTCCTTCGTTCTATGAGTTGCGGCAAAATGTCCTTTCGAATTGCGTCGAACGGTTTGTTGTCGCGGAAAAAGAAGGTCTCGTTGGTGGTCATGGCATCAAGGACATCGTCCATGAGGCTTTCATGGTCTCCAAGACTGCCGCGACCGCCTTTCATGGCGGCGACAAGACCGGTTATGTCATCAAGATCATGCTGGCGCGCCAGGGGAAGCAGACGGCTTTCAACCAGATAGGTTTTATCATCAGTGAGGGAGATGCCGGATTTCTTCTTCAGAAAGTCGGCGACAAAACTAAAATCTTCAGGGCTCAAAGGATTAAGGTCCGTATTCCCGATGGCTGCGACGTATACATGAAAGGAACACGTTAGACTTAAACAAACCTGACATGTGATTTATTAGGCAGATAGCCTTCATCTTTCGGGCTAAAGTATCTCTTCGCCCCTGGAACTCCTATCAACGACTGAAAGACGTCAATTGACCCCGGAAGAATCGACATTAAGCAAGCTGTATAAAATTATGGCCTTAACCAAGTCCGACAAACCCGGCGAGGCGCTTGCCGCCTTTCAGTCGGCGAAACGGTTGTTGGACAGTTTGGGCATGTCGTTTGAAGATATAATCATTCAGCATTTCGATGATAAGGGAATGTCCCCGCGAGACGAGGTTGCATCCCTCAAGCAGCAAAAGGCCTCCCTGCAACGTCAAGTTAGCGAGCAGGCGCGCGAGTTGAAAAAGCATAAAGCGGCGATGAAGGACTTGCTCAATCAGGTTTGGGAATTGCGCGATGGGGGAGCATCGGGCGCCGAAAACAATGCGACACCGACACCGGAAACGACCATTCAGGAAACCTATCGACCGAATTTGTCCGCCTAGGCGAAGTTTTTAGAAAATTCCAGCAAGGCTTCCCTGTTTCCAAATTTCTCAACCCACGCCGTGGCGAGGCTCAGCCCTTGTTTCATGTCTTGCTGGTCGATTTCCTTCATCAACAAGGTCAGGTTTTTTTCTGCCTGTTGATCGCCTTCAGATGCGGCGATGGTCCACCACATAAAGGCAGAGCAGGGGTCCTTTGGTGCCGGTTTGCCCACATAGCACAACATGCCAAGATTGAACTGTGCCTGAACCAGTCCTTTCTGAGCGGCCATTTCATACCACCTTTTGGCTTGCTTGATCTGTGCGGTCTTTCCCTGACCCATCCGGTGCATCTGGGCAAGATTGTATTGGGCGCCGGTGTGTCCCTGTTCAGCCGCCTTTTGGTAATATTCAGCGGCTTTTTCGATGTCCCTGGAAACTCCCGTTCCGTCAAAATACTGCAACCCCAAGGCATAGAGTGACTCCGCATGTCCCAGTCTGCTGGCAAGGTTAAAATATTCTGCCGCCTTGCCTGCATCCTGTGGCGTACCCAGTCCATGACGGAGCATATGCCCTGTTTTATATTGCGCCTGAACGTCGCCCTGGTCGGCTGACAGGCGATACCATTTTAATGCGGCCTCAAGGTCTTGGGGAACGCCTTTGGCAAATTCACACATGGCCCCAAGCGTATATTGCGCTTTGCTGTGTCCTTGCTCTGCTGTGTGTCGATACCATTCCAGCGCTGCGGTTTCATCCATGACGTCCGGTTCGTTGGCCAACAGGCCGGCCAGGGAATACTGGGCCTCTAGGTGCCCTTGCTCGGCGGCCATGCCGTACCATTTGACGGCCACGGCAATATCTTTTTCCTGTCGGGAGGAATCGGAAAAAATATCCCCGAGAGCATTCTGGGAATCGGGGTTACCTTCGTTGGCGGCGGCAAGCAGAAGCTTCATCGATGGATTGACCGGTCTGTTAAAGAGTGAATGAAAACAGTACCCTGTTTGGGGTGGTGATGGAATTGTGATGGTTGTGTCGCGTCGTCAAAATATGCTTTTAAAAAAACCGGGAAGTATCTGAATACCATGCCAGAAATTTATGTTGATGCCGATGCCTGCCCGGTCAAGGACGAAGTCCTGAAGGTTGCCGAACGTCACGGGCTGAAAACCTGGCTTGTCAGCGATGGCGGCATTCGCCCGCATCCAAGCCCACTGGTCGAGATTGTCGTCGTTACCCAGGGAGCCGACGCCGCCGATGACTGGATCGCCGATAACATCCTGTCAGGCGACATAACTGTGACCAATGATATCCCGCTGGCTGACCGTTGTTTGAAAAAGGGAGCAATGGCGATACGACCCGATGGCAAGGTGTTTACCGATGATTCCATCGGCATGGCGCTGGCGACCCGCGACTTGATGGCGGGGTTGCGCGAAACAGGGGCGGTTACGGGCGGTCCGGCACCATTTTCAAAACAGGACAGGTCGCGCTTCCTGCAAGCCCTGGACACGGCCATCCAGGCGGCGCGTTAAGCCGTTCCTGCCTTGCCCCGCCTGTGCCGGGTCCTATAATCGTCCATGAAAATGCAAAAGGAATTGCAGAATTCCCACAGACCAGGAGATGATTATTGTTCTATGAAGCCGACAAGCCCCATGGCCTGCCACACGACCCGTTGAAGTCCTGTGTCGCGCCCAGACCGATAGGCTGGATTTCAACCATCAGCGCCGACGGCATCGCCAATCTTGCGCCGTACAGCTTCTTTAACGGCATTTCGGTAGCGCCGTTTGCGGTGATGTTCGCATCCAACGGTCCCCAGCCCCATGGTCCCAAGGACACCATCACCAATGTTGAGGAAACCGGAGAGTTTGTCGTCAACATGGCGACCTGGGATTTACGTGAAAAGGTCAACCTGACCTCGGCACCGCTGTTACCGGAGGTGGATGAATTCGTTCATGCCGGGTTAACAACGAAGCCATCGAAAATGGTCAAGCCACCAAGGGTAGGGGAGTCACCGATACATTTGGAATGTGTTTACATGCAAACGGTTGATTTGCCGTCTGATAACCCCGAATTCCGAAACGCGATGGTGCTGGGGCGTGTCGTTGGTGTTCATATTGCCGATGACATGCTGACAGACGGTCTTGTCGATACGGCGAAACTCAGGCCACTGTCTCGTATGGGGTATATGGAATATGCCGTCATCGACGATGTTTTCACCATGGCCCGCCCCGAGTAAAGGTTGGTGAAAATACCCAAATAAAAACCCCCTGCCGGTAAGGCAAGGGGTTCTCAAACGCTTTTCGCTTAATCTCGCGCGGATCCGCTACACAGGCCTCCCGTCCTTGTAGCTGTCCGGCTTTAATCAAGAATAGCGAGATTTTCCGCGGAAGATTTTCCGTTCTGGCCGGGGACGAGTTCAAACTCGACCTTTTGACCATCGTTAAGCGTTGTCAGTCCGGCGCGTTGTACGGCGGAAATATGCACGAATGCATCCTGTCCACCCTCGCTCGGCTCAATAAAACCAAACCCTTTTGTAGGGTTAAACCATTTCACAGTTCCTGTCGGCATGTCTTCCTGTTCCCCAAGTCCTAATTTGCTTCCTGTGCTTTTTTTTAATCAGCTTCAGGAATGAAGGCAATTACCTTAGCCGAACGAGTCTGGTCGATCTAGTACTTTAATGTGTTTTTTCAAAGGCTAGTGCGCCAAATCATACTGCAGCAAAATTTCCACGAAGGTGAAAACAAGGGTGGATTCAGGGGATGTAATTGTCACGCAGGCCATATTTCTGAAATCCGCCCCACTGGATGTTGTGGTAAGAGTGCTGGGGGGCGCCCGGGGTTGCCTCTCCGGTGCATGTCGCCATCAGCTCGCAGCCAAGATCAAGGGCGTTCGCTACGGCCTTGGCCATGGTTGTTCGCTCGGCGGCCTCGATACGAAGGCTTTTCTCGGTCGGTTGAGCCATGATTTCTCCCCTTTAAGCACCTTGGAGCGATGTTAACCGGCATTGACCAAAGAGGAAGAATTTATCAGTGATGTATATTAGAACTTCCAAATGTCCGTTTCTCTGGCTATGTTAGCCACGTTCGCTGGCAATGGTTCTGCTGCGGACAAGCGAAATAAAAAATTTATCTATTAGCATCAAATAGTTAAATGAGACTGAGGCTGGGGCGGCATCTACTCATTTCAGCTTAAAGGTCATTTGGATAGTAATTGAGAAGGGGACGTCCGTGTCTACGAAACATCCGATTATCGCGGTTACAGGCTCGTCAGGTGCCGGAACAAGCACAGTCAAGGACGCGTTCGAACACGTTTTTCTGCGTGAAAGCATTAATCCTGCCGTTATCGAAGGCGACAGCTTTCACCGTTATAACAGGGCAGAGATGAAAGATGCGATGGCCGAGGCGGAAGGCCTGGGCAATATGAATTTCAGCCACTTCGGCAGTGACGCCAACCTGTTTTCGGAACTGGAAGGCCTGTTCAAGACCTATGGCGAGACCGGTGGCGGAAAGCGCCGCCTGTACCTTCACAGCGAAGAAGAAGCCGAGCCGTACGAAGGCCTGATCCCGGGCCAGTTCACCCCGTGGCAGGACATTCCCAGCGGTACCGACCTGATGTTCTACGAAGGTCTGCACGGCTGTGTCGTTTCCGAAGAGATCAACATGGCGCAGTACGTGGACCTGAAAATCGGCGTTGTTCCGGTCATTAACCTGGAATGGATTCAGAAAATTCATCGCGATACATCGCAGCGCGGTTATTCCGAAGAAGCGGTGATGGATACCATTCTTCGCCGTATGCACGATTACGTGCACTACATCATTCCGCAGTTCAAAAGCACGGACATCAACTTCCAGCGCGTACCGATCGTAGATACGTCGGATCCGATTATTGCCCGCGATATTCCGACGCCCGATGAAAGCCTGGTGGTTATCCGCTTCCGGGACCCCGATGACTTTGGCGTCGACTTCCCGTATCTGCTGAGCATGCTGCATGATTCATGGATGTCGCGGCGCAACTCGATTGTTGTTCCCGGCGGCAAGATGGGGCTGGCGATGGAATTGATCCTGACGCCGATTATTCGCAACATGCTGAATAACAAGAAATAGGCCGGGGGGGTTGTCAAAAAACCATCCCATCGTTGCCATCGCAAGGCCGTCAGGCGCAGCCACGCCGATGGTGCGCGATGCGTTTGCCCACATGTTCAGGCGCGAAAAGATCATCCCGGCCCTTGTCGAAGGCGAGAGCTTCCACCGTTACAGCCGCTCAGATATGAAGCAGGCGATGCAGGAGTCACTCGACGCTGGCAATCCGCACTTCAGCCACTTTGGGCCCGATGCCAATCTGTTCGGTGACCTTGAGGAATTGTTCGAGTCCTACGGCGAGAACGGCACCGGGAAAACCCGCCATTACCTGCATAATGAAGCCGATGCAGCGCGCTACAACAGCCCGGACATGAAACCCGGTGAGTTTACCGAGTGGCAGGACCTGCCGTCCGGAACCGACATGTTGTTCTATGAAGGCCTTCATGGCTGCGCCATTTCCGATGGCGTCAACCTGGCCAGACATGTAGATCTGAAGATCGGTCTGGTGCCGGTGATCAATCTTGAATGGATTCAGAAAATCCATCGCGACATCGGGGAACGTGGCTATTCGGAAGATGACGTTGTCGATACCATTCTCAGGCGCATGCATGATTACGTTCATTATCTGATTCCGCAGTTTGCAAACACCGACATTAATTTCCAGATGGTCCCCGTGGTCGATACCTCGGACCCAACCTTTGCCAGGAATGTGCCGACTCTGGATGAATGCGTCGTCGTTATTCGTTTCTGCGACCCAGAAGGGATGGAAATCGACTTCCCGCTCCTGCTCGACAAGATCAAGAATTCGAAAATGAGCCGACGAAATTCCATCGTCGTTCCCGGTGGCAAACTGGGTCAGGCCATTGAGTTGATCATGACGCCCATATTCCGTCGTTTGATGGATGGGCGCGGATAACTCTTCTCAATAAAAAAACGCGACGCCCACCGAAGGACGCCGCGTTTTAAAACTCATCATAAAAACAGGCTACGGACGAATATAGGTCCAGCCCTGTTCCTGACGTTCCGACAGGTGAACGACACCAGAGGCAACGACCTCGGCATTATCAACCAGCGGCACGTCCTTCTTGGACTTCTTCTTCATCTTTTTCATGGTGTTGCCACAAGCCTTGAAGGCGATGTTATCGAAGTTCTGCTCGAACGACGTGACACGTTTCTCGACCGGAGACTTGCCCTTGATCAGCATGTTCAGGCCGGGGCCGTATGCAACGATGTCGATCAGGACTTCTTCGCCCTTTTCCTTGTAATAGGCATCGACGTTTGCTGCGTTGTTAAGCGCGATGTTCATCTTGGCTTTATCATTGTCATCAACGTGGATGACGATCTTGTGAACTCCATCATCTTTCGTTGCACATGCTGAAAGCGATGCTGTCATGCCACCGACGGCGAGCACAATGGCTAGCATTTTGAGGGCCTTTTTAAACATATCGATTATTCTCCTGTTAGGTTGTATTGAGACGCTATCAAATGGCTGTTGTCACGGTCGAATAACATTTGCTTGATGGGCTCAACCGTTGACGTTGATCTTGATTTCCTTTGTGAATTCAATGCCTTCATCGTCTGTCCATGTGAGCTTCATGGGCCCGCTTTTCCCGGCGACGACATAGAAGGCAAGATACGGGTTGGCCGAAATGGCCGGGTGCCAGATGGACTTCATAACCTCGCTACCGTCATAAACGGCGGTGAACTTGTTGATGATCTTGCGGGGATAATTCTTGCCGGTTTTCTTGTCCTTGCGCTGACCACTTTCCATCCGGTGGGTGACCAGTGTCTTGACCTCGAAAATGTCGCCCTTGTTTATTTTCTTGGGTGCCCGGACGCGGGGTTTGATGTTCTGTTTTGCCATGATGTTATCCTCTAGCCGCCGCAGCCGCCGAT
>JABHGV010000016.1 GCA_018671895.1 Rhodospirillaceae bacterium | reverse complement strand
TGAACGATGTCGTCTGGCGCAAGACCAACCCGATGCCTAATTTCCGCGGACGACGCTTCACCAATGCCCACGAGACCCTGATCTGGTGCGCGCGCGACAAGGATTCCAAATACCTGTTCAATTATCAGGCGATGAAAAGCCTGAACGATGATCTGCAGATGCGCTCTGATTGGGAATTGCCGATCTGCACAGGTCGCGAACGCCTGAAACAGAATGGGCAAAAGGCGCATCCGACGCAAAAGCCGGAATCGCTGCTGTATCGGGTCATCTTGTCGTCGACCGAGGTCGGCGATGTGATCCTCGACCCGTTCTTCGGCACCGGCACTACCGGGGCCGTGGCCAAGAAACTGGGCCGTCAGTTCATCGGACTGGAGCGTGAAAAGGAATATGTCAAGCTGGCGCGCGAACGCCTGAAGAAGGTGCGGGAAATTCCCGACGAGGAGAAAAAACTCTACTCGACGCCGCCCAAACGCAACCTGCCACGCATTCCTTTTGGCCGCCTGCTCGAACGCGGCATGCTGAAAACCGGGACCGTGCTGACCGACAGTCGTCGACGTCACAAGGCACGGGTGCGTGCCGACGGTACACTGGCCTGTTCAGACTTCAATGGTTCCATCCATCAGGTCGGCGCCCATGTGCAGAAGGCCCCGGCGTGTAATGGCTGGCAATTCTGGAATGTCGAGAACAAGGGCGAGCTGGTTTCCATCGATGTGTTTCGCCAGCAACTGCGTGCGGAGTTGCATTGATGGGCGCTCCTTCGGAGGCGAGGATTCTGGAAGTCAAAACAAGGTTGGCGGAGCGAGACTGAGACCGTCTTTGACTTATTTTCCTTAAGAGGCTTCAATCAAACGCATGAGTAAATGGGACATTCGATTTCTGAAGCTGGCGCGCGAGGTGTCGACATGGTCGAAGGACCGCTCGACCCAGGTCGGGGCCGTTATCGTCGGCGAAGACCGGACGCCCGGCCCTTATGGCTATAACGGCTTTCCCCGTTTCATCGACGACGAGAAAGAAGACCGCCACGCCCGTCCGTCGAAATACGACTGGACCGAACATGCCGAACGCAATGCCATTTATAACGCGGCGCGCATGGGTGTGGCGTTGAAGGGCGGCACCATGTACGTCACCCATGTGCCATGCGCCGATTGCGCACGTGCCATCATCCAGGTCGGCCTCAATCGCGTGGTTGCCGATGCCGCGTCCATGGGCGGCGACTTCGCCGAACGCTGGTCCGAAGCTGCCCAGATTACCCGCGAAATGCTGGCCGAAGCCGACATCCCGCTCGATCTTATTGAGGTCGTTGAAGAAGAGGACGCCTGAGCGCCTAGCGTGTCGGCACCGGCTCGTCGCCGGAATAATCATAGAACCCACGGCCCGTCTTGCGGCCCAGCCATCCGGCCTCGACATATTTAACGAGCAGCGGGCAAGGCCGGTACTTGGTGTCGGCCAAACCTTCGTGCAGCACGTTCATCACCGCCAGACAGGTATCCAGACCGATGAAGTCGGCCAGTTCCAGCGGCCCCATGGGATGGTGGGTGCCCAGCTTCATGGCGCTGTCGATGGCTTCGACCGAACCGACGCCTTCGTACAGCGTATAGACGGCTTCGTTGATCATCGGCAGCAAAATACGGTTGACGATAAAGGCCGGGAAATCCTCGGCATTGACCGGGCTCTTGCCCAGTTGCGTGGTCAGTTCGCTGATCGCCGAATAGGTTTCCTCATCCGTCGCGATGCCGCGGATCAGTTCGACCAGTTCCATCAGCGGCACCGGGTTCATAAAGTGCATGCCGACGAACTTGTTGGGTCGGTCCGACTGGGCGGCCAAACGGGTGATGGAAATGGACGATGTGTTGGATGCGATAATGGTGTGTTCCGGGATCACCTTGCACAGTTCGCGAACGATTTCCTTTTTCAGTTCTTCGTTCTCGGTCGCAGCCTCGATAACCAGATCGCAGTCCTTGAACCCGTCATAACCGGTGCCCGCAGACACCAGTTTCAGGGCCTTGTCCATATCGGCTTGGCTCAGTTTTTCCTTCTTCACCTGCCGGGCCATGTTCTTTTCAATGCTTTGCAGGCCCGAATCAAGACGATCTTGCTCAATGTCCATCAACTGGACCTCGTGTCCGGCAATGGCGCAGACATGGGCGATGCCACAGCCCATTTGACCGGCTCCGACGATGCCAATTTTATTGATGTTCGATGACATGATGCTGTCCTTATTTCTTTAGCTGTTAAGTTTAGCCGACATTTCGGGAAGTACGTCGAACAGGTCGGCGACCAGGCCATAATCGGCGACCTGGAAAATGGGGGCTTCTGAATCCTTGTTGATGGCGACGATGACCTTGCTGTCTTTCATTCCGGCCAAATGCTGAATGGCGCCGGATATGCCGACGGCGATGTACAGGTCAGGGGCCACGACCTTACCGGTCTGGCCAACCTGATAATCGTTGGGAACGAAACCGGCATCGACGGCGGCGCGCGAAGCACCGATTGCCGCACCCAGCTTGTCGGCGACATCTTCCAGTAGCGGGAAATTGTCGCCACTCTGCATGCCGCGTCCGCCTGAAATAACGATGCGCGCGCTGGTCAGTTCGGGGCGTTCCGACTGTGTCAGTTCGGCACCGACAAAGGTGCTCAAGTCCTGCGCGGTTCCGCCATCCAGTGTCTCAACCTCGACACCGGCCCCGTCGGTGGCGGCGGCTTCAAACGCCGTCGTCCTGACGCTGATGATTTTTAAGGAGTCAGATGACTGAACCGTGGCGATGGCGTTACCGGCATACACCGGGCGCTGGAATGTATCGTCGCTGTCCACAGCAATGATATCTGAAATCATCGCCACATCGGCAAGCGCCGCGGCGCGCGGCAGGATGTTCTTGGCTGTCGTCGTCGCCGGTGCGACAAGATGGCTGTAATTGGCGGCAAGCTCGACCAGCAACGGTGCTATGGCCTCTGGCAGTGCATGGCCAAGGGCCGGACTGTCGCTGACTAGTACTTTGGTAATGCCTGCAATCTTCGACGCTTGCTCTGCGACCGGGCCACAGTTTTCACCGGCCACCAGGACTGTGACCTCGCCCAGTTGCAAAGCGGCGGTGACGGCATTCAGCGTCGCCGATTTCAGCGTCGCATTATCGTGTTCGGCAAGCAGCAGGACAGCCATTCAGATCACCTTGGCTTCGTTCTTGAGTTTATTAACCAGTTCGTCGACATCAGCGACGATAATCCCGGCCTGACGTTCAGCCGGGGCCGAGACCTTCAGAGTGCTGAGGCGCGGCGTCACATCAACGCCCAGTTCGTCAGGCGTCGTGGTGTCGATAGGCTTTTTCTTCGCCTTCATGATGTTGGGCAGCGAGGCATAGCGTGGTTCGTTCAGACGCAGGTCGGTGGTCACCACACAGGGAAGTTTCAGGCTGACCGTTTCCAGTCCGCCGTCGATTTCGCGCATCACAGAGGCAGAGCCCTCGCTAATATCCAGTTTCGAAGCAAAGGTGCCCTGCGGCCACCCCAAAAGCGCCGCCAGCATCTGGCCGGTCTGGTTGAAGTCGTCGTCGATGGCCTGTTTGCCAAGCACAATCATCTCGGCGCCTTCTTTCTCCGCCACCGCTTTAAGCAACTTGGCTACGGCGAGGGGCTGCAATTCGGCGTCGGTTTCGACCAGCACACCGCGGTCGGCACCCATAGCAAGACCTGTGCGAATGGTTTCCGATGCCGGGGCCTCGCCGCACGAAACGACGATCAGTTCGGATGCCGTTCCGGCCTCTTTCAGGCGGATGGCTTCCTCGACGGCAATCTCGTCGAAAGGGTTCATCGACATCTTGACGTTGGCTTCATCAACGCCCGAATTATCTGCTTTGACACGGATTTTGACGTTGTAATCAATGACCCGTTTAACGGCGATTAGAACTTTCATGGTACCTGCTAGTGCACTGAAATATAAAATAGATTCAAGCGTACAAACTCTCTTCGCACCTGCACAATAAGGACAATCTCAGGGCCTGTCAACGATGTGGGGGACCAAGACGCGTCAGGCGTTATCGCCGGGTTTCCACAGGACATCGCCATCGGTTCCGTTGGTATGACGGGATAACTGGAATAACAGGTCCGACAGGCGATTGGTGTAACTCAGGGCCAGTGGATTGACGGTGCTGCCGCCCGCCATCAATTCCGATATCAGGCGTTCGGCGCGACGGACGACCGTTCGGGCCAGATGCAGGTGTGCTCCGGCCTTGCTGCCGCCGGGCAGCACGAACGAGGTCAGCGGGGCCAGTTGCGCGTTCAGGGCGTCGATTTCTGATTCCAGACGGTCGATTTGTGATTGAGTAATGCGCAAGGCCTCGTTCTTGCCATCGTCTGGGCGGCACAAATCGGCCCCCAGATCGAACAGATCGTTCTGGATGCGTGCCAGCAGGGCGTCATCATCGCCGTCGGCATACAGGCGTGCGATACCAACGCAGGCATTGGCTTCGTCGACGGCGCCATAGGCGGCGACCCGGGGGTCGTGTTTGGCGACGCGCGCGCCATCGCCCAGCGATGTCTCGCCGCCGTCGCCGCCTCGGGTATATATTTTGGTTAGCTTGACCATTATTGGACCCTAGAGGTTCAATTCCGGCCTGTCAGCAGGCCTCGTGCAATCACGTGCGCCTGAATTTCCGCCGCGCCCTCAAATATATTGAGAATGCGGGCATCGCAGAGCACGCGCGAGATTGGATATTCCAGGGCATAGCCGTTGCCGCCATGAATTTGCAGGGCGTTATCGGCGTTCGACCAGGCGACGCGGGCGGCCAGCAGTTTCGACATACCGGCCTCGATATCACAGCGTCGCTCGGAATCCTTTTCGCGCCCGGCAAAGTGAGCCAGTTGTCTCGCCACCATGGTTTCGACCGCCATCCACGCCAGTTTTCCGGCGACCCGCGGGAATTCATAGATCGCCTTGCCGAATTGCAGTCGGTCGTTGGCATAGTTCAGGCCCAGTTCCATGGCGTTCTGGGCGACACCGACGGACCGCGCCGCGGTTTGTACGCGCGCCGCTTCGAACGTCGCCATCAATTGTTTGAAACCCTGACCTTCTTCGGGCCCCAGCAACGACGTGGCGGGGACTTCGAAATCATCGAAGGCGAGCTCGTATTCCTTCATGCCGCGATAGCCCAGCACCTCGATCTCGCCGCCATCCATGCCATCGGCCGGGAACGGGTTGTCATCGGTGCCGCGCGGTTTTTCCGCCAATAGCATGGAAAGCCCCTTGTAGCCGGGCTCGTCCGGGTTTGTACGAACAAGGAGGGTCATCAGGTCGGACCGTGCCGCATGGGTAATCCATGTCTTGTTGCCGGTGACCTTATAGGTATCGCCGTCCTTGACCGCGCGGGTTTTCAGGCTGGCCAGATCGGATCCGGTATTGGGTTCGGTAAACACGGCGGTCGGCAGAATCTCGCCGGACGCAATCTTCGGCAAATAATGAGCCTTTTGCTCGTCGGTGCCACCCAGCCGGATCAGTTCGGCGGCGATTTCCGAACGCGTGCCCAGCGAGCCGACGCCGATATAGCCGCGCGACAGTTCCTCTGTGACCACGCACATGGCGGTTTTGCCCATACCAAGGCCGCCGAATTCTTCCGGCACGGTCAGCCCGAATACGCCCAGTTCGGCCATCTGTTCGATGACTTCCATCGGGATCAACTGATCGGCCAGATGCCATTCGTGGGCATGGGGCGTAATCTGTTCGTCGACGAAGCGGCGGAATTGATCGGTGATCATGTCCAGCATTTCGTCGTTGAGTCCCCGGTTGCCGAAGTTCATGCCGTCGCGGATGTGGCCTGCCAGCGCCATCCGGGCGTCGTTGGTGTTGCCGTTCGATATAAGGGTGCGTACGGCCGGGCTCATATAGGTTTCGACATCGCTGTCATCGACGCCCATGTGGTTGGGGCGCACGACCTCGACCTGGCTGATGGCGATGCCGCCGGACAATTGCGCCAGATATTCGCCAAAGGCGATTTGCAGGATCAGGCTTTCCAGCTCGTTCAGGTTGCCTTCCCCGTCCAGCCGTTCGGCCCAACTGAGGGTTTGACGCAACGCCTCGACGTAGGTTGCCGCCCAGGACAGTCCGTGGGCGGCAAATTGTTCGGCCTCAATCAGGGCGGAATCGACACGGCCATCCCGCATCACCTTGTTGCCGACGGCGTCTCTGATTTTTCCGAGCAGCACCTCGGCGGAACCAAGGGCATCGCGACAAACGGTGATCGGGTCGGTGATGGTCATGGGTTTACCCTTCGATGCATTCTTCCAGGGTACGCAGGCCGGGGCGTTTGGCCTGTACCAGCACTGCCATATTGCCCGGTTTATGTTTGTTATTCATCATTTTCATGTGCGACTCGGGGATGTCGTCCCAGGCGAACATTTCCGACATGCACGGATCAATGCGTCGCTCGATGACCAGTTGGTTGGCTTGGGCCGCCTGTTTCAGGTTGGCAAAGTGGCTGCCCTGAATACGTTTTTGGCGCATCCATACGAAACGGGCGTCCATTGTCAGGTTGAATCCGGTGGTGCCGGCACAGAACACGACCATGCCGCCGCGCTTCACGACATTGCACGAAACCGGGAAGGTTGCCTCGCCCGGATGTTCGAAGACGAAATCGACATCAATGCCCTTGCCGGTGATCTCCCAGATCGCCTTGCCGAATTTTCGGGTTTCCTTCATGTAATCGCCAAAGCCCTCGCCGTTGACTTCCGGCAACTGTCCCCAGCAATCGAAGTCCTTGCGGTTGATGACACCCTTGGCGCCCAGGTCCATAACGAAGTCGCGTTTGCTTTCGTCAGAAATAACGCCGATGGCGTTGGCCCCGGCAGTGGCGATCAGTTGCACCGCCATCGAGCCCAATCCGCCCGATGCACCCCAGACCAATACGTTATGGCCGGGACGCAGGATGTGCGGGCGATGGCCGAACAGCATGCGATAGGCGGTTGCCAGCGTCAGGGTGTAACACGCGCTTTCTTCCCAGGTCAGGTGGCGCGGGCGCGGCATCACCTGTTGGGCCTGCACGCGGGTAAACTGGGCGAACGATCCGTCCGGTGTTTCATAGCCCCAGATGCGCTGCGAGGTCGAAAACATCGGGTCGCCGCCGTTGCATTCCTCGTCGTCGCCATCATCTTGATTGCAATGAACGACGACTTCATCGCCGACTTTATAGCGTTTGACCTTCGAGCCGACGGCCCAGACGATGCCTGACGCATCGGACCCGGCAATGTGATAATCGGAATCATGAACGTCGAACACGGATATCGGCTTGCCGAGTGCCGCCCAGACGCCGTTGTAGTTGACGCCAGCCGCCATCACCATGACCAGCACATCGTGGCTATCGAGGACCGGGGTCTCTACGACCTCGACCTGCATGGCCGTGTCGGGCTCGCCGTGGCGTTCGCGACGGATCGCCCAGGCGTACATATTTTTGGGAACATGGCCGAGAGGCGGGATCTCGCCGATCTCGTAAAGGTCCTTGACCGGCTGGGCCGGCAGTTCGTCGATGGCTTCGGCGGCGTCGCTCATTTAAAATACTCCTTGGCTAACCCATTCGATGCATGTTTTCTGAATAGACTCTCAGGACTTTTATTGCAATGCACAATTTGCTAGGATTTTCCGTGACGCTTGAATTTTATGTATATTAACAATGTATTATATAAATAGCGGATAGCCGGAAGGGCTTGTAAATGGCTGATAAATTAGCAGGCGCAACAATGACTAAGCCGGAAAACGGGCAAGATCAACCGAAGGATAGACCCTGGCTGTTTCGGACCTATTCCGGCCATTCATCGGCCCAAGCCTCGAACCAGTTGTTCCGCACGAACCTGGAACGTGGCCAGACCGGCCTGTCCATTGCCTTCGATTTGCCGACCCAGACCGGCTATGACTCTGATCATCCACTGGCCCGTGGCGAGGTCGGCAAGGTCGGCGTTCCGATCAGTCATATCGGCGATATGGAAACCCTGTTCGACGGATTGCCGTTGGACAAGATGAACACGTCGATGACCATCAATGCCCCGGCGGCATGGCTGCTGGCGCTGTATGTGGCGCTGGCTGACAGACAAGGGGTTAAGCGCGAAGCCCTGTCAGGCACGGTGCAAAACGACATCATCAAGGAATACCTGTCGCGCGGTACTCATATTTTTGCACCCGTGCCGTCGATGAAGCTCACCGCCGATGTGGTTGCCTTCGCGTGCAGTGAAATGCCGAAATTCAATCCGATCAATGTCTGTTCGTACCACTTACAAGAAGCCGGTGCGACGCCCCAACAAGAACTGTCATTTGCCATGGCGACGGCCATTGCCGTGCTGGATGCTGTCAGGGATTCAGGTCAGGTCGCCGAAGCAGATTTCCCGACGGTCGTCGGGCGGCTCAGCTTTTTCGTCAATTCCGGTATTCGGCTGGTTACTGAACTATCGAAGATGCGCGCCTTTGCCGAATTGTGGGATTACATCACCTTGAACCGGTACGGGGTAACCGATGAGAAAATGCGGCGTTTTCGTTATGGCGTGCAGGTCAACTCTCTCGGTCTGACCGAACAACAGCCGGAAAACAACGTCTATCGGATTCTGCTGGAAATGTTGCCGGTGGTGCTGTCGAAAAACAGTCGTGCGCGCGCTGTGCAGTTACCAGCGTGGAACGAGGCCCTGGGACTGCCGCGCCCATGCGATCAGCAATGGTCGCTTCGTTTGCAACAAATTGTCGCCTATGAAACGGATTTGCTGGAATTTGGCGACATCCTGGAAGGGTCCGAGGTCATTACCCAGACTGTTGAGGCGCTGAAGCTTGAAGCGTCCGGAGAAATGAAGCGCATCGCCGAAATGGGCGGCGCGGTGGCGGCGGTCGAAAACGGTTATATGAAAAGTGCACTGGTCGGATCAAACGCCCGACGGTTGGCGGCAATTGAAAGCGGTGAGCGCAAGGTCGTCGGCGTCAATTGCTTTACCGAGGCTGAAGCCTCGCCGTTGACCACAGGCGACGGCAGTTTCCTGAAACTGGATGCCAAGGCCGAAGCGGAACAAATTAAGCGCCTGCAACAATGGCGCGAAGCCAGAGATGATGCCGGAGTCGAGGCGGCGCTGGCCGATCTGGAAACCGCGGCGCGCAATGGTGACAATATTATGGAACCGTCCATTGCATGCGCCAAGGCCGGGGTGACAACCGGCGAATGGGCCGAAGCCCTGCGCGGTGTGTTCGGCGAATATCGTGCGCCAACCGGCATATCGGGCACGCCAGAGGCGGCTGATAATGATGATGCCGCCCGCAAGCGGATCGATGCGGTGTCCAATAAGCTTGGCCGCCGTGTCCGCATGTTGATCGGCAAACCCGGACTGGATGGTCATTCCAGCGGTGCCGAACAAATTGCTGTCCGGGCGCGCGATGCCGGTATCGATGTTGTCTATGAAGGCATTCGCCTGACCCCGGAACAAATCGTCACCGCCGCCGTTCAGGAAGGGGTGCATATTGTCGGCCTGTCAATTTTGTCGGGTTCCCATAGCGCGCTGATCGGCGATGTTTCCCGGCGCATGGATGAAGCCGGCCTTAGCGATGTGCCGTTGATCGTCGGCGGCATCATTCCCGATGACGATGCCGAAGCGCTGATGAACGAGGGGGTCGCCCGGGTTTACACGCCGAAGGATTTTGATCTTGGTCTGATCATGGAAGACATTGCCGGACTAGTCGAATCCTCAGCCCTTTGAGGCTTTTTTGCCTTTTTTCTCCACACTGTCCGTCGGCAGCAGGACCGGCAGGCGTTTGATTTTTTTCTTCGGCGGGTTCGGGTTTTCGACCAGCGGGTTCATGTTGTCGAACAGATAGCTCAGTACACCGTCGTGATGTTCCTCGCGGACCAGCGCCCAGGTAACGAACAGGCCACCCTGTCTGTCGTAATACATGACATCATCGTTATCTTGTATGCTGTCCAGATCGACGGCCAGATCCTTGCATTTTGCCGCATAGACCCATTCCGGGCGGACCCCGGCGTGCCAGATGATGTAAATGCCGGGGGTTCCTGCAAGCCCGAGTCTTTCCGGGTCGACAAAAATCAGCCGGTTGTAATGACCCTGGCGGGTCTTCGCCCAGTGGGGATCGGTCGCGTCGACATTGGCCGCCGCGCCGTCTTTTCCGAATAGATCAAGCACACTCATTCGCCAACACCCTTAAAGAAGGTCATGATTCTCTTGTGAATCAATGACTTATATAGGTTATCATCCCGTTAACAAGGGCTAGTCAAGCGGCACCGTCGATTTGGCCAGCCAATCCGCCGTTTGATCGTCGATCAGCGGCGTCAGCGTTCCGCGCACTCGGCTGTGATAGGCATTAATCCAGTCAATTTCTTCCCTGTCGAGTAGAGATACATCAATCAGGGTGCGGTCAATGGGGGCCAGGGTCAGGGTTTCGAAGCCCAGCATGTCGTCGTCCGCGTCAGCAACCACAACGACCAGATTTTCAATCCGAATGCCATAGGCACCGGACTTGTAATATCCAGGCTCGTTCGAAATCACCATGCCGGGCCGCAGCGCCACCTGATTGGCTTGTTTGGAAATACGCTGGGGCCCCTCGTGCACATTCAGGTAGCAGCCGACGCCATGGCCGGTGCCGTGGTCGTAATCGAGGCCGATTTCGGCCAACGCCATACGGGCGCGTCGATCAAGGCTGCTGCCCGGCGTGTCGGGGCCAAACCGCGATCGGGCAATGGCAATGTGGCCCTTCAGGACGCGGGTGAAACGGTCGCGCATCTCATCTGTGGGGGTGCCGATGGCGACGGTGCGGGTGACATCGGTGGTGCCGTCCGGGTACTGAGCCCCGGAATCAACCAGATACAATGAACCGCTTTCCAGTTTCCGGTTGCTGTCATCATCAACACGGTAATGGACGATGGCGCCGTTTGCCCCGGCCCCGGAAATGGTCGGAAAGCTGAGGCCGCGGAACATGTCACTTCGGGCGCGCAAGCCTTCCAGATGATCGGCGGCGGAAATTTCGGTGATATCCCCGCCCACAGCTTCGCGCGACAACCATGCCAGAAAAGTCGTCAGGGCAGCCCCGTCGCGCCGGTGGGCGGTGCGCATGCCTTTCAGTTCGACTTCGTTCTTGATGGCTTTCGGCAACTGGCAGGGGTCGCTTCTGTTTATAGGTTCGATGCCGCCGTCGCGTAACCGATGAGAAATCCAGACCGGCGCCGTTGCCGCATCGACGGCGACCGTCTTGCCTGCTTTGGCAAGATTATCCAGCACTGTTCCGAAGGTATCGGGGTCGTGAATGCTGACGTCTTCGCCCATGTGGCTTTTCAGGTCAGATGAGACCTTATCGGGGTGAAGGAAGTAATCGACTTTCGCGTCGTCATGCAGGATGGCAAAGGCCAACGGCAGCGGCGAAAACTCGACATCACTGCCGCGCACGTTCAGCAACCAGGCAATGGAGTCTGACGCCGACAGCACGACCGCATCGACTTCATCGACGATCATGGCCTCAGAAAGGGTGCGACGCTTGTCCGTAGATTCCAGCCCTGTGTATTCAATGGCGTGGGCGACAATCGGGGCCAATGGCGGGGCCGGCTGATCCGTCCACACCGCATCAATGGGATTGCCTTCGACGGCAACCAGCTCGCCATCGGCGGCCTGGGCGGCTTCGCTCAGTTTTTTGACATCATTGATGGAATGCAGCCACGCATCATAACCGATGCGTCCGCCCGCCTTCAGAGTGCCGGTGATCCAACCCGTCTGCGGCTCGTCGATCAGGTGGCGAATCTGGAACTGCTCAGTATCGACCTCTGTTGCCACCTGCAGGGTATACCGCCCATCGACGAAGACGGCGGCGTCATCCATCGTTACCACGGCGGTGCCGGCGGAACCGCTGAAGCCGGTCAGCCATGCCAGACGTTCGGCGTTGGGCGGTATGTACTCGCCCCTGAACGCATCGACATGGGGGACGATGAAACCGTCCAGTTCCCGGCGTTTCAGTTCCCGGCGCAGCGCCTCCAGCGGTGTTGCGCCAGTCATGGTTTCGTCGCCCTGACTTTACGATAGCCCCGTTGCTTCATGCATCGCTCGTACAGGGTGGACTGGCTCTTTCTGGCGTCATAGGTCGACATGTTGGCGCTCCAGGTATTGCCGCCCCCGAACGGATCCCCCCGCCCGACGTCGCTTTGAAACATTGCTTCGCGGTCAACTTCCCTGTTGGCCATTCTTAAGCAGGTCGCGGAATCGGCGCTGCGGTCGCCATCGCCACCGGTCTTTTGCCACGTCGTCTTCGATTGCGGCACGGTGCAGGCCGTCATTGTCATAACAACGCCGATCAACACCGCATGGATGGGCGTCACGGGCATCAGGATTTTCCGGGTCCGATACAGCGTTTCAGGAAATCAATAACGTCGTCGTGGTTCCATTCGACAATACCCTGGACCCGCCCGCGGACGCCGCCTTCGGCGTCAATCAACAGGGTCGTCGGCAATCCGGCGATGCGATTGGCGCGCAACACGGCGCTTTTTTTATCGATCAGCACATCCAGATTGGTAATCTTGTTCTTGGTCAGGAACTTTGATGCGACCTTTGCACCGTTCCGGTCGATGGACAGTGCCAGCACCTCGATGCCACTGCCCGCAAGGCTCTCTTTCAGCTTCGACAGATCCGGCATTTCCTTGACGCAGGGCACGCACCACGTCGCCCAGAAATTCATAACGACGCCCCGGCCCTTGTAATCGGATATATTGATGGGCTTGTCGTTGGCGTCGAAAAACGGTGTTTCGGGCATTGGAATGGGCTTTTTATTGGCTCTCATCTGCGATAAGTGTTTGCCCGGCTTGTCGCATTTATCGGCTTCGGCACTTGCAAGATGCGGGGATATGGCGACAATCACCAGAATCACCACCCCGAGGATGATGCGAAGCGCGTGTTGAAGGTTAAAACCGGGGAAAGTGTAAGGGCCTGTTGTAAACGGGTTCATATTGTTTTTTGCCATTTGTACAAGTTGCACTGGAACGAATTGTGTCGACGAAGACGCCAAAGGGAAATGCCGCAACCGGCCCCAGCACGATCTGGGGCGGACGCTTTGCCGCGGGTCCATCGTCTCTGATGGAGGATATTAACGCCTCTATCGGTTTCGACAAGCGGCTCTATGCGCACGACATCGCCGGATCGAAGGCGCATGCCCGGATGCTGGCCGCCCAGGGGATCATTAGCCAGGATGATGCGACGGCAATTGTTGATGGTTTGGCGAGTATTGAGGCAGAAATAGAGAACGGCACGTTCGAGTTTTCCGCCGCCCTTGAAGACATCCATATGAATGTTGAAAACCGGCTGGCCGAACTGATTGGCGAGGCCGCCGGGCGGTTGCACACGGCCAGGTCCCGGAACGATCAGGTTGCCACCGACCTCAGGCTGTGGCTGCGTGACGCCATGGATGGCCTTGATGCCGGTGTGCAGGGCTTGCAGGAAACCCTGATTGGCATTGCCGAAGCGCACAGCGGAACGGTGATGCCGGGCTATACCCATTTACAGGCGGCACAACCGGTGACGCTGGGTCATCACATGCTGGCCTATGTTGAAATGTTCGGGCGCGACCGGGGGCGGCTGGCTGATGCGCGCACGCGGATGAACGAAAGCCCGCTGGGCTCCGCGGCGCTGGCCGGAACGTCATTCCCCATCGACCGGGATGCGACGGCGGCGGCGCTCGGCTTCGATGGTGTGACACGGAATTCGCTGGATGCGGTGTCGGACCGGGATTTTGCTGTCGAGTTTCTGGCCGCCGGATCGTTGCTGGCCGTGCATTTGTCACGGATGGCAGAAGAAATCGTGCTGTGGAGCAGCGGCCAATTCGGGTTCGTCAAGATTTCGGATTCGTTCTCGTCGGGTTCCTCGATCATGCCGCAAAAGCGCAATCCGGATGCCGCCGAACTGGTCAGGGGCAAGAGCGGCCGGGTGATCGGTGCGCTGAACTCCCTGCTGGTGCAATTGAAGGGCCTGCCGCTGGCCTATGGCAAGGACATGCAGGAAGACAAGGAACCGGTGTTCGATGCTGCCGATACGCTGGCCATTTGCGTGGCTGCCATGAACGGCATGCTGGCCGAAGCGACGTTCGATGCGGCGCGGATGAAAGATGCCGCAGGACACGGCTTTACGACAGCCACCGACCTGGCCGACTGGCTGGTTCGGGTGCCGGGGCTGCCGTTCAGGCAGGCGCATCATGTCACCGGTCAACTGGTGAAGCTGGCCGAAGACAAGGATTGTGGGCTCGAGGATTTGTCCCTCGCCGACATGCAGGCAGTGGAAGCGGCGATTACCGACGATGTGTTCTCGGTTCTGGGGCTCGACGAATCAGTCGCCAGCCGCACCAGCGCCGGGGGAACCGCACCCGAAAACGTCAAGAAGGCTGCGGCTCAGGCACGCAAGAGGTGTTTGTGATGAGCAGAACCATGAACAAGATCAGGACGGGCTGGCTTGGCCGGGCGTTGATCGTGGCGATTATTCTCGCCATGGCCTCGCCGCTGGGTGCCTGTGGTCGTAAAGGATCGCCGGAATTTCCTGAGGGCACGAAATACCCCCGCGACTACCCCAAGAAGAATTAGACGGATGGATCATTTTCAATATCAAAACGGTCGCTTGTCGGCCGAAGATGTTGCGTTGGCTGACATTGCCGAAGATGTCGGAACGCCGTTCTATGCCTATTCGACGGCAACGCTGGAACGTCATTTCCAGAATTTTGCCGATGCATTTGACGGGCTCGATGCGACGGTTTGCTATTCGGTCAAGGCGAATTCCAATCTGGCCGTCATCCGCACATTGGTAAACCGGGGTGCGGGTGCCGATGTGGTCTCGGGCGGCGAGCTGAAGCGGGCGTTGGCAGCCGGAGTGCCGGTCGACAAGATTGTTTTCTCCGGCGTCGGCAAGACCGACCATGAATTGGCCGATGCGCTCCGGGCTGGCATCGCCCAGATTAATGTCGAATCCGAAGAGGAACTGGAATCCCTGTCGGCCATCGCCCAGGACCTTGGCCTCGAGGCCAAGGTGGCGCTGCGCGTCAATCCGGATGTCGATGCCAACACCCATGCCAAGATCACCACCGGCAAGGGCGAAAACAAGTTCGGCATCGAATGGACCCGCGCCCACGAGGTCTATGGGAAGGCAACGAATCTGCCGGGCATTCGTCCTGTTGGGCTGGCCGTTCATATCGGCTCGCAATTGTCCGAGATGCAGCCATTTCGGGATGCCTATGTGCGCATGCGCGATCTGGTGGCGATGTTGCGTGCCGATGGCTTGACCGTCGAGCGTCTGGACCTTGGCGGCGGGCTTGGTATTCCTTATGGCGACAGCGCCGAGCCGATGCCGACACCGGCTGAGTACGCCGATGTCGTCACCGAAGTTCTAGGCGACCTGGGTGTCAGTTTCACGTTCGAGCCGGGCCGCGTCATCGTCGGGAATGCCGGGGTGCTGGTTACCCGCGTCGTTTATGTGAAGGAAGGTGCGACGCGTCGCTTCGTTATTGTCGATGCGGCGATGAACGATCTCGTGCGCCCGGCCATGTACGACGCCTTTCACGAAATTGTTCCCGTTGCCGAGCCCGCCGAAGGTGCCCAGACCAGCCCGGCCGATATCGTCGGCCCGGTCTGCGAGACCGGTGATACGTTTTGCAAGGATCGCGCTTTGGCCCCGCTACAGGCAGGCGACTTGCTGGCGATCCGCAGCGCCGGGGCCTATGGGGCGTCGATGGCATCGACCTACAACACCCGGCCACTGGTGCCCGAAGTGCTGGTCAACGGCGGCGAATATGCGGTCGTGCGCCGTCGCCTCGAAGTCGATGATCTACTTGATCTGGAAAGACAGCCAGACTGGCTTTAATAGTGTGCCCTGCGGGGCAACGCCTCTGGAAGTCCGACTTTAAAGGGCAACAGGAGTCAGGTTTTGAAAGCCTGACTCGTTCCACCATTCTTGTTTTGACTTCCAGTGTCCTCGTCGCCGAAGGCGCGCCCAATTAAGGGGCTGTGCCCCCTTCGATGAAGGTGACTTCCAGCTTCCGGGCGGTCGCCGCCGGGTCCATGAGTGACGCTTTGAATGGCATTGATTCGCCAGCTGGAACCTGTGGCTTGTCAGGCGTGACGTTGAGGAACTGAACCTCTTCGCCTTCGCTGTTGATTAGGGAAACCCTGATCGTCGGGACGTCGCCCGGTCCGTCTGAAATATTGGCGACCTCGCCGGTGATGATCAACACATCGATTTCGCCTTCGACGCCGCGCTGTGATTTGACGTTACGAATTTCAAGTCCGGCGCCCAGCGGATCGGCAAGGCCGACCATTTCATACATACCCTTGGCCGCCGGGACCATTTCGATAATCATGGCACGCCCGAAGAACAAGCCAGCGCCCAGTCCACCCAACAGGCCGAAGATAACGGTGAGGATGACCAGAATGCGGACCAGACCGCCGCCTTCCTCGTCATCATCCTCATCCTCATCATCGTCGTAATCATCGTCGTCGTCGTAATCATCGCCCATCAGGGATTGGGGAATCGGGTCCGGGTCCGGAATGTCGTCCAGATCATCAATGCCGCCGTCATCTTCGCCAAGATCGGTGAATGATTCGACCGGGTCCGGGTCCTCGCTGTCGCCGAACATGTCTTCCAGTTCATCGTCGGACAGCGGATCTTCTTCTGGTTCGGGCTCGAACATTGTTTCGGGCTCGGGCTCGGGTTCCGGCTCGGGCTCGGGTTCCGGCTCGGGTTCCGGCTCCGGCTCCGGTTCCGGCATTGGTTCCGGTTCGGGCTCGGGTTCCGGCATCGGAGGCGGCGGTGGCGGTGGAGCAGCGGCGGGCACGGCTGCGGCCATGGCGGCGGTTTGCGCGGCGACGGCTGCCTGAACCTGGGCCTGTACCTGTGCTTGAATCTGGGCCTGCATCTGGGCCGGGTCTACGGGTGGCGGTGGCGGTGCCATCATTGACGGCTGCAGTTGCATCGGTTGCGGTCGGGTATCAGAGACAGGCTTTTGCAGCCATTGGTGCGAACAACTGGAGCAACGGACAGCCTTACCGTCATTTCCGACGGCGCCTGCATCGATGTTGTACGTCGTCGCACAGTTGGGACAAGAAATAATCATGAAATGTTCTTGGGCACCAATTTGTCTTTATCTACGGTCGTTTATATGCGTTTGAGGGATTGAACGCAAGCCGTGGTGAGGCCCTTTTAAGGATTGTTTTCAGACTCTGGACGACGCACTCGGGCCGTGTCATTGTTATCGGAGTCGGGAGCGCCGTTTGCAGATGCTCCTGAGAGAGCGTTTCCGATTCATCCTTAGAGTTTGCATGGTCGTCATGAATAGTGAGAGCGGCGTAGTTCGTTTTGAAAACGTGGGTTTGCGTTATGGCCTTGGGCCAGAGGTTTTGCAGGACATCTCGTTCTCATTGGCGCCGGGCTCATTTCATTTTCTGGTCGGTTCCAGCGGTGCCGGCAAATCTTCGCTGTTGAAATTGATGTATCTGGCATTGAAACCGTCACGCGGGCTGATTTCCCTGTTCGGGCGCGATATCGCGACGACCAAACGCGGCGAACTGCCATCTCTGCGTCGCCGGGTCGGCGTCGTTTTTCAGGAATTCCGGTTGCTGCGTCATTTGTCTGTTTTCGATAATGTGGCGTTACCGCTCAGGGTTGCTGGAACCCGCGAGGCCGAAATCCAGAAGAACGTTGCCGAACTGCTCGAATGGGTTGGACTGCACGATCATTTAGAAGCGCGACCGCCGACCTTGTCGGGTGGCCAGCAACAACGCCTTGCCATTGCGCGCGCCGTTATCGCGCGGCCGAAATTGCTGATTGCCGATGAACCGACGGGCAATGTCGATGACGCTATGGCGCTGAGGCTGATGCACCTGTTTGACGAACTGAACAAACTGGGCACGACGGTCGTTATTGCCACCCATAACAAGACGCTGGTCGAAAAACTGGGGCATCCGTGTCTTGGGCTGACCGACGGGCAATTACAGCTAACGGCGGGGAGGGGGTAAATGTTCTCTCGCCGTACTGATTTGCAACTCGACCGCGACCAGTTGGGCGGGTTCCTGCCCTGGCTGATCGCCTTTATGGTTTTTCTGTCGGTGCTGGCGCTGGCCGGGACGCTGGCGCTGAATCAGCTGGCTGGGCGTTGGGATACGGGCATGAGCGGCACCCTGACGGTACAGATCAAGCCGTCGGCAAAGGCCATCGCCGGGGGTGCCGGGGCGAAAGCGGCCCGTGCCCAGGACGAAAAAAGGCTGCGTTCCGCCGTCGTCGCCCTGAAGACCACATCCGGTGTTGCCAGCGCCGAGGCGCTGTCGGAACAGAATCTGCTGACCCTGCTCGAGCCCTGGCTCGGTGGTGGTGCGGTGGCCGGGGACCTGCCCTTGCCGCGGTTGATTGATGTGCAGCTTGAACGCGGGGCCGAAATTGATATGGCTGCCTTGCAGAACAAGCTGACAGCCGTTGCACCCGGTGCCGTTATCGACGATCACGGTGTCTGGCTGGCGCGCCTGATCCGACTGGTTCGGACGGTCGAGGCACTGGCTTTGGCGGTGCTGGCCTTTATCGCGCTGGCGACCGTTGGCACGGTGATCTTCACGACGCGCACGGGCCTTGCCATTCATCAAGACGCCATCGAGGTGTTGCATCTGATCGGCGCCCATGATTCCTATATTGCCCGTCAATTTGCTGGCCGTGCGCTGGCGCTGGGTCTGAAGGGCGGGATCATCGGCCTTTTGCTGGCCCTGCCGACGCTCTGGGGGATCGGGGCCTTGGCCGATTCCCTGCAATCGGGGTTGTTGCCCGATCTGTCGCTGGGGGTTACCCACTGGATGACGCTGTTGGTGTTGCCGTTGACGGTGGCGGTGATCGCCATGGTGACGGCGCGCATGACGGTGATGAAGACTCTGGCCCGGATGCTATAATCCTGATTCTGTATTCTGCGGTCCAAAGGGGAGCAAGGTTTGGCTGTTCACTACTCACGCAAGAGTTCCCGGCATCCGTTATTGTTGTTGATGATTGTCATCGGCGTGTTGGCGTTTGCCTGGTTGGTTGGCCTGATCCGGTTTGCCAGCACCATTCCCGATGCTCCTGCGGATATGTCGAAAAAGGCCGAGGCCATTGTCGTGCTTACCGGTGGCAGCGGACGCCTGGATGAGGGGCTGAAACTGCTCGCCGAGGGCCATGCCGATCAATTGTTCGTCTCGGGCGTCTATCAGGGTCTTGATGTTCAGGCCCTGCTGGGTCTGTCGAAACGTCGGGGCGGCAATCTGGAACGCCGCGTCGCCATCGGCACGGCAACCAATACCCAGGGCAATGCCCGTGAAACGGCGCAATGGATAAGACGACAAGGGTACACGTCTCTCAGGCTGGTTACCGGCAGTTACCATATGCCGCGCAGCCTGCTCGAATTCAGTTTCGTCATGCGCGATGTCAATGTCATACCCCATGCGGTGTTTCCCGAACGGGTCAAGGTCGACAACTGGTGGCGCTGGCCGGGAACGGCGATATTGATCGCCGGGGAATACAGCAAGGTGTTGCTGGCCTGGGTCCGGCATTTCAGCAGTCGCCTGTTGTCGTCCGGGGACGCTCCATGAAGGCGGTCCGTTCCCTGATCTTTAATGCCGTTTTTTTTCCGACCTCGGCGCTTATCGTCATATTGATGCTGTTGACGCTGCCGTTTCCGCGCAGCGTCCTGCAGCGATGTCTGCATTACTGGATGGTCTATATGATGGCGCTGTTGAAGGTTGTCATCGGGCTGGATTTTGAAATTCGCGGCCGCGAGAATGTGCCCGATGGTGCCGCCATTATCGCATCGAAGCATCAATCGGCATGGGATACGGGCGTCTATCTGATGGCCTTGGATGACGCCAGTTACGTGCTGAAAAAAGAACTGTTATCTGTGCCGGTCTATGGCTGGTTGCTGAAAAAATCGGCCATGATCGCCATCGATCGCGACGGTGGCGGGTCGGCCCTGAAACAAATGATCAAGGACGTTCGCGATCGTCTGGGCCAGGGCCGCAAGGTCATTATTTTCCCCGAAGGCACCCGTTCGACCGTTGGCTCCAGCCTGCCGTACCACCCCGGCGTCGCCGCCGTGTACAAGACCGGCGATGCGCCGGTGGTGCCGGTGGCGCTGAACTCGGGTGTCTTTTGGCCGCGTCGGGCGTTTCTGAAACAGCCGGGACGGGTGGTTCTGGAATACCTGGAACCGATGCCGACCGGCCTCGACCGCCGCCAATTCATGGCTGAACTGGAAAGCCGTATCGAAACGGCGACGGCCAGGCTCATCGCCGAGGCCGAAAAAAGCACCTGATCGGCTGTCTTGTGGACAAGTCTGTGGGTAAACAAAGCATGAACATCTGCTTGACGAATTTCCATCCCGGCCCTAAAATCCTTGTGAAAGTCGCTATTTAGCAAACACTTAGCGGCGCTATCCTTTATATACGCGGCGTTTTTGCCGTGCCGGAGATTGTCATGAGTCAGGTCGCGTCTATTTCGCAACGCATTTGGGATATGAAATACCGTCTGAAAGATGCCGACGGACGCCCTGTGGATAAAACCATCGACGACACTTGGGTGCGCATCGCGACAACGCTGGCCTCGGCGGAAAAGGACGAGGAAGCGCGCCAGCACTGGGGCGAACGTTTTCATGACGCATTGCAGGATTTCAAGTTCCTGCCAGCCGGGCGCATCGTTACCGGGGCCGGCACCGGGCGCAACGTCACCCTGTTCAACTGTTTCGTCATGGGCGATATCGCCGATGACATGGCGGGCATCTTCGACAACCTGAAAGAAGCCGCCCTGACCATGCAGCAGGGTGGCGGCATCGGTTATGATTTTTCGACCCTGCGCCCGAAGGGGGCGGCGGTTAAAGGCGTCGGTGCCGATGCATCGGGCCCGTTGACGTTCATGGATGTCTGGGACGCCATGTGCCGGACGATCATGAGCGCCGGTTCGCGTCGCGGCGCGATGATGGGCGTCATGCGCTGTGATCATCCCGACATCGAGAGTTTTATCGAGGTCAAGCAAGAGGCCGGACGGCTGCGCATGTTCAACCTGTCGGTGCTGGTCACCGACGATTTCATGCAGGCGGTCAAGGAAGACGCCCCGTGGGATCTGACCTTTAACGACACCACCTATAAAACCCTGCAGGCGCGCGAACTGTGGGACAAGATCATGCGCGCCACCTACGCCTATGCCGAACCGGGCGTTATTTTCATTGATCGCATCAATCGCCTGAACCCGCTGAATTATTGCGAGACCATCCACGCCACCAACCCGTGCGGCGAGCAACCGTTGCCGCCTTATGGGGCGTGCCTGCTGGGCTCGGTCAATCTGGCCCGGCTGATTGAAAGCCCGTTCACGACAGAAGCCCACCTTGATCAAGAGGCACTGGCCGAACTGGTGGCAACCGCGGTCAGGATGATGGACAACGTCATCGACATTTCCAATTTCCCGCTGCCCGAACAACGCCATGAAGCGGAATCAAAACGTCGCATCGGGCTCGGCGTTACCGGGCTGGCCGATGCCCTGATTATGTGCGGGGCGCGTTATGGCGGGGCCGATGCGGTCGCCCTGACACGTGAATGGATGGCCGTCATCCGCCGGGCGTCTTATCTGGCGTCCGTCGATCTGGCCGCTGAAAAAGGCGCGTTTCCGCTTTATGATGCGGAAAAGTATCTGGCGACAGATGCCATTGGAGGCCTCGACGAGGATATCCGCGACGCCATTTCCAAACATGGGATTCGCAACGCGCTGCTGACGTCGGTGGCGCCGACCGGCACCATTTCCCTGTTCGCCGATAATGTATCTTCGGGGCTGGAACCGGTGTTCAGTTTTAAATACACCCGCAATGTACTGATGGAAGACGGCACCCGGCGTTCCGAAGACGTCAGCGATTACGCCTGGCGTTTGTTCAAGCGTCTGTACGGCCCCGATGCGGCCCTGCCCGATGCCTTCGTCGATGCCCAAGGCTTGACCCCGAACGACCATCTGGTGATGCAATCGGCCGTACAGGACTACATCGACTCATCCATTTCCAAGACCATCAATTGCCCGGAAAGCATCACCTTTGATGATTTCAAGGACATCTACATGCAGGCCTATGACCTGGGCTGCAAGGGCTGCACCACGTACCGGCCAAACGATGTGACCGGCGCGGTGCTGGTGGCCAAGAAAGAAGGGGACGAACCGGAACTGCCGCTACAGGCCCCGACCGCGACGGCGACACCGACGGACCTTGGCGACTCCGGCCCGGTCACCCACCTGTTCCAGCCGCTGGATCGTCCCGAAGAACTGGCGGGCGCGACCTACAAGGTGCGCTGGCCGGAAAGCGACCACGCCATCTACATCACCATGAGCGATATTCTCGATGATGCCGGACGGACCCGTCCGTTCGAGATTTTCATCAATTCCAAGAACATGGAACACTATGCCTGGACGGTGGCGCTGACGCGGATGATATCGGCGGTCTTTCGTCGCGGCGGCGATGTTTCATTCGTGGTCGAGGAACTGAAAGCGGTGTTCGACCCGCGCGGCGGCCATTGGATGGGTGGGCGCTACGTGCCGTCGCTGTTGGCGGCCATCGGCGACGTTATCGAAAAGCACATGATTTCCATCGGTTTCCTGCAGGCGCCGGGCGCGCTCAGCGACAAGGCCGAAGAGGCGAAAATCCAGATGGCGGCATTAGCAGGCAATATGGCTGGCGGCGACGAGGAGTCCTCAGGCGGTGACGGTTCCGATGCGGCCCCCAACATGCGTCTGCGCCAGTGTCCGAAATGCGCCCAGCCATCTCTGGCCCGTATCGAAGGCTGCGACACATGCATGTCGTGCGATTATTCCAAGTGCGGGTGAGCTAACCTACTGCCCTCAAAACCTCGTGCAGGCGTTGCTCTGCATCGCCTTCGGAAATAGCACCCGAACTGTCCATTTCGTCCAGATGCTCCAGCGTGTTGGCCAGATAGTCCAGCGAGCTGCCGTTCGGCCCGATCCCCTGTTTGACCAGGCGGGCCTGTTCTTCAATGCTCAACACCCCGGTGTACTGTTCGTGGTCGCGCCTGACGATAAAGGTATAGGCCTGCACATTGCGTCCGCCCTCAAGACAGACGTTTAAGAATCGCGGCGTATAGACGTTGGTCGGCATCTCGCGCTTGTGCAGGGTTTCCATGACATCGTCGACATCGTTCAGGTCCAGCCTGAAGGCCCGACCATGGCACTCGCCGCCTTCATCCAGCCCCAGCACCAGCCCCGGTTTTTCCTCGGTGCCGCGGTAAATGGTCGAATAGATACACAGCGCCCGGTTATACCCCTGAAGCAGGGCCGGGCTGGCTTCGACAAACGGAAAGTCCGGTCGCCACATCAGCGAGCCATAACCGAAGACCCAGGTTTCATCAGATTGTTCTCTATCGACCATACGGAAAAGCTATCCCCTCGCGCATAACCGCGCAACGTCCTATAACGTCTCCATGATTGATTCCTATCGCCGTCCCGTGACGCCAACCCGCAGTAATAAGTGGCTGTTCGTTACCCTCGCCTGTGCTTTTGCGGTGGTCGTTTATACGGGTGTCTGGATTTATCTCGCGACCATTGCCCGTGAAGCCACGCTGGACTGGGTCGATGCGCGCCGCGGCGAAGGCTACACCGTGCGCTTCGACAGCATGGAAGAAACCGGCTACCCGATGCGCATTCGCCTCGACATCGCCAATCCCGGCATCGGCGGCCCCAATTCACCAAACCCGTGGGGCTGGGAAGGCGAGAAACTGGAAGTTTCGCTGACGCCATGGGACTGGACCACGGTGAGGTTGAAAACAACCGGTCAGCAAATGCTCAGCTTCACCATGCCCGATACAGAAATGTCCACCTATATCGGCGAGACAGAAAACGTCTCGGTCAGCGTTGGCGGGCGGGGGCTTGATGTATCCATCAACGGCCTGACACTGAACGGCGACAAACCGGGGCTCGGCGGTCTGGCCGTCAGCAGCGGCCGGGTCCACGTAGAGAAGCCCGACTCTGACGGCGCGGACATGGACATTCGTCTCAATGGTCTCAGGCTGCCGAATTTTATGGCGACGCCTTTGGGTAAGGGAATTCGGGAATTTCAGGTCGAGGCCCGCTTGCAGGGACATCTCGAGTCCGGGCCGATGCGGGATTCACTCGAGGTCTGGCGCGATGCGGGTGGCACCATCGAGATCGAACGGCTTTCTGTGCGTCACGGGCCGCTGGCGCTAAAGGGGGATGGCACATTGGCGCTGGATGCCGCGTTGCAGCCGATTGGCGCTTTTACCGCCCATGTGGAGGGCTTCTTCGATGCCATTGATGCCCTGAAAGAAACCGGCTTGGTCAAGTCGCGCGATGCGGTTGCCGCCAAAATGATTTTGGGCGTCATGTCGCGGCGGTCGGATAACGGCGGTCCGCCGATACTCAATCTGGCGCTGACGCTACAGGACCGCCAGCTGTTCGCGGGGCCGGTCGGGTTGATGAAGTTTGATGAGGTCGACTGGAAACAGTTCGGACGAATCGACTAGTCGTCTTGTTTGATTGGCGCACCCTTCGGGTGGTGCGTCCTCTGGAAGCCAAGTTTTAATTACTCTTCTTCTTTATCCATGAAATCCTGCTTGGCTTCGATGACGCCTTTGCGAATGTCGCGCGTACGCTCGAAACTGTCGCCCAGGGTATCGGCTTCGCCGCGCCGGATGGCGCGTTGCAGGGCGGTCAGGTCTTCGGTAAAGCGACCGAGAACGTCGAGCACCGCATCCTTGTTGTTAAGGAAGATATCGCGCCACATTATCGGGTCCGACGCGGCGATGCGGGTGAAGTCGCGGAAACCACCGGCGGCGAATTTGACCACTTCCTTTTTCAGATGGTCTTCCAAATCGGTGGCGGTGCCAACGATGGTGTATGAAATCAGGTGCGGCAGATGCGAAGTGATGGCCAGCACCTGATCGTGATGGGCCGCATCCATGATCTCGACCATGGAGCCGCAGGTTTCCCACAGCCGCGTCATCTTGTCGATGGCGTCGCTGTTGGTGCCATCGGGCGGCGTCAGGATACACCAGTGATTCTCGAACAAACTGGCAAAGCCGTGTTCAGGCCCGGAATGTTCGGTGCCGGCAATCGGGTGTCCGGGGACCAGATGCACGCCGTCGGGGATCGACGGGCCCAGATCGTCAATCGCCGATTTTTTGGTCGAACCGACATCGCTTACAATGGCACCCGCCTTCAGGGAAGGTGCAATTGCTTCGGCGACCGCACCATAAGCGCCCATGGGCACACATATGACGACCAGATCGGCGTCTTTGGCGGCAACAGCCGCGTCTTGGGTGTAGCTGTCGCCCAGTTCCAGCTTTTCGGCAGCCGCCAGGGTTTCGGCGCTGCGCGTACAGATGGCAATGTGCCCGGCCAGACCATGCTGGCGGACGGCGCGCGCCAGAGACGATCCAATCAGGCCAATGCCGATCAGCGCGATACGCTCAAACAGGGGGGTGTCTGCGGTCATGTCCGTAACCTAGCCCATAAACTCGGCCAGCGCATCGATCAGCGCACGCATTTCATTCTCCTGTCCGATGGTGATGCGCAGACAGTCAGGCAGGCCATAGCCCGCCATCAGGCGGACGATGATGCCGCGGGATTTCAGAAATTCGTTTGCCGCACCTGCATTGTGTTCGTCGTCACCGGGGAAACGCACCAGCAGGAAGTTGCCGACTTTTGACGGCACCTCGAGCCCAAGGCCACCCAGTTGCTGACGTGTCCAGTCGTACCACTTGCGGGTATGGGCGCGGACCTTGTCGGCGAAATCGGTATCGGCGAGCGCTGCCAGACCGGCGGCCTGGGCGGCTGAGTTGACGTTAAATGGCCCACGCAAGCGGTTCAGCACATCGGCGACGGCCTCGGGGCAATAGGCCCAGCCAAGGCGGGCACCGCCCAATGCATACAGCTTCGAGAACGTGCGCGTCATCACCACGTTATCGAACTCATCAACCAGTTCGGCACCGGCGGTGTAATCGTCAAGCTCGACATATTCGGCGTAGGCCGCGTCGATCACCAGCAGCACTCCGCTGGGCAACCCGGCGTGCAGACGACGCACTTCGGCATCCGACAAGTATGTGCCGGTCGGGTTGTTGGGGTTCGCCAGAAATATGATCCTGGTGTTGTCCGTGACCCTTTTCAGGATCGCATCGACATCGGCGGTCAGGTTCGTTTCCGGCACCACGACCGGGGTCGCACCAACGCCCTTGGTGGCAATCGGGTACATTAAAAAACCGTGTTCCGTGAACAAGACCTCGTCGCCGGGACCGGCATAGGCGCGGGCCAGCAGGTCGAGCAGTTCGTCTGATCCCGATCCACAGACGATGCGGTTGGCATCGATACCGTTGGCCTTGCCCAGTGCCTCGCGCAGGTCTGCGCTGCCACCATCGGGATAACGGTGCAGGGTTTCTCCGGCTTGCCTGTATGCCTGAACGGCTTTTGGACTTGGCCCCAGCGCGCCTTCGTTGGACGCCAGCTTGATAATGTCATCAATGCCATCAATGGCGGAATCGCCGCCAACGTATGGCGCGATATCCAGAATGCCGGGTTTCGGATTAAGGGGGCTCATCAGGACAGCTCTTTATCTGTTAATGCAGTGCCGTAGCCGCCCATGGACAGGATGCGCAGCGGTTTTTCGCCAAGCGCTTCGCTCAGGCGACCAATACGGCGTTCGTCTTCGGTAACGAAACCTTCGACCTCGACCAGATGCAGCCACTTCGATGGCACTTCCGGGTTTTGCGCAACGCTGCTGAAACAGACGTTCAGGTCGGCTTTATTCATGGCAGCGGTCAATCGGTCGAGGCCGACTTCCGTGTCCGTCTCGACAATCAGATAGGTGCGGTCGCGGCTGCCGTCATCGCTGCTGGGCTCGTGCATGACCGGGCAAATCACCAGCGCCTGCATGTCGCCGCCGCGGCCATTGGGCGAACCGGCAAAGGGCAGGCGGGCGATGACCTTCGGGGTGCCGTCCATGTCTGATGCCAGATGCACCCACCATGGATCGGCGTCGTCGCGCCCTGGGACTGGTAAAACGCCGACGGTTACATCTTGATTTTTTACCGCCTCGATAACGCGCTGACGACTGACGTGGCCGGTCATTTGGGTGAATGATCCGTATTGGTCGCGCGCCATGTTCCACAGTCCAGTTCGCCGTTCGTCTGCCTGGGTCTGGGACGGCTCGGACTCGGGCATGTGCACAGCGACCGAAAATGGCCCTTCGAAGGACAGGGTGGCGACGATCACCTCGCGCCAGATGCGGGCAATTTCCCGTTTCGGGAATGGCCCCCGATGGCGTTCGATCAGACGATAGAGAATCCGGTCTTCACGGGCCGGGCGAATCTTTACCGGCTGGCCGCGTTTAACCTCGCGCACTTGTTTGACGATTTCGGTCCGCGCCATGAACAAATCATGCAGTTGATCGTCTATGGCATCGATTTCCCGGCGTAAATCGTCGAGTGATGGTTTTTTGGCCATGGGTAATGGTTCTCGCAAGTCTTAAAACTGCCCCGTAACGTGAAATCAGTGATAGTCTCTGAAACCGTTAAAATCAAAGAAAACATTGACATGAGACGGGCTGATTCATAGCAATGATCCCGCTTTTCGGGAATAACAGACTTTAGAAGCCATGACCGCGACAACAGGCGAAAATAATATTGTGAAGGACGACGATCTGCCGGGCCACAGTGTCAGGCTTGGCATCGATGAACCCTTGCGCCTGGATTGCGGTGCCGACTTGCAGAATTTCCCCGTCGCCTATCAGACCTACGGGACCCTGAACGAGGACAAATCCAACGTCATCGTTGTTTGTCACGCCCTCACCGGTGATCAGTTCGTCGCTGAAACCCACCCGTTGACCGGCAAGGAAGGCTGGTGGGATCATATCGTCGGGTCCGGCAAAACCATCGACACGGACCGGTTCTTTGTCATTTGTTCGAATATTCTCGGCGGCTGCATGGGAACGGTTGGGCCGAAGTCCATCAACCCGGCCACCGGCAAACCCTGGGGGCTGGATTTCCCGGTTATTACGGTTCGCGACATGGTCAACGTACAGGCCATGCTGCTGGATCATCTGGGCATCGACGATGTTTTCGCGGTGCTTGGCGGGTCCATGGGCGGCATGCAGGTCCTGCAATGGGCGGCCAGTTTCCCGGACCGGGTATTTGCCGCCGTGCCGATTGCCACTGCGGCCCGTCATTCATCGCAGAACATCGCCTTTCACGAGGTTGGGCGTCAGGCGATCATGGCCGACCTGGACTGGTGCGGCGGTGATTATCTGGCGCAAGGCAAGAACCCGAACCGGGGGCTTTCTGTGGCCAGGATGACGGCGCACATCACCTATATGTCGGAATCGGCCTTGCACCGAAAATTCGGGCGACGCTTGCAGGATCGCAAGGAAATCACCTATGGGTTCGAAGCTGACTTTCAGGTCGAAAGTTACCTGCGCCATCAGGGCATCACGTTCGTTGATCGCTTCGATGCCAATTCGTATTTGTATACGACGCGCGCCATGGATTATTTCGATCTGGCAAGTGATTACGACGATAATTTGGCCAACGCCTTCAAGGATACGCCGACGCGCTTTTGCGTGTTTTCGTTCACCAGCGACTGGCTGTTCCCGACGGATGCCAATCGCGAGATCGTGCACGCCTTGAACGCGGTTGCCGCCAATGTCAGCTTTGCCGAGATCAAGTCCGACAACGGCCATGATGCATTTCTGCTCGACGAGCAAGAATTCATCCGGGTGCTGGGTGGCTTTATCGACGGTGCGGCGCGCCATCGCGGGCTTCCATCACGCGGAGGCGACGCATCATGATGAAGGAAAATCAGCGCAAGGCAATTCGCGTCGATTTGCAGTTTATCGCCCGCATGATCGAGCCCGGCTCGCGGCTGCTTGATGTCGGCTGTGGCCGCGGTGCCTTGCTTGAATATCTGGTCAATGAAAAACAGGTCGACGGGCGCGGTATCGAGCTCAGTACCGAAGGCGTCAACGCGTGTGTCATTCGCGGCTTGTCGGTTATTCAGGGCGATGCCAATACGGACCTGAAAAACTATCCGGACGATGCCTTCGATTATGTGGTTCTCAGCCAGACGTTGCAGGCGATGACGGCACCGAAAGAGGCGCTTGAACAAATGCTCAGGATTGGCAAGCGGGCGATTGTCTCGTTTCCGAACTTTGCCCATTGGCGTATTCGCCTGCATCTGTTGTTGAAAGGCCGGATGCCGGTCAGCGAGACCCTGCCCGATCAATGGTACGACACACCCAATATCCATTTTTGCACGATCAAGGACTTTACCGAGCTGTGTCGTGAAATGGGGATTACGGCGGAACGTGCCATGGCGTTGAGCCAGGGTGCGGATTCGGTGCAGCGCATCGACCTGTCGCCGTTGTTATCCAACCTGATGGGTGAACAGGCGTTGTTCCTCCTGAAAAAATAATTTTGTTTCAAGACAAAGTTTCTTTTTTCCCCTCAAGCGCCGGGCGATCGGCAGGAGTTTTGTTTTTCACCGTCATTCCCGCGTAGGCGGGAATCAATCTTTTTATCCGCCCTGTGATACCGGTATATACACGCGTTTCGGGCTGCCAACGGCATTGCCGGCATAGATCTGTTTACTGGCCTCGGCGATGACGACGCCAGAGAACGTCCTGAACCAGCGCCGGCCTATTTCTTCCATTGCCGGTGCCGATGCCTGCATCATGCGAGAATTCGTCGGCGGCATGAACAGGGCGCGGCTGGTCTGGGTTGGCGTGAACATGTTCTCGCGCAGCACAGCCGATAACTGACTTTGCGAATAGGGGTGGCCCCGCCCAAGGGGCGTACGTTCGAACCGCGCCCACAGGCCGCGCCGGTTCGGTGTCACCACCAGCAACCGGCCACCGTCGGCCAACACTCGCCATGCCTCGCGCATCAATGGGCGAACCGTTTCCGAACACTCCAGTGCATGGACAATCAATACCCGGTCCATGGACATGTCGGGAAACGGCAACTCGTATTCATTGACCAGTGATGTCAGGCCAGGCGCATCTGCCGGCCAGTGCAGGACCCCCTGGGCCGCAGGCATGGCGGCAATGACGCGTCGCGCCTGTCCCTGATAAAGGCCCAGATAAGGCGTCGCAAAACCGATGCCCAGAACGTCCATGCCACCAAGGTCCGGCCAGTGGGCCCGAATGGCGCGCCGGATCATCCGCCTGGCGGCTTTGCCAAGGCTGGATGCATAGAAATCCCTGAGATCGACGGCGTCTGTCCACATAATCGTGATACTACCATAGTTGATAGAAGTGTTAGGCTATCTGGAATGTTTATGAAGATTGAAAATTTCAATGGCGCGCCTCGAAATACATCAAATTCCAGTGCTGGGTGACAACTACGTTTATCTTGTGCACGATTCTGTCAGCGGCGAGACGGCGTGTGTCGACCCGGCCGTTGCCGGTCCGGTACGCGATGCGCTGCAAGGCAAGGGCTGGCGGTTGAGCCATATCCTCAACACCCATCACCATGGCGATCATACCGGCGGCAATATGGAATTGAAGCAGGTAACCGGGTGTACAATTGTCGGTTCCGCTGCCGATGCCGCCCGCATCCCCGGCATTGATGTCCGGGTCGCTGAAGGCGATACCGTCGCCATTGGCAGTCATGTCGCCCGGGTGATGGATGTGCCCGGCCATACCAGCGGTCATATCGCCTTTTGGTTCGAAAATTCGAAGGCGTTGTTTTCCGGCGATACCTTGTTCTCGCTTGGCTGTGGCCGGCTGTTCGAAGGCTCTGCCGAACAGATGTGGGCCTCGTTGTTGAAGTTTCGCAGCCTGGCTGACGACACACGCGTCTATTGCGCCCACGAATACACCAATTCCAATGCCGATTTTGCCCTCAGCATCGACCCCGATAATGCAGCGTTGAACCGTCGCGCCGATGAAATCACCCGGCTGCGCGAAGCCGGTCAGCCGACAGTGCCGTCGATGATGGGTGATGAAAAGGCCGCCAATCCATTTTTGCGCGCCGATGACGACAGCCTGCTTGCCGCTACCGGGTTGACGGGCCAGGATGCGGTCAGTGCGTTCGCCGAAATCCGCCACCGCAAAGACATTTTCTAGACAGGACAAAAAGCCGATGAAATTACGTTATTCGCCGACCTCTCCCTACGTTCGCAAAGTGATGGTGATGGCCATCGAAACCGGGCTCGAGGATTCCATTGAAGCCATCGCTACCAACGCCTGGGAGTCAGGACCCGATCTGGTCAACGACAATCCATTAAGCAAAGTGCCCACCCTTGTGCTGGACGGCGGCGAGACACTGTATGATTCGCCGGTCATTTGCGAATATCTGGACAGCCTGCACGACGGGGTCAAACTGTTCCCGCCCGCAGGTGGCGCGCGCTGGACGGCGTTGCGTCGTCAGGCCCTGGCCGACGGCATCATGGATGCGGCTATTCTCAGGCTGATGGAAGGCAAACGCGCTGACGGCGAACGTTCCGACAGTTGGGCTGAGCGCCAGAAGGCGGCTATCGACCGGGCGCTGGATGCCCTGGAAGAAGAAGCCGACGGCTTTGCTGGTAAAGAGGCTGATGGCTCTGGCGACGATGTCACCATCGGCCACATCACCATTGCCGTGGCGCTGGGCTATCTGGACCTTCGTTTCGATGCCGATAATTGGCGCGAAAATCGCCCGGCGCTGGCCGATTTTTACGATACTTTTTCAGGCCGCGCATCGATGGCCAAAACAACCCCTAAAGATCCGGCATAGAGGCCTTTTTTGTTTTTCGCGCTTCGCGGCGCGGGTTCTGGAAGCCAAGTTCTATTTTTTATAGGAGTCAGGTTTTCTACAAGCCCGCGACTGCGGGCCGCCGACCGTTCGGCGAAAGCCAAGGGGCGAGGAGCCCCGCCCGGCGTTTGAGGGGCAATAACATCTTTCTGATAATTAGGTGAAACCTAATTATCAGATGTATGCGGCGTGAATTTCTGCTCGGGGCAGACTTTGCCGAAATGGGCTCCAAACTCGGCAAGCAAGGTAATCGTGTCCTTGCGTTCGTCGTACCAGCCGGGGAACCGTTTTTTCATAATCCGCACCGTCTTCACATAACGCCGGACGGCGGGTTCGATCAGATCAGGATAGGTGCCGCGCACAGTCTCCAGGAACCAGCGGGCGTACAGGTTGGCCTCGTATTCAACGAACCCGCTGCTCGATCCGGTATGGTTGGCCTGCCACAGAACACCTTTGACGGTGCTGCTGTCCTTGCCGCACCAGTCATACATGGCCCACAGGCGATCATCGTTTTCCTGACTGCCGTGTCCGGCCAGTTCATGGACCATACTTGACGCCAGTGAATAGGGGGAGTTTTCAAACACCGGGTCTTCATTAATACCGGTTACAGAAATATTGACGACATAATCGCCGTCCCACGATGCGAACGATGCCGGGCCGATCTTGCCGGTATAGGCAATAATGCGTTTCCCCTTGGGGTTGATGTCCTGCATAAATTGAAAAATTTCTGGCGACTTTTTGGCGATCAGGTCGATGGCTTCCCTGACTTTATCGAAGAATATGTCGTTCGACGGAATCCCCTGGGTTCCGGGCTCAGTGCCGATCAGGGTGAATTCCCGATAGTTAAATTGCGGATAGGATTTGCCAATGAAGCCGGGCTTCATATAGCGCCTTTTGCCGTTTGTGGATTTACCGTTCGATGCTTTTTTGTCCGCCAGATTTGCCAGGAACGCGACCTTGCCGTCCGCTATTTTTTTCGTTGCGGCAAATCCCTGCGTATTCGCACAAAAAATGGCAAGAACAAGGGACAGAATTATCAGGCGCATTGCAGTCATTTCGGCTCGGTCTAAAAATGGCGACGACGCGAATCGTCCATCTTCATCATATAATGTGAAGACAGCCAATTATTAGGGCAATACCCTTAAGAGATCCTTATATCGGCGAAAAATCAGGTCAGATACTGACCGCCGTTAACGGTCAACGTCGCCCCGGTGATGAAACCGGCACTGTCATCTGCCAGAAAAACCACACACCGCGCCACATCTTCGGGCTCGCCCAATCGGCCAACGGGGATTTGCGGAATGATTTTCTCGTTCAACACATCTTCGGGAACGGCGAGAACCATTTCCGTGCCGATGTAGCCCGGTGCGATGGCGTTCACAGTAATTCCCTTGGCCGCCGTTTCCAGCGCCAATGCCTTGGTAAAGCCAATGTCACCTGCCTTGGCGGCGGAATAGTTGGATTGGCCGAACTGGCCTTTCTGGCCATTGATGGAACTGATGGAAATGATGCGCCCGAACTTGCGTTCGCGCATGCCGTCGATGACATTGCGCGACATGTTGAACAGCCCGCTCAGGTTGGTGTCTATCACCGCTGACCACTCATCGGGCGTCATCTTGTGCAGGGCGGCGTCGCGGGTGATGCCGGCATTGTTGACCAACACGTCGATGGGTCCAAGGTCGGCCTCGATGGCTGCGATGGCGGTGGCGCAGGCGTCGAAATCACCAACGTCGAATTTGAACACCGGGATGCCGGTTTCCTCGCGGAACTTTTCGGCGGCCTCGTCGTTGCCTGCATAACTGGCCGCGACGGTGTAACCCTCTTCATTCAGTGCTATACAAACGGCGCGCCCGATGCCGCGTGTTCCCCCGGTAACAACTGCGATTCGACTCATCGATAAATCTCCCTGTCAGATTTAATGTCTTTGTTCGTAATCGTGTGGTTTTAAAATCGTTATCAACGTTCCACGCTGGTTTTCATTAAGTGCGTTCCACGCACATGGCAATTCCCATGCCGCCGCCGATGCACAACGTTGCCAGTCCCTTTTTCACATCACGGCGCTGCATTTCATACAAAAGCGTCACCAGAACCCGGGCGCCGCTGGCGCCGATGGGGTGGCCGATGGCGATGGCGCCACCGTTGACGTTGACCTTGTCTGTGTCCCAACCCATGTCGGCGTTGACCGCGCAGGCCTGGGCGGCAAACGCCTCGTTGGCTTCGATCAGGTCCAGATCATCGACGCTCCAACCGGCTTTTTCCAAAGCCGCCCGGCTGGCCGGAATTGGACCGGTTCCCATAATTGCCGGATCGACACCGGCGGTCGCCCACGAGACGATGCGGGCCAGCGGCTTGATGCCGCGCTTCTCGGATTCTTCAGAACTCATCAAGACGACGGCGGCGGCACCATCGTTAATGCCCGACGCATTACCTGCGGTTACCGTGCCGTCCTTGGCGAAGGCCGGGCGTAATTTTCCAAGGCCTTCGGCGGTGATACCCGGCTTCGGGTATTCATCGGTATCAACGACGGTCTCGCCCTTTCGGGTGGTAATGGTGACCGGTGCAATTTCATCGGCGAAGCGGCCATCGGCCATCGCCGCTTCGGCCTTGTTTTGCGAACTGGCGGCAAAGGCGTCCTGGTCGTCACGGGTCAGTTGCCATTTCTCGGCAATGTTTTCTGCCGTCGTGCCCATGTGATATCCGTTGAAAGCATCCCACAGTCCGTCCTTGATCATGGTATCGATCATTTGGCCGTCACCCATTTTAACGCCGTCGCGCAGGTGCATGCAGTGCGTCGACTGGCTCATGCTTTCCTGTCCACCGGCGACGACGATGTCGGCATCGCCCAGTCGGATCGCCTGGCTTCCCAGGGCTACCGTGCGCAGGCCAGAGCCACAGAGCTGATTAATGCCATAAGCAGTCGCTTCGACCGGCACACCGGCATTGACCGCGGCCTGACGGGCCGGGTTCTGTCCGGCACCGGCACTCAGGATTTGTCCCATGATGACTTCTGATACATCGGCGGCATCGACACCGGCGCGGTTCAGTGCTTCGACAATGGCAATGCGGCCCAGTTCATGGGCGGGGAGGGAACTCAACGAACCGGCGAAAGCACCGACAGGCGTACGGGCGGCGGCGGCGATAACGACATCAGTCATAAGAGAATCTCCTTGGTTATAAATTGACCCTTGCATTCGTTATAGAACCGGCAATTTTCGTCGGCAAGCTAAAATGCTGCACTGCAACAATAAATATTCTGGGGTGCTTAGACGATATTTTTCTCCAGCCATTTGGCCAGCGGCGTGTACAGGCCGCCCTTTGCCTTGGAACCGACCATCATGCCGATGTGTCCGCCATCAATCTCCATCTCGGTGACGTCGGGCAAAAGCCGCAACAACGGTGCGGACGATTCCGGCGGCACGATGTAATCACGCTTTGGAATAACAACCAATGTCGGCACATGAATATCTTCCGGGCGCACCGGCTCGCCGTCCATGATCCATTCCCCCTTGTCGGGCAGGTTGTCCACATACCAGTCGATCAGACAGTTCCGGGCCGTCGGTCCGGCCAGGTGAACGCCGTCATTCAGCCAGTCTTCCAGTGCGACAAAATCCCGCGCCCGGGCGCTGTTGCCGTTCAGTGCGGCGAAGGTGCGGAATTTTCGCGGTGTCATGTTGGGATCGAAACTGGCGAACATGGCCTGCAAAACATCTACCGGCAGGAAGCCGACGGTGTCGATCAGGTGCTCAATGTTCGGCACCATCGCCTTCAGCATCCGGGTCTTGCCGGGGTCATAGGCGTAAAAATCCCAGGGCGTCGCCAGCATGACCAGCGACGAAACGTCTTCGATGCGGCGTTTTGCCAGCGCCAGCGCCAACAGCCCGCCCATGCAATATCCAACGACGGCGATCTTGCCATCCGTCAGGTTTCGCGCGGCGGTGAATGCCGCATCCAGCGGCCCGCAAATGGTATCGTTCAAATCGGCTTTTAATTCTTCCTCGCCGGGCTCGCCCCAATCGACAAGCAGCGGACGAAATCCGCGCTTGGACAGGTCGCGCAACAGGCTGCGCTTTTCACTGAGGTCCAGAATGTAGGACCGGTTGATCAACGACGGCACGAACAGCACCCCGATGCCGTTTTTGTCGGCCCCGTCGATGGTGCCGTAATCAAGCAGCCGGGTGCTGCCTTGTTGCCAGACGCAATCGGGTTCAGGCGGGCGGGGAATGCGTTTGTTGTCCCGATAGGCAATGACGCCATCGGCGAAACACATCAGGCGGCGGCGTGCCTCGGCATCTATTGCCGCGGCAAAGTCCTCGGGCTCGACACCCTCAAGCTTTTTTTCCAGCCCCCTTGCGGCGTTTTGCAGGTCTGGACTCCAACTCAGCGACCCGTTCCTCAAGCTCGGCAATGCGGCGAGTAAGCTCGTCCACATCATGGTCTGGGTTGCCATGTGTAGCGCCAGCGGCCGTGGCCCCACCCTGGAATCCTGCTTGTGCCCATGGGTTTCCTGAAGTTGCTCCGGCATTCTCGTGCTCCCCCAAATTCATGGCGGCGATGGTGGCGGCAGAACTGTTCATCAGTTCGACGCTCTTGGCGACCAGCTCGGCAACTTCGCCATCCGCCGACAGCGCGGCCAGATGTTTCTGCCACAGGTCAATGTAACGACCCGCCAGTTCGTCAATATTCGTTTTGTCCGTATCATCACTCATGGGAGAAACTATAACGCGATGCTTTGGGGCGCTTGCAGCATTTTTTCTTTGCAATGCAGCATTTTCTGCGAAGATAGTTTATGTTGCTTTGACACATACAACTGAAAAGACGGAAATATGGCCGACAAAAATGCCACGGAAGAAGCGCCGATTACGATCAAGAAGTACGCAAACCGGCGACTTTACAATACTGCGACCAGCAGCTACGTGACCCTGGATCATCTTTCGCAGATGGTTAAGGACGGCATTAACTTTGTCGTTTTCGATGCAAAATCTGGCGACGATATTACCCGCAGCGTGCTCACCCACATCATTGTCGAGGAAGAATCCAAGGGCCAAAACCTGCTGCCGATCAATTTCCTGCGCCACCTGATCAGCTTTTACGGCGACAGTCTGCAATCGCTGGTGCCGCGATATCTGGACCATTCCATGGGCTCGTTTGCGCGCAATCAGGAACAGATGCGTCATTACATGCGTGATGCCCTGGACGGGTTGATGCCGTTTCAACAGTTCGAGGAAATGGGCAAACAGAATATGGAGCTGTTCGAAGGCGCCATGAAAATGTTCACGCCTTTGTATGGCGCTCAGGATAATGATGAAAAATCAGAAGCGCCGGAACAAGACCTGAACGCCCTGCATGAACAGCTGGAAGCCATGCAAAATCAGCTCAACGCCATGAAGGGCAAAAAGGGCAAGAAAGCAAAATAGTGCCCGTCAGGGCATTTCCCTGACGACCCGCATGCCGATGCCATAGCTTTTAACCCGGGCGTCGTTCTTGAAGCGCCATGCAGAGCGCATGTTCTTTGAAAAATAATACCATGACCCGGATCGCATGACGCGCGAACCGCAATCACCGTCCATGCGCGCCGAGCCGTCGGTGGGGGCGTCAATCTGGTTCGGGGTCCAGCAATCTTCCATCCATTCCCATTCGTTGCCATGCACATCGTAAAGCCCGAACGGATTGGGCGCGAACGAACCGACCGGGGCTGAGCCCTTCTTGCTCCATTCGCTTTTGCAGTTACGACAGTTGCCCAGGTTCTCGCCGACCTCGTCGCCCCACCAGAATTCCGTCGTTGTACCGGCGCGCGCCGCGTATTCCCATTCCGCCTCGCTGGGCAGGCGATAGGTATGCCCGGTTTTTTTGCTCAGCCATTCGGTAAATTCCTGGGTTTCGAACCAGGTAATGTTCATCACCGGGCGGGTGTCTTTTCCCCATTTATGGTCGTCTGGCACGCGCTTGCAGCCCGCCTCGTCAAAACAGGCCTGCCATTCATCGAAGGTGACTTCGTATATGCCGATGGCGAATGGCTTGGCGATGGTGACTTCGCGCGAAGGGCGCTCGTACTTGTGGCGTCCGTCGCTGCCCATGGTGAAAGACCCGGTCGGAACGACCACCATTTTCGGGCACGTTTCGCAGTCCTGGAATGTTTTGCCGGGTTCGGTCGCCGACGCCGACGAGGCCAGCAAGACGCTAAACAGAAAGCCGACGAGGACACGAAAGGTCATGATAATTCCATATAGTTTCACCAAGAGTGGCAAGACTATGGGGAATTTTGATTTTCATCAAGGGCACGAACCAGTCCCCCGTATAGGGTTTTCCCAATACTCAGCAGGCGAGAATTAACGTGCAAACATCGTCGGATAATAACCCACCAGTTTTTTTCAGTGCCGCCTTCCGGCCGTTTTTTATGTTTGCGGGCCTTTATGGCATGGCCCCGATGGTGTTCTGGCTGATGGTTTCAAGCGGCGAGGGCTATGTGCCGGGGCCGTTGCCGCCAATTTACTGGCATGGTCACGAAATGCTGTTCGGGTTCGCCATCGCGGCGGTCTGCGGCTTTATGCTGACGGCGGTGCCCAACTGGACCCGCACGCCACCCGTCGCCGGACCGGTGTTGATGGTTCTGGCGGGGCTGTGGCTGGCCGGACGAATTGCCTTTTGGGTTGGTTGGGATTTAGGCGCGATGCCGGTCGCGGTCATCGACCTGATGCTGATACCGGCGCTGGGCATTGTCGCTGGTGGGCGCATTATTAGCGCCGGGTTGCAACGGAACTTTGTTTTTATCGGTCTGCTGACGGTGCTGTTCGCGAGCAACCTGCTGATGCATCTACAGGCCATCGGGGTGACCACGGATACGGCGGAAATGGGATTGCGTCTTGGTATTTATGGCTTCGTTCTGCTGGTGACGTTGATTGCCGGGCGCATCGTGCCCAACTTTACCAGCGGTGCGTTACGGATGGATGCCGTGCCAGCCGAGGCATCGACGCCACCTGCCATCGAAAAACTGGTGGTGCTAACCCTGCTCGCTGCCATCGTCGCCGACCTTGCCGGCGATGCGGTACCCCAGATGGTCACCGCGGCAATGCAATTGCTCGCCTCAGCCAGTCTGCTGGTTCGCATGCGCAACTGGCAAACCCTGAAGACCCTTGGCCAACCCATTGTCTGGGTGCTGCATCTGGGGCACCTGTGGCTGGTCGTCGGCTTTGCCCTGTTGGGATTGTCTGGGATTATCGGCCATCCCGGCGAAGGCGCGGCCCTGCACGCCCTGACCGCAGGCGCCATAGGGACAATGATCCTGGCGGTGATGACACGCGCGGCGCTGGGTCATTCGGGTCGCCAACTGCATGCCAGCAAACCTATCGTCGTTGCCTATGTGCTGGTTTCCATCGGCGCGCTGCTTCGGGTGCTGACACCGTATCTGGGATTTCAGGCGGTTATTGTCGGCGGTGTTCTATGGACGCTGGCGTTCGTTATTTTCACCATCGCCTTCTGGCCAATCCTGACCCGGCCTAGAACTTAGGTCTCGCTGCAATAATTCCGCAATTTCTGGATGTCGCCGAGCATCACCTGATGGCCCTGGGTGGTGACGCCGACGTCGCGCAGCTTGACCAGTGCGCGCGACAGGCTTTCCGGCTTCATCCCCAGACGCGCCGCGACAAGGAATTTGTCATAGGGCAGGTCGATGGTGGTCTCAGATTCGCCGCCATCACAGGTGGCGCATAGCCCCAGCAAAAACTCGCCCAGCCGCTGCGGCGTCGAGCGCGCCTGAATTTGTTCAATGTGCAGGACCAGCCCGCGCAGCCGTTGCGACAAGGTGCCGAGCATGCGAATTCCCAGCTCACCGTCTTCACGCAACAGCGATAACAGGACACTGGACGGAATCTCCAGCAGTCGCGCATCACCGACGACCTCGGCGCTGGCGGGATAATCACGGCCCAGGAAAATGGCGGCCTCGGCGATGGTTTCACCCGGCTTCAAGACACCGATGACAGTCTGTTCGCCTTCCTGTGAGTCGCGGAACACTTTGACCCATCCGTCGAGCAGCAGGAAAATATGGTCAGCCGCCTCGCCGCGCAGGAACAACAGCTTGCCGCGTTTGTGTTCGACGACGCTGGATGCGTCGAGCAGCCGCGTCATTTCCTTTTCGGGAATGTCCATCAGCAGCGGCGCGCGCCGGATAATATTCATGTCAACGGGCGTCAGGGCCGTCATGTTCCTGCTATCTCTCCCCAGGGATGATTTTACTCAGTGCTTTTGCTGCTGCATCGCGGACAAGCGGCGATGCATCCTCACGCAGCGTCTCGATACATTCAGTGTGGTTCGAGTCGCGTCCGTTGGCAATGGCTATCAGTATATTTCTGATAAAACGGTCGCGCCCGGTGCGCTTCACCGGCGAGCCGGAAAACAGCGCGCGGAAGGCCGCATCATCAAGCCCTGCCATGTCTTTCAGCCGCGGCAAGGTCAGCTCGGGCCTGCCAAAAAAGGCATCTTCCTTGGTCGGTGTTGAAAACTTATTCCACGGACAAACACTCAGGCAATCGTCGCAGCCATAGATGTGATTACCCATTTTGTCTGCCAGTTCGTCGTCAATGGGGTCTTTGTGTTCGATCGTCAGATAGGAAATACAGCGTCGGGCATCGATCTCATACGGTGCCGTCAACGCCCCGGTCGGGCACGCGTCCAGGCATGCGGTGCAACTGCCGCACTGGTCAGCGGCGGCCTTGTCGGGCGGAATTTCAAGGCTGGTGAAGACCTCGCCCAGAAACAGCCACGAGCCATATGTCTCAGACACCAGATTGGTGTGCTTGCCCTGCCAGCCAAGACCGGCCTGCATGGCCAGCGGCTTTTCCATCACCGGGGCCGTGTCTACGAATACCTTGACCTCGCCGCCATGGGCCTCAATTAGCCAGCGCGCAAGCCGTTTCAGGCGCTTTTTGACAAGGTCATGGTAATCCCGGTTTTGGGCATAGACGCTGATCGCACCGCGCTCAGGCTGGCTGGTGATATCCATCGGATCAACGGCGGGACCGTAATTCAGGCCCAGCACGATGGCCGTCTTTGCCCCATCCCACAGGGCGTTGGGGGCCGCTCGCTGCTGCTTGCGTTCGGCCATCCAGCCCATATCGCCATGGCGGCCCTGGGATAAATACTCATCCAGATGGGCGGTATTATCCGGTGCGCCATCGACGGGCGCGAAGCCGACGGCATCGAAACCGATGTCCAACGCCTGTTCGCGAATGGCTTTTTTTATGTCCACAACGTTGCCCATGGTCGCCCTATATGATATCTAGCCGCCGCAAGATAACACGAGAGTTGGAAACAGGTCGTCATGCGTTTGAAGTATACCGCCCTTTATATTGGTCTGATTGTTCTGGTGAACTATGCGTTCACTGTGGTTCCGCTTATCGAGCTGCCCGATGGCACCAAATGGCCGCCTGTCGCCCTGTTGGTCGGGTTTGTCTTCGTGGCGCGCGATTTCGCCCAGCGCGAGATTGGTCACAAGGTGCTGTTGGCGATGCTGGCGGGTGTGGCACTCAGCTACGTCATGGCCGACCCGTTTGTGGCGACGGCCAGCGCGGCGGCGTTTTTGGTCAGTGAACTGGTCGACTGGGCCGTTTACACCTTCACCAAACGGCCCCTGTCACAACGTGTCCTGTTATCCAGCCTGTTCGGCGCACCGCTCGATAGCGTCGTATTTCTGGGCATCGTCGGAATCCTGACCCCGGCCGGAGCAATCGCCATGACGGCGTCGAAACTGTTGGGCGCCACCATTGTCTGGTGGCTGATCCGTCGGCGCGAACAAACGCTGGCTTAGGCTTAGGCCTCGTCTTCGTCGACGACCCACGGCTCGACACGCCCCGCTTCGGACCATTCAATCATCGCTGGCAGCGCCTGCACGGCATCGACATATTTCTGCGAGGCATCGTCCAGTTCGACGCAATAGGTGGTCAGGCGGCTGACCACGGGCGCGAACATGGCGTCTGCATTACAAAACTCGCCGAACAGGAAATCGCCTCCATCGCCGAAGCGCGTGCGGCAATCGGCCCACAACGCTTGAATCCTGGCGACGTCCTTGTCGACGCCTTCACCATCCCCCTTGTCGGGCAGGGACTTGCGAATATTCATCGGCATGTTGCCACGCAAGTTGGTGAACCCGGCGTGCATTTCGTTCGAAACGGACCGCGCCACGGCACGCGCCTTAACATCGGTCGGCCAGAACCCGGCGTCCGGGTGCCTGTCGGCCATGTATTCCAGGATTGCCATGGTTTCCCAGATCGTCAGATCACCGTCTTGCAAGACCGGCACACAACTGGTTGGCGAGACCTCGGCGATGGCTTGGGCCCAGGCGTCGTCGAACAGGGGAATCAGCTTTTCCGTAAAGTCGATGCCCTTGACCTTCATCGCCAGCCACGGACGCAGCGACCACGATGAATAATTCTTGTTGCCGATGATCAGGGTGTAATTGCTCATTTATCCGCGTCCTTTATAGGGCTCGACGCCTTGGTCGGGAATCCAGACGCCGTCGGGCGCATCGCCGGTTTGATAAAAAACATCAATGGGGATGCCGCCCCTATGTCCATGGCAAATTAAGATTAACAAGATAGAAGTTCTTTTTTACGTTTATTTTTCCATCTTCTGACCAAATTGTACTGATAGGGCCATCCTGAGAAATAACAAGGACACAATAGTCTGATTGTTGACTCACAAGTTTTGCTGCTGACCTATGCCGCATTCCAAACCGCTCAATATCAAGAGGTGGAAAATTACTTTTGCCGAACCCTAGGTGCTCCACAATTTTTGTCTTGGTGTTGAAATTCGATGTGATTTCAGCACCAAAGCCAAGAACTACAAGATCCTCCGAAATAACAATTGCACCATCACATCCCGCAAGCCGAGCTACAAATCGTGATGCCTCTACTAGTTCTGTGAGGGTTTCACGAACAGAAAATGCGAATTGTGACAACTGTTCCTTTGGCACATGCTTTCCAGATTCATGTTGCACAACAAGATCAGTGTGTTCTGTGCGTGCATTCATAAATTCAATGAATGCCAATTTTAAGCAGGAAGAGTTTAGGGGATATTTTATTTTTAGTCCATCTACAGGCCGTTGTTCACCTGCAGGAACTACAATGATTGAGCCACCATGCCCTTCTAGCCTGATAGAATTCGAAATACCTGAATATGTGTTGTACATGGCCGTAAAAGCAAAACTATCAAAATCTCTCATCGGTTCTGATGCAGGAAGAACCAGATTCTCCGACAAGAATTTCAAACCAGAATTAATAGGTGGATGCAGTGATATATCTAAATCAATACCCTCAAGCCTTTCGATTCGACCATCTATGAGCATGGCTACAAGGAAGGCTCCTTGATGGACTCGCATCCGACCAGGGCCATCAACTTGAATGAAAAGGCATGATGGATGTTTGTATGAATATTCAAGTCCTATTCGGGCGCGAAACCAGGAAGTTCCAAGGTCGATTAAGCCTATAATTTTCCAGCCATCTTTTCCCCATTCGACCCAAATGCCGGATTTTTTAACGTCTACAGCCGGGGCTAAGCGCCTCAATTCGGCGATGGAAAGTGAGCGAGGTTTATCGAAAGGCCATTTCTGAATGAATTCGTCGGTATAATCTCCATCTTCATTTTTAGAAAGCGCTAACAAATTGAATTGGGGGTATCTGGTTTCTTCTGGCGCACTGGCAACAATGTATGCCGTTTCGAGTAATTCATTTAGAAGGTCCACAGGTGGGCAGGGTGGGGTGACGTAATCTCCTGCCACCAAATTATTCCATCGGCCAACTACGGCTTCTGCTAGGTTTCTTGGGAATTCAATCACGAATCACTCCATTCTTCGAATAGTCGCCTTCTTATCCGCGCCCCCGGTAAGACTCGACGCCCTGGTCGGGAATCCAGACGCCATCGGGTGCCTCGCCGGTCTGGTAAAAGACATCAATGGGAATGCCGCCGCGCGGATACCAGTACCCGCCGATGCGCAGCCACTTCGGTTTCGCCGCATCGATAATTTTTGTGGCGATGGCGATGGTGCAGTCTTCGTGAAAGGCCCCGTGATTGCGAAACGCCGTCAGATACAGTTTCAGCGACTTGCTTTCGACAATGGTGTCACCGGGCACATAATCGATGACCAGATGGGCAAAGTCGGGCTGTCCTGTGACCGGGCATATCGACGTGAATTCAGGGCACGCAAAGCGGATCATATAGTCGACCTTGCCTTGCGGATTGACTACGGATTCCAGTGTCGCCTCGTCGGGCGAGGCGGGGAT